>JBDSTZ010000662.1:0-3801 GCA_039927975.1 Massilia sp. | reverse complement strand
CCTCATCATGGCGTTCTGGTCGCTCGCCTGCGCCAGCCACGGCCTGGCCGGCGGCATCGTCGCGCTGGCCGCCAGCCGCCTGCTGCTGGGCGTGGGCGAAGGCGGCGGTTTTCCGGCCGCCACGCGCGCCGTCACTGAATGGTTCCCGGCCAAGGACCGCGCCACCGCGATGGGCATCATCAACGGCGGCACCGCCGTTGGCGCCGTGATCGCGCCGCCGCTGATCGCCCTGATCCTCACCCAGGCCGGCTGGTTCGGCCTGGCGCCTTGGCGCTGGGTGTTCTTCCTCACCGGCGGTATGGGACTGCTGTGGGTATTCTGGTGGATGTCGGCCTACCGCACGCCGGCCGTAGCGGCGGCCGATGCGGGCGCCGCCGATGCGACAGAAGACAAGATCACGCTCGGCCAGATCCTCGCCCACACCGAAGTCAAGGCCGTCATCTTCGCCAAGTTCCTCAGCGACGGCGCCTGGTACTTCTATCTCTTCTGGCTGCCGAAGTACCTGTTCGACGCCTTCCACCTCGATATCAAGACCGCCGGCAGCATCGGCTGGATTCCGTACGCGGCATCGGGCCTGGGCGCGCTGGTCGGCGGCAGCCTGTCGAGCCATCTGCTCGGACGCGGCGCCAGCGTCAACCGGGCCCGCAAGATCGCGCTCGGGCTGTCGGCCGCGCTCATGCCGTGGGTGATGCTGGCGCCGCACACGCAATCGGTGGCGGTGGTGATCTTCCTGTTCAGCCTCGCCTTCTTCGGCCAGCAATCGTGGTCGACCCTGATCATGGTGCTGCCAACCGATTTGATCCCGCGCCGCGCGGTCGGCACCCTGGCCGGCCTGGTCGGCTTCGGCGGCGCCATGGGCGGCGTCACACTCGGCCAGATCGTCGGCTGGATGCGCGACCACGGCTACTCGTACGAGCCGGCGCTGATCCTCACCGGCTCGATGCACATCGCCGCCTTCATCGTGATCTGCCTGCTGATCCCGAACATCAAGGCGCTCACCTTCCTCCCTATTTCCCGCACCACGACAACTACCAGGACCGCAGTATGAAGATTACGAATATCCGCACCCGCGTCATCGAATGGCGCGGCAAGACCGTTCCGCTGCCGCCGAACTTCTGCACCAACCCGATGGACGCCGTCGCCCCCATGCTCAGTAAGGCGACAATGGGCACCTTCACTTTCCACAGCTGGCTGATCGTCGAGATCTTCACCGACGACGGCCTGGTCGGCATCGGCAATGCAGCGCTCTCGCCGCGCGTGACCAAGCAGGTGATCGACCTGTACCTCAAGCCGCTGCTGATCGGCGCCGACCCGTGGGACACCGAATTCCTGTGGCAGCATATGTATCGCAAGACGATGGCGTTCGGTCGCAAGGGCATCGGCATGGTGGCCATCAGCGCGGTCGACATCGCGCTGTGGGACCTGCTCGGCAAGTCGGCCAGGCAGCCGGTCTACCGCCTGCTGGGCGGGCGCACCAAGCCGCGCATTCCGGTCTACGCCAGCCGCCTGTATTCGATGCCGCTCGACGAACTGTCGCGCGAGGCGGCGCGCTACAAGGCCGAAGGCTTCCAGGCCATGAAGCTGCGCTTCGGCTGGGGCCCGGCCGACGGCGCGGCCGGCATGCAGCGCAACCTTGAACTAGTCAAGACCGTGCGCGAGACCGTCGGCGACGAGATCGACGTGATGGCCGACGCCTACATGGGCTGGAACCTCGACTACGCCAAGCGCATGATCCCGCTGCTCGAAAAATACAATCTGCGCTGGCTGGAGGAAGCGGTGCTGCCCGACGATATCCACGGCTACGCCGAACTGAAAAAATGCGGCCGCGTGCCGATCTCCGGCGGCGAGCACGAATTCACCCTGTTCGGCTTCCGCCAGTTGATCGAAGCGCGCGCGGTCGACGTGATCCAGTTCGACACCAACCGGGTCGGCGGCATCACCCAGGCGCGCAAGATTGCCGCGCTGGCCGAGGCGCACCAGATCCCGGTGATCCCGCACGCCGGCCAAATGCACAACTACCACCTGGTCATGGCCAGCCTGAATTCGCCGATGGCTGAATTTTTCCCCGCCGTTGATGTCGAAGTAGGTAATGAACTGTTCTGGTACTGCTTCAATGGCGAGCCGCTGCCGACCGACGGCTACATCAACCTCGACGACAACCTGCCGGGGCTGGGACTGACCATCAACGAGAACAAGCTCAAGGACTTCGATATCATAGAATAGGCTGTGGCCGGCCATGCCGCCACGCTGCCAATACCGGCGCGGAGATCGAGGCGGCGGCGCCGGCGGCAGTGGATGCAGAGCCGGCTTTTCCTTCCAACCGTTTGAGCAAAGAACGACTGAACATGAGCGCACAGCACAACAACGCACAGGCCAAGGTGGCCGTCCTGGGACTCGGGCTGATGGGGGCCGGCATGGCCCGCAAGCTGGTGGAAGCCGGATACACCGTCGCGGTCTACAACCGCAATCCGCACAAGGCCGCGCCGTTCGAGGGCATCGCCCGCATCGCAGAATCGCCGCGCGAAGCTGCGCGCGGGGCCGACTTCATTGTCTGCATGGTGGCCGACGACGACGCTTCCGGCGCGATGTGGCTGGGTGAGAACGGCGCCTTCAATGGCGCCCGGCCGGGTGCGATCTGCATCGACTCGAGCACCCTGTCGACCGAGTGGGTGGCGCGCTGGGCGGCCGAAGGCGCGGCCAGGCAATGCGCCTGTCTTGACGCGCCGGTGACGGGCAGCCGCAGCCAGGCGGCGGCCGGCGAACTCAATTTTCTGGTAGGCGGGTTGCCGGAGGTGGTGGCCAGGGCCACGCCGCTGCTGTCGACGATGGGCAAATCGATCACGCCGCTGGGCCCAATCGGCAGCGGCGCGATGTTCAAGTTGATTAACAACTTCGTCTGCGGCGTGCAGCTTGCCTCGCTGGCCGAGGCGATGGCCATGATCGACCGCAGCGGTCTCGATCGCGCCAAGGCGGTCGAGACGCTGATGGCGGGCGCGCCGGCCAGCCCACTGGTCAAGACCGTCACGGCGCGCATGATGAGCGCCGACTATACGCCCAACTTCCTGGTGCGGTTGATGGCCAAGGACCTGGACTACGCGGCGCGCGCGGCGCAGGCCATGTCGCTGGAACTGGCGACCGCCAGGACCGCGCACGCCACCTTCGCCGGCGCGGCGAAGGCCGGCTTTGGCGAGGAGGACATCGCGGCGGTATACAAATATGTACGCGGGGACGCGGCGCTGTAATGGCGCACATGAGGACGCGTGACGGCGGCCGGATCGTGCGCTGTGGCGAAAGCCGGGGGACGGCAGTAGCGGCGGCACTGTGACGATGGCAAGGGCGAGGACCTGACGGTGGCGCTTTGATGACAACAGGGCCAAGCTTTGGTGGCGACGCACTTGCGGCGGCAGCGGTGGCGCGGGAACCCGGTCATTGCGCCGAAGGGAACGTTGTGATCGCCGCTGACCGAGGCGACGCCAGTGACGAGGATAAGGCGTTGGCGGCGCCAGGCCAGCGCCAGGTCCCTGCCCTTGCGCCGCGTCCCTGAATTCTGTAATCTGAGCTTTTCTCCGGCAAGACCATGACAACGACTAATTCGGCCCGCAAACTGTACCAAGGCGTCACCACCGCCATCGCTGAGGAGATTGCCGCGGGACGCTATTTGCCCGGCCAAAAGCTGCCGTCCGAGCGCGAACTGACCGAAACCTACAACGTCAGCCGCGCAACCATCCGCGAAGCGATGATCGCGCTGGCGATCCGCGGGCTGGTCGAGGCGCGCCATAACGCCGGCGTGTTTGTCGCCGC
>JBDSTZ010000661.1:0-15328 GCA_039927975.1 Massilia sp. | reverse complement strand
CCTACCGCACCCTGCCCGATCTGCTCGCCGCGCTGAAACACAATCCGCGCGACGTGCTTATCGGCGTTTCCGGCACCGTCGGCAGCCAGGACTGGCTCAAGATGGCGCTGGTGGCCGGCAAGGCCGGCGTCGATCCCAAGGCGCTGCGCTTCGTCGCGCTCGAAGGCGGCGGCGAAGCCTTCACCGCGATGCAGGCGTCCTACGTGCAGGTGGTCTCGGGCGACGCGTCCGAAGCGACCTTGTACGCGGTGCCGGGCCGGGTGCGCGTGCTGGCGGTGCTGTCCGAACAGCGCCTGCCCGGCGTGCTGTCGGATGTGCCGACCGCGCGCGAGCAGGGCGTCGACGTGGTGTGGCCCGTGATCCGCGGCTTGTGGATGGGCTCCAAGGTGTCCGACGCCGACTACCAGAAGTGGGTCAAGGCTTTCGACAAAGCCCAGGCCGACCCGGCGTATGCGGGCCTGCGCGCCGCCTACGGCTTCTACCCGTTCAGTCTTACCGGAGCGGCGCTCACGCGCTATATCGACAAGGCGGTGGCCGACTACGAGCGCACCGCAAGACAATTCAAACTGGTGCGATAAACGGCGGCCAGACGGCCCCGCAGCACCCAACAACAAACGCAGTAACAGGAGACGACTATGAACTTCACCAAGACAGTTGTGCGCGCAGCCATGGCCAGCGTGTTTGCGGCAACCGCGTTCGGCGCCGCCGCCCAGGTACCCGCCGGCTACCCGGCCGACTACCAGAAAATCATCGACGGCGCCAAGAAAGAGGGCAAGCTGGTGGTCTACGGCGCCACCGACAGCAAGGCCACGCAGCCCTTGATCAAGGACTTCAACGCCCTGTACCCCGGCATCACGGTCGAGTACAACGACATGAATTCGACCGAGGTGTACAACCGCTTCATCTCGGAAGCGGCCGCCGGCGGCGCCACCGCCGACGCGATGTGGTCGTCGGCGATGGACCTGCAGCTGCGCCTGGCCTCGGACGGTTACGCGCTGGCCTACAAATCGGTCGAGGCGCCCAAGCTGCCCGCATGGGCGATGTGGAGCGACATGGCCTACGGCACGACCTTCGAGCCGGCCGCCATCGTCTACAACAAGCGCCTGCTCGACGCCAAGGAAGTGCCACAGACGCACGCCGAATTCACCAAGCTGATCGCCACGCCCAAGTTCAAGGACAAGGTGACCACCTACGACATCGAGAAATCCGGCGTCGGCTTCATGTTCATGACCCAGGACTCGCACGAGAACGCGCAGTTCGCGGCGCTGGAAAACGCCTTCGGCGCCGCCAAGCTGCGGGTGCAGTCCTCGACCGGCACCATGCTTGAGCGGATCTCGTCGGGCGAGAACCTGATCGGCTACAACGTGCTCGGCTCCTACGCGCTGGTGCGCGCCAAGACCGACCCCTCGCTCGGCGTGGTGATGCCGAAGGATTACACCCTGATCCTGTCGCGCGTCCTGTTCATCAACAAGGCCGCCAAGAACGTCAACGCGGCCAAGCTGTGGCTCGACTACATGCTCTCGCATCGCGGCCAGACCATCATCGCCAACGAGTCGAAGCTGTACGCGATCCGCGCCGACGTCAAGGGCGAGACCACTTCGGCCGACCTGATCAAACTGATCGGCGAGAAGAACGTCAAGCCGATCCCGGTCCACCCGGTGATCCTGCAATACCTGGCGCCGGCCAAGCGCATGGCCTTTCTGAAGCAGTGGAAAGACAGCGCCGGCAAGAAGTAAGTCCGTCAGCGTGGCGAAGCGCAGGCTTCGCCACACCGCCCCCTCACAGGATAAAACCATGTCGACACTTACCTTGACAGGCCCCCGCTCGCGCCTCAACTGGCCGCGCGGCCTGGTCGTCACCCTCACGTGCATCGCGGTGTTCGTGCCACTGCTGCTGATTTTCTACCAGAGCTTCCTGTCGGCGCCGTTCTTCATGCCGGCCAAGACGCTCGGCCTGGACGCCTACCGCTTCATCTTCGACGACCCCGATTTCACGCTGGCCTTCAAGAACGGCCTGCTGCTGGCGGCCGGCCTGGCTGCCATCGCGGTGCCGCTGGGCGGCATGCTGGCCTTCCTGATGGTGCGCACCGACATGCCCGGACGCGGCGCGATCTCGCCGCTGCTGCTGGTGCCGATCTTCGTCTCGCCCATGGTGATGGGCTTCGGCTACGTGGTCTCGATGGGGCCGGTCGGCTTTTACTCGGTGTGGGCCAAGCAGCTGCTCGGCTTCGTGCCCTGGAATATCTATTCCTTCACCAGCATCGTCATCATCGCCGGCCTGACCCACGTGCCGCATGTGTACCTGTACGCCTCGTCGGCCCTGAAAAGCCTGGGCTCGGACGTCGAGGAAGCGGCCCGCGTGGCTGGCGCCTCGCCGCTGCAGGTGATGATGAACGTGTCGCTGCCGATGATCATGCCGGCGCTGGCCTACGCCGGCGTGCTGGTGTTCTTCCTCGGCTTCGAAGTGTTCGGCCTGGTGCTGGTGCTGGGCGACCCCGAGGGCCACCTGGTGCTGGCGACCTATCTGTACAAGCTGACCAATAAGCTGGGCACCCCGTCCTACCACCTGATGGCCGCCGTCGCCGTGTGCCTGGTGATGGTGACGATGCCGCTCGTGATGATGCAGCGCTGGCTGCTCAAGTCGGCCAACAAGTATGTCTCGATCAAGGGCAAGGGCGCGCGCCAGAAGGCGATGCCGCTGGGCCGCTGGAAATGGGTCGCGCTGGCGCTGCTGGGCGCCTGGCTGCTGGTGACGATCATTCTGCCGCTGTCGGGCATCGTGCTGCGCTCCTTCGTGCAGTACTGGGGCGAGGGCGTCAAGCTGGGCGACGTGCTCACGTTGCAGCACTTCCGCGACATCTTCGAGCAGCCTTCGCTGGTGCGCGGCATCGTCAACACGGTGCTGATCGGGGTGGTCGGCGGCGCGCTGGCGGTGGCCTGCTACAGCGCCATCGCGCTGGCCATGCACCGCAAGGCGGATGGCATCACCCGCCTGCTCGATTACAGCGTGCTGGTGCCGCGCGCAATTCCCGGCCTGCTGGCCGGCCTGGCCTTCCTGTGGGTGTTCCTGTTCGTGCCGAGCTGGCTCGACAGCCTGCTCAAAATGAGCGACAGCGGCGTCGCCGTGTGGCTTAGCGCCCACCTGATTCCGGCGCTGCGCGAAGTGCGCTCGACCATCTTCGCCCTGTGGCTGGCGTACTCGGTAGTGTGGCTGGCCTACGGCATGCGCCTGATCTCGACCGCGCTGCTGCAGGTGGGGCCGGAGCTGGAAGAAGCGGCGCGCGCGGTCGGCGCCTCGCGTGGCCAGGTCACGCGCGACGTCACCCTGCCGCTGATCAAGTTCGGCCTGATGGGCGCCTGGCTGATGGTGTTCCTGATCTTCGAGCGCGAATACTCGACCGGGGTGTACCTGCTCTCGCCCGGCACCGAAGTGATCGGCGCGATGCTGGTGTCGCTGTGGGCCGGCGGCTCGACCGACCTGGTGGCGGCGCTCTCGTTCATCAACATCACCCTGGTGGCGATCGGCCTTGGCATCGCGCTGCGCTTCGGCGTCAAGCTGCACAACTAAAACAACACTCAGAAGATAAGCGAGACTCATCATGAATGAATTGACCGTCAACGACCTGCACCTCGACTACGGCAGCGGCGCGTCCACCAACCAGATTCTCAAGGGCGTCTCGATGCACCTGCAAAAGGGCGAAGTGGTGGCGCTGCTGGGGCCTTCGGGCAGCGGCAAGACCACCTTGCTGCGCGCCGTCGCGGGGCTCGAAAGCCCGCGCCTGGGCAGCATCGACATCGGATCGCGCCGCGTGTTCGACGGCGTCGCCGGCACCGAAATGCCGGCCGAGGCGCGCAACCTGGGCCTGGTGTTCCAGTCGTACGCGCTGTGGCCGCACAAGACGGTGTTCGACAACGTCGCCTACGGCCTCAAGCTGCGCAAGATGGGCAAGGCCGAGATCGAGGCCAAGGTCAACGAAGTGCTGTCGCAGCTGGGCCTTGGCCACCTCGGCGCGCGCTTTCCGCACCAGCTCTCGGGCGGCCAGCAGCCGCGCGTGGCGATCGCCCGCGCGCTGGTCTACAACCCGCCGGTGATCCTGCTTGACGAGCCGCTCTCGAACCTTGACGCCAAGCTGCGCGAGGAAGCGCGCGCCTTCCTGCGCGAACTGATCGTGCGGCTCGGCTTGTCGGCGCTGATGGTGACCCACGACCAGGCCGAGGCGATGGCGATCTCCGACCGCATCCTGCTGCTCAATAACGGCAAGATCGAGCAGCAGGGTTCACCCCAGAGCATGTACGAGACGCCGGACACCCTGTTCACCGCCGAATTCATGGGCAGTAACAACCGCTTGCCGGCGACCCTGGTCAGCCGCAATGGCGATGGGGCGCAGGTGAACATCGGCGACACCAGGCTGCAAGCGTCGGCCCGCGGCGCCAACCGCGGCAACGACATCGCCACCCTGATCCGGGTCGAGGATGTGCGGGTGAGCGCGAGCGCGGCCGACAACGCGCTCGCCTTGCCGCTGTTGACCTGCATGTACCTTGGCGACCGCTGGGAATGCCTGTTCGTGCAGGGCGACCTGCATCTGCGCGCGTATTCCAAGCATCGGCTCGACGCTGGCACCTACTGGCTGCAGATGCCGGCCGACCGGCTGTGGGTGTTCTAGTCAGCGCACCGTGATTTCGCGCGCTTGCGGATCGCGCTGGCGCACGAAACGCAGCACCGAATCGACCGTGACGGTGTCGATGTGGCCGTCCATGCGGCGACCGAATGGCTGGTCGTCGAAGGCGACGTTGGCGCGGAACATGCGCGCGCCCAGCCGTTTGACGGCGGGGATGTCGACCGTGATCGGCTGGTAGCCGGCCAGCTTGAGCCAGGCCTGGGCCTGGGCGCGGTCCTTGACCGGCAGCTCGCTCATGCCGGCGGCGTAGGTTTCGAGCACCCACTGGTTCGAGTTCTGATAAGTGGTGGCGAACGGATAGGCCAGCATATTGTAGCTGGACCCGTGCAGGCGCAGCGCGGCCGGCGAGGCCAGCATGGCGGCCAGCTTGGCCTGGCTGGCCGCGCCGGGGATCAGGATCACGCTCTCGTAGGCGAACATATTATCAAGGAAGAAATTGCCGAGTCCCTGGTTGAACAGGCCCGATTCGGCCGTGCCGCAGGTATTCAACTCGTGCACCACCAGCCAGCGTCCTTTCGGATGGTCGCGCCACACGTAGGCCATGTGCGAGTAGCGCAGGCCGTAGCCGGAGAGGTCCTGGCCGACGCGGGCGATCACGGCGATCTGGGCGTCCGACTGTTCGAGCCTCTGCCAGACCTTGTCGGCCAGGTTCATCGCCTTGACGAAGGTCTGCGCATCGTTCCTGCTCTCTTCGCACGGCGTGCCGGCATGGGCCATCTGGCCCAGCACGGCGCACAGCGCCAGCAGCAGGGCGCGCAGCCAGCGCCGGCTCACGCGCCGCTCCGCTCGACGCGCGAATGGTGAATCAGCTGCTTGCCGAGCGCGTTCGGCACAAAAGCGAGCGCCTTGCCGGAGGCGACCAGCAGGTAGCCGGTCGACAGCGTCACCACCGAAATGGCGGCGCCGGCGCCGACCGAGGCCTTGTGAAGCAGCTCGCCGCTGATCCGCAGCGACACTTCGGCGCCGTTCGAGGCGTCCTTGAGCAGCACCACGCTGGCCTCGCCGGCGGCCTCCACGCTGACCACCACCACCGCGCCCGACAAGGCTACCGCCGACAGCGAGCCGCCGATCACCTCGGCCGAGCCCTCGGCCACCAGGGCCGAGCCGTTCGACAGGTTGGAGCCGCCGCTCGGGTCGGCGGCGTGGCCGGCGGCGCAGGCGAGGGCCAGCAGCAAGGGGGCGCAGGCGGGGAGGATTTTCATGATGGCGATCAAGGTGGCGTGCCGGATTGGCAACGCCATCATCGATCCGCGCGGCGCCGCTGGCAAGTGTTAGCGGAAAAGTATCGAGCCACATCATCGACGGTAGCGGATTGCGCAACTACATTACAGGTGGAAACATTGTTTGTTTATGAAAGCAATGTGAGGTAGTGTACGCACATTGCCGTGGAGAGATTAACCAGATGAGCCAATCGAACCAGTTCGACCTGCTGAAACAACGCCGTTTTGCGCCCTTTTTCTGGACCCAGTTCCTCGGCGCCTTCAACGACAACCTGTTCAAGACCGCCTTGCTGGTCATGCTGACCTTTGACGCGCTGAATTGGACCACGATCAAGCCGGCGCTGCTCAATATCGTCATTCCGGCCCTGTTCATCCTGCCCTACGTGGTGTTTTCGGCGACCGCCGGCCAGATCGCCGACAAGGTCGAAAAGTCGCGCCTGGCGCGCATCGTCAAGGTGTTCGAGATCGTGGTCATGCTGGTCGCCGCGGTCGGCTGGATGAGCCACACCCTGTGGCTGCTGGTGGCGGCGGTGATTGGCATGGGCGTCCACTCGACCCTGTTCGGCCCCGTCAAATACGCCTACCTGCCGCAGAATCTCAAACCCGAAGAACTCGTCGGCGGTAATGGCGTTATCGAGATGGGCACCTTTGTCGGCATCCTGCTCGGCGAAATCATCGGCGCGCTGCTGGTGGTGCACAAGCCGTGGGGAATCGAGCTGGTGGCCGGCGGTGCGCTGCTTGTCGCCGTGCTGGGTCTCGTCACCAGCTACCGCATTCCGCTGTCGCCGGCGCCGGCGCCCGAACTCAAAATCAGCGGCAATTTCATCGCCGAGTCGTTCCGCAACCTGGCCTTCTCGAGCAAGAACCGCACGGTGTTCCTGTCGATGCTCGGTAACTCGTGGTTCTGGTTTTACGGCGCGCTGGTGCTGTCGCAGTTCCCGGTCTACGCCAAGGACTACCTGCACGGCGACCACAGCGTGTTCGTGCTGCTGCTGACGGTGTTCTCGCTGGGGATCGGCACCGGTTCGCTGCTGTGCGAGCGCCTGTCCGGCCACAAGGTCGAAATCGGCCTGGTGCCATTCGGCTCGATCGGCCTGTCGGTGTTCGGCATCGACCTGTACTTCGCCAGCGTGGCCTACACCGGCACGGCGGCGGTCGACATGATGGGCCTCCTGCACCAGCCGGGCGTGTTCCGCATCCTGGCCGACATCGTGCTGCTGGGCGTGTTCGGCGGCCTGTTCATCGTGCCGCTGTTCGCCCTGATCCAGACCCGCTGCGACCCGGCCCACGTTTCGCGCACGATCGCCGGCATGAACATCCTCAACGCGCTGTTCATGGTGGCGTCGGCGCTGGTGGCGATGCTGCTTCTGAGCCTGGGCGCGACGATTCCGCAGATGTTCCTCGCCACCGCCATCCTCAACGCGGTCGTGGCGATCTATATCTTCTCGCTGGTGCCCGAATTCCTGATGCGCTTCCTGGCGTGGATGCTGATCCATACCATCCACCGCGTGCACACGGTCGACATCGACCGCATTCCGGAAGAGGGCCCGGCGGTCCTGGTCTGCAACCACGTCAGCTATGTCGACGCGATCGTGATCGGCGCGGCCAGCCCGCGCCCGATTCGCTTCGTCATGGACCATAACATCTTTAAGACGCCCTTCCTCGGCTGGATCTTCCGCACCGCCAAGGCGATTCCGATCGCGCCGGCGAAGGAGGATCCGTGGCTGATGGAGAAGGCCTACATCGATATCGCCAAGGCGCTGCACGACGGTGACCTGGTCTGCATTTTCCCGGAAGGTAAGCTGACACGCACTGGCGAGATGAGCGAGTTCCGCGGCGGGATCGCCAAGATCGT
The DNA here is from genome assembly GCA_039927975.1 of Massilia sp. Classification (GTDB taxonomy): domain Bacteria; phylum Pseudomonadota; class Gammaproteobacteria; order Burkholderiales; family Burkholderiaceae_D; genus JBDSTZ01. Next base: position 7,575 of record JBDSTZ010000661.1, on the reverse strand, counting down.
CGAGCGCAGCAAGGTGCCGGTCATTCCGATGGCGCTGCGCGGCCTGTGGGGCAGCATGCTCACGCGCGACCCGGGCAAGCTGTTCGAGCGCTCGTTCACACGCGGTCCGCGCTCGAAGCTGGCGCTGGCGGTCGGCGACCCGGTCGCGCCGCAGGAGGCCACGCCGGAATATCTGTTCCAGCAGGTGCTGGCGCTGCGCGGCGACTGGAAGTAGGGCGCCGGCGCTTCGCCGATTGTCAAATTTCGCGCGACACTACGGCCTGACGGTCATGTGCGAGCGCCGGCAAACGGCGCCGGCCGGCGGGCAACAAGACGTGTGGCCCGCTACCGTGCGTGCTTCGCCGACCAAAATAAATTATGATACTTATGAGCATTTGTTTCTAAATGTCACAGTTACGCAAAGGTTCTTGGCAGAATGAAATTCAGTTTGCCCTCGCAGCGATGAAAATCCGCGCTTACCTCGCCTTGATGGTGGCGGCGATCCTGGTCCCGGTGATCGTGTTTTCCGCTATCTCGCTCCACATGCTGCTCACGGCCGAGCGCGACGCCGCTCTCAAGGGTGTGCGCGAATTGGGCCGCATCTCGCTGGTCAGCGTCGATCGCGAATTGAGCAACACCGAGGCGGCGGTGCGCATGCTGGCCACCTCCAACCACCTGGCCAAGGGCGAATTCGAAGCCTTTTACCAAAAGGCGCGCTACGCCGACAAGGCCGGCTCGACCTACACCACGCTGCTCGACGAGGATGGCAGCATCCTGCTCAGCACCGCCGTCCCCTACGGCTCACCGATGCCCGACTCGCACGCCGCCGCCGAACGGGTGGCGCAAGTGCTGGCGGCCGGGGTGCCGAAGGTGTCGAACCTGATCCGTGGCGCCGTCAGCGGCCAGCAGCTGGTGGTGGTCGACGTGCCGGTCCAGACCACCGCCGGCAAGCGCTACGTCATTTCGCAGGGTTTCAAGGTCGAGCACTTCACCCGCGTGCTGAACCAGATCGAGGCGCCGGCCGGCTGGATGGCCGGGGTGTTCGACCGCAACGGCCTGGTGATCGCCCAGCGCAGCGTGGGCGCGGTCGAGGCGCGCGGCGAGGCCCGGCCCGACCTGCGCGCGGCGATCCGCGGCAAGCAGGTGGGCGTGATCCGCAATGAACGCGACGGCAACCTGAAACTCTACACGGTGCTGCAGCGCTCCGACTTGTCCGGCTGGACGGTGGCGGTCGGCGTGCCGCAGGACGAAATCGAGGCCGCCGCCCGCAACGCGCTGTGGGTCTCGATCGCCGGCCTGGCCGCCGCCATCGTCTGCGCTGCGGTGGCCGGCCTGTTCTTCGCGCGCCGCCTGTCGCAGTCGATCGACATCGCCGCCCGCTCGGCGATGGCGATGGGACGCGGCGAAGCGGTCGAACCGCGCGCCAGCTCGGGCGTGGCCGAAGTCGATGGCGTGCAGGCGGCGATCGCCGCCGCCGCCGCCGTGATCAACCAGGAAAAGCTCTCGCGCCAGCAGGCCGAGCGCGAGCGCGAAACGCTGTTCGCCAGCGAGCGCACCGCGCGCAACCTGGCCGAGCACCAGAACCGCGCCAAGGGCGAATTCCTGGCCATGCTGGGGCACGAACTGCGCAACCCGCTGGCGGCCATCGTCAATGCCACCAGCGTGCTGGCGCACCAGGGGCTGGCGCTGGAAGGCGCCGCGCGCGCGCGCGACATCATCCGGCGCCAGAGCGGCCACCTGTCGCGCATCGTCGACGACCTGCTCGACGTTGGCCGCGTCCATTCCGGCAAAATCCTGCTCGAACGCCGGCCGCTGCGCTTCGACACCATCATCGCCAATTACATGGTGACGCTGGGCGAGAGCGGGCGCGGAGCCCAGCACACCATCAGCGCCGGCACCGAGCCGGCCTGGGTCGACGCCGACGCCACCCGGCTCGAACAGATTGTCGCCAACCTGCTCGACAACGCGATCAAGTACACCCCGCCGGGCGGCACCATCGCGGTGACCCTGCGGGTCGAGGCCGACGAGGTGGTGCTGCGGGTGCGCGATTCGGGCATCGGCATCAGCGCCGAATTGATCCCGTTCGTGTTCGACCTGTTCGTGCAGGGCGCGCGCACGCTCGACCGTTCGCAGGGTGGCCTGGGCGTGGGGCTGGCGCTGGTGCAGCGGCTGGCCGACATGCATGGCGGGCATATCGGCGTGAGCAGCGACGGCGCCGGCATGGGCAGCACTTTCGAGCTGCGCCTGCCGCGCGCGCAGGCGATCGTGGTCAACGCAGGGACGCAGGCGCCGAAAGAAGCCGGCGCGCGCGACCAGGTGCTCGTCATCGAGGACAACCAGGACGGCCGCGAAATGATGGCCATGATGCTCGAAGCGCAGAAGTACAAGGTGCGCACCGCCATTGACGGCTATGAGGGATTGCGGATGGTGGCCGAGCGGCTGCCCGATATCGCGCTGGTCGACATCGGCTTGCCCGGCATCGACGGCTACGAAGTGGCGCGCCGGCTGCGCGCCGATCCGTCCACCAGCGGCTTGCGGCTGGTGGCGCTGACCGGGTATGGGCTGGAAAGCGACCGCGCCCGCGCGCTAGACGCCGGCTTCGACGCGCACCTGGTCAAGCCGGTCGACCTGGGGCGCCTGATCGAGATAATGGAGACGGTGTAGCGGTGTGTCGCGCGACGCCGCAAACGGGAGGCGGCGCGGCATGCACTGTCGGCGCCGGCGCGTCGCGCAATGGCCGGCCAGTCGGCGGCGCTACACCACCCGGCGCAGCGTCTGGCCCGAATGCAAATGCCCGCTGGCGAGCTGCCTGATCTCGTCGAAATTGACCGGCTTGATGAGGTGATGGTCGAACCCCGCCTCCATCGTGCGCTGGCGGGCCTCGCTCTGGCCCCAGCCGGTGAGGGCGATCATCAGCACTTCCTTCGAACCTGGCTGGCGCCGAATGCGGCGCGCCGCCTCGTAGCCATCCATGCTTGGCATGCCCAGGTCCATGATGATCACGTCGGGCATCGTCTGCTCGGTCGCCTTGACGGCCTGGAAGCCGTCGTAGGCGGTGGCCACATTACAGTTTTCCATCTCCAGCAGCGCCTGCAGCGAATCGGCGGCGTCGCGATTGTCGTCGACCACCAGCACCTTGGGCCGGTGGTCGGGCAGTTCGATCACCTCCGCGCTGGCCGGCGCCGGCGCCGGCTCGCTCGACAGGATCGGCAGCGACACCACGAATTCGCTGCCCTTGCCGAGCCCTTCGCTGTACGCCTTCACGCTGCCGCCATGCATCTCGGCGAACTGGCGCGATAGCGACAGGCCGATGCCAAGCCCGCTGGCGATCTGGCCCGAAGGCGGGCGGCTTTGCTCGAACATCGAGAAGATGCGTTCGAGCGCGGCCGGCTCCAGGCCAATGCCGCTGTCCTTGATGCGGATCTCCAGGCAGCCCTTGATGACCTGCGCGCGCACGCCGATGGTGCCCTCGACGGGCGTGAATTTGATCGCGTTCGACAGGATGTTGGCGACGATCTGCACCACCCGCGCGTAGTCGGCGTCGAGGGTGATGGTGTCCTCCGGCAGGTCGAACACCAGCTTGATGCCCTTGGTGGCCGCCGGACCCGAACACAACTCGGTGACATGCCCCATGATGGCGGCGAAGGTGGTGCTGGCGCGCTGCAGCGCGATCTTGCCGCTGTTGATGCGCGCGACGTCGAGCAGGTCGTCCACCAGGCGTGTGAGATGGGTGACCTGGCGCTCGATCACTTCGCTGACCTTCTTGACCGGCGACTGGTCGGGATACATGTGGGTGAGCACGCTCATCGAGGTGCGGATCGGCGCCAGCGGATTGCGCAGCTCGTGCCCCAGGCTGGCGAGGAATTCATCCTTGCGGCGGTCGGTCTCGCGCACCTGGTACTGCTTGTCGCGCGCGCGCAGCACCGACTGCAGCGAGGTGATGAGGGTGAGCGTGCGCACCGGCCGTTCGAGCAGGGTGACGTTGCCGAGCACCGCGATGGCTTGCCGCACGCTGAGCGAATCGGGGCCCCGATTGGTGAGCAGGACGATCGGCAGGTCGGACCAGTTGGGCTGGCACTGGACGAATTCGCCGATCGTCTTCAAGCCGCCGCTCGACAAGGCTTCCTCCACCGTCAGCACGGCGCCCGCGCCGATCAGCAATTGCTCGGCCAGTTCGGCGGCGGTGGGCGCGATCAGATTGTCGACCCCGGCCATGCTCAGCATCTTCGAGGCGAGCATGGCATCCTGGCCGGTGGGAGCGTAAATCAGAACGCGCTTTTCCATGGCCGGCCTAGTCGCTCGGATCGTCGAAATTGAAGTCGCAGCCTTCTTCGAAGGTCGGCACGCCGGTCAGGATGCCGTGGAAATTGGTCAGCACGTCGCCCACGTGGATCCCCTTGGCGCTCATCTGGAACAGGCGGATGCTGCGCTCGTGCAGGCCGACGCGCTTCTTGAATACCGAGATCGCCTGGCGCACCTTGCCGCGCGCCTCGAAGTAGCGCAGCATGATGACGCTGTCGGCGATGTAGCTGGCGTCGACGGTGGTGCTCATCGAGCCGCCGATCACGCCCGGCTGCACGCCGACCAGGATGGTGACCACGCCGCGCTGGCCGAGGTAGGTGAGCAGCTCGTGCAGATGGGTGGCGAGGAAGCGCTCGTCGGGCATCGCCTTGAGGTAGCCGTTCAGGCTGTCGATGACGATCACGCGCGCGCCGTCGGCTTCGGCGTCGGTCACCGCCTGCATGAATTCGCCGGGCGCCATCTCGGCCGGATCGACCTGCTGGATCGACAGCAGCTTGGCAGCGACCGCGCCGCGCAGGTCGAGGCCGAGGCCTTTTGAACGCAGCAGCAGGTTGTTGGCCGCCTCTTCGAACAGGAACATGGCGGCCTTCTGGCCGCGCTGGGTGGCGGCGTAGGCGTACTGCGCGCACAGCGACGATTTGCCGGTGCCGGGCGGGCCGGAGATGAGGGTGCTGGTGCCTTCATCGAGGCCGCCGCCGGTGAGCAGGTCGAGCTTCTCGATGCCGCTCGAGAGCTGCTGGCGTTCGATGTCCACGCGCGTGCTGGCGGCGATCAGGCGCGGGTAGACCACCAGGCCGCCGGTGACGATCTTGTAGTCGTGCGAGCCGCCGCGAAAGGCCACGCCGCGGTACTTCACGACCCGCACGCGGCGCCGTTCGGAGCCGTAATCCTGGTTGATCAGTTCAAGCGTGATGACGCCGTGCGCCACGCTGCGCACCTGCAGGTCGCCCGACAGCGCGGTGCGGTCGTCGAGGAAGAGGGTGGTGCAGCCCTTGCCGGCCAGGTACTGCTTGAGCGCGAGCACCTGGCGCCGGTAGCGCAGCGGGCTCTCGGCCAGCAGCTGCAGTTCGGACAGCGAGTCGAGCACCACGCGGGTCGGCTTGAATTTTTCGATCGTGTCGAGAATGCGCTGGGTGGTCAAGCCCATCTCGATTTCGGACGGGTGGAAGATCGTGAACTGCTGGTCCGGGTGGAGGATGTTCTCGTTGGGGATGATGTCCTCGACGTGGATGCCATCCATCGACCAGCCGTGCGACTGGGCCACGGCGAGCAGCTCGACGCGGGTTTCGGCCAGCGTAATGTAGATCACCGATTCTCCGCGCCGCACGCCTTCGTAGAGGAATTGCAGGGCGAGGGTGGTCTTGCCGGTGCCCGGCTCGCCTTCGATCAGGAACAGGCGGTCGCTGGTGAGCCCGCCACCGAGGATGGTGTCGAGCCCCTTGACGCCGGTCGAAAGAAAACGCGTCGTGTCGCTGTTCTGGCTATCCATAGCGGGAACCCCCTGACTCCTGTGCAAGCTTATTCAAAAGCAATTTTTCGTAATTAAATCATACCTGATTGCCCGGCAATTTGCCGCCCGGTACGCTTGTCGTGTGATGCCTGGGCGCATGGTCGCAGCGGCGCGGCCGCGATCGTTTGAGGGAGGGCGCGGGCGATGGTTCCGTGGCGCGGGCGGATGCGTGTTGACCTCAGAAGGAATGACAACATTGCGCGCGGCTCTGATATAATGCGAACCTCGTCGGGGCGTAGCGCAGCCTGGTAGCGTACTTGCATGGGGTGCAAGGGGTCGGAAGTTCGAATCTTCTCGCCCCGACCAATTGAATGAAAGAATCAGGCCAGCCTCCGCGCTGGCCTTTTTCTCGTCCGTATAATTTCACCCGACTATTACCCCTACATATAACAATCCAGCTTCGCTGCGCACAAAATTGAAGAAATTTCGATTTAACGGTAGCTGAAGAGTTGAGCAGAATCGATGTGAAAGGTTGGAGGCAGAACGCTACAGTTCGTGCGCACCATTGACGAGATCGATCGAGAACAACGGCCAGACGTGATCGTCGTTCAGTTCCATCATTTCAGAGGCGGCGTTGCGGTTCTCAGACAGTGCCGCCGAGCTTGCGAATGAAGGTCGCCAAATCGATTTTGTAGCCGGCACCAACCGCATGAAAGCGCCATTCGCCATCCTTGCGATATAGCGATCCGAATTGCAGCGCGGTCTTGTCCGAGTAGTCTTCATTGAGGTCGTATTGCGCGAGCACTGCGCCGGTCTGATCGTTGTACACCTTGATATAGGCATCGTTGACGCGGCCGAAGTTCTGCTTGCGTGCGATGGCCTCATGGATAGTGACGACGATAGGCAGCTCCACGACTTCCGCCTGGACCTTGGTAAGGTCGACGGTGACGACTTCGTCATCGCCATCTTTGTCGCCAGTTCGGTTGTCGCCCGAGTGCAGGACCGCACCGTCCGGCGAGCTAAGCTGGTTGTAGAAAACAAAGTGAGCATCGCTGAGCATGACTGGATCGCCGCCCGCGTTCTTGGTACACAGGAAAACCGACAAGTCCAGGTCGAAGTCTTCGCCTTCCGCCGCGTTCACCTTCCATCCGAGGCCAATGCGAACCCGCTTCAGACCTGGCGAGGTCTTTTCGAGGTTGATGCGATGACCAGTTTCAAGAAGCGTCGACATCGTGTTTCCTTCAGTTTGCATTAGTTGTATTTTCGCCCATTTGGTCGAGACGAGCAATCTGCGTTCGGCGTAGCCCCAAACATCGATGTGCGTGCCTGCCATCGGCACTGACATTACATGAATCTCGTCGCGGCGCAGCTGGCGGTCGCGCCGGTGTCGAAAGCTGCGCGCGAGTGCCGGTTCGCATCCCGTCATTTGTAACGTGAAGCTTCTCGCGACTCGTCAGGATATCGATCACGCGCGCTTCGTCTCCGCCGCTCGGCCCGACCAGCGCCGGCTATTTCGCCGCCCGATTTTTTCTGCCACGCGCCCGACCCGCTTTCCCCGTCCAGCCAGGAAGTCCCCGCGAAAACGCGGGCTTCTCCCGCCAACACTGCCCGTAGATCTATGCCAACTTGATATACGAAAAACTAATAAATACATATATCAATTTCTTCTAACCTCAAATACAATCAGCCCCACTGGACGGGTTATCGATAACACAATGTCGCCAAGAAGCGACATCGACGAGGAGACGAACTTGATCATCTTGCCTTTCGCACTGGCCACGCTCGACGCGTGGACCGGTGCGTGCGCGCATCCGGCGGCGTGATCCGGCGCCGCCTTCCCGTCC
>JBDSTZ010000660.1:0-16356 GCA_039927975.1 Massilia sp. | reverse complement strand
GAGGGCGTCGCGACCCAGCTGGGCGAGACGCGCCGCTGCGCGCCCGGCTGGCGCGGCGTCGACAGCTTCGACAAGCTCGCCACCCAGCGCCAGTGGAACGCGTACATGGCGCAGGACAAGGCGGTGGCGAACGCGATTTATTGCCAGGCCACGGCGGCGGTGAAAGCCTGGATGGCGGCGCACGGTGGCGCGCAGGCCGTGGTGGCGCTGCTTGACGGCATGGTGGCGGGGGAGACGTTCGATGCGATGCTGCAGCCTAAAAAGGCCGGCCCGGTCATGCGGGCCACCGCGTCCGCGCCGGCGCAATGAGGCGGCGCGGCGGGCGCCGCCGGCGAGCGGCTAGGACTGTTCGCGGTGCCGCAGCACCACCCGCTCGGTCGGGCTGAAATACGCCGCCAGCCGCTCGGCCATGTAGACCGAGCGATGCTGGCCGCCCGTACAGCCGAGCGCCACCGTCAGATAGCTGCGGTTGTCGGTCTTGAACGAGGGCAGCCACTTTTCAATGAAGGCACGGATATCCTCGAGCAGCTCGGCCGCACTCGGCTGGGCGTCGAGGAAGGCCACCACCGGCGCGTCCATGCCGGTCAGCGGGCGCAGCGTCAGGTCGTAATACGGATTGGGCAGGGCCCGCACGTCGAACACGAAGTCGGCGTCGAGCGGCACGCCGAGCTTGAAGGCGAACGATTCAAAGAACAGCGTCAGCGGCGCGCGTTCGATCTCGACGAGCTCCTTGATCCAGGCGCGCAGCTTGTTGGCCGACAGTTCGGAGGTGTCGATCACGTGGCCGAGCTGCTCGATCGCCGAGAGCCGCTCGCGCTCTTCCATGATGCATTCGATCAGGGTGCGGCGCGAGGCCGGATTTTCATCCGGACGCAACTGGTGCGACAGCGGATGGCTGCGCCGCGTTTCGGAAAACCGCGCCACCAGCGAATGCGTGTTAGCGGTCAGGAACATGATCTTGACGTCGTGGCCCTGATCCTTGAGCGCCTTGACGTTGACCGGCAGGCCGGCCAGCGATTCGGCGCTGCGCGCGTCGACCGCGATGGCGACCCGGTCGGTGCCTTCGTCGACCAGGGTCGCGATCAGGCTCGGCAGCAGCGCCGGGGGCAGATTGTCGACGCAGTAGTAACCCGCGTCTTCGAGGACGTTGAGGGCCACGGACTTGCCGGAGCCGGAAATACCAGTAATGAGAACGATGCGCATAAAATCATGATACCGCATGCGGCCTGACCGCGTAAGGCGAGCTGGGCTGTGATTGCCCGCCATTTCTCGGCGATGCGCGTGGTGCGCCCTCGACGGGGCCGCCGTCCGACGGTATTTTTCTGAAAGGATCGACCTTGCATGCCCCTGTTTTGACCCGCGATTATGCCGACGTCGATCGCGCCGGCGTCGACGCCCTGGTGCGCGCCGCCTGGCAGGAAATGGCGGCCGTATTGCCCGGCTGGGACGCGCTGTCCGCGCGGCTGGGGGTGCTGACTGAAAAATCCGGCGACAGCGAAGTGATCGTGGCCGAGGCCGACGGGCAGTTGTTGGGCGCGGTCGGCTACGTCGGCGCGCAGCAGAGCCGGCCGGACTTCTTCGAGGCCGGCTGGCCCATCGTGCGCTTCATGTCAGTGCTGCCGGCGGCCCGCGGCCGTGGTGTCGGCCGCCTGCTGCTCGACGATTGCATCGCGCGCGCAAGGCGTGACCGCGCGCCTTGCCTGGCCTTGCACACCTCGACACTGATGGCGTCGGCCGGGCGGCTTTACCGCGAGGCCGGCTTCGCCGTGCTGCGACCCTTGCCGGACATGTACGGTGCTCCCTTCGTATTGATGATCAAGCCGCTGTAGGCTCGCCGGTGCAAACGCATGAACGGCCGCTGGCTTTCAATGAACTAATGCCCGACGCGATTCTCTAATGTTGAACGTATCGGCAACAGGTGGACATAGTGAGAAATAGTGCCTTGATGTCACGCGGCGCACGTGCAGCGCGCCGCGCAAAGCTGAATCTCGCGCTGAAACGGTCGCGGCGCCTGGGGTTTCCCGATGCGCTTGCAAATATGCCCAATGTGGGCCGGGACGACGATTTCGATTTGCGAAAGACATGGCCGGAAAAGGGGCCGGTGTCGCGGCGCGAGCGTCGCTAGACTGGGCAGAGAAACCTCTCGGTGACCTGGCGCGGTGTCTCCGGTCGATGCGGTAATGGCGCCTTAATCCGCGCTCATCGCCAGACGCTGGCGTTCCATGAATTCCTGCAAGGTGTCGATACCGCGCAATTGCAGAATGGTGTTGCGCACCGCCGCTTCGAGCAGCACCGCGATGTTGCGGCCGGCCGCGACCGGAATGACCACCTTGCGCACCGGCAGGCCCAGCACGTCCTCGGTGGGAAACAGGAAGGGCAGGCGCTCGACTTCTTCTTCCAGCGCGCTGCGGCGCACCAGGTGCACGATGAGTTTCAGGCGCATCTTGCGGCGCACCGCCGTCTCGCCGAAGATGGCCTTGATGTCGAGCAGGCCGAGGCCGCGCACTTCGAGCAGGTTCTGCAGTAGCGGCGGGCAGCGGCCCTCGATCATGTTCGGCGCGATGCGCGAAAATTCGACCGCGTCGTCGGCCACCAGGCCGTGGCTGCGCGAAATCAGTTCCAGTCCCAGCTCGCTTTTGCCCAGGCCCGAGTCGCCGGTGATCAGCACGCCAACCCCCAGCACGTCCATGAACACGCCGTGTATGATGATGCGCTGGGCCAGCTTCTTCGACAGGTAGACGCGCAGGAAGTCGATCACCTGGGCGGCCGGCAGCGGGGTCGAAAACAGCGGAATGTTTTGCTCGTCGCAGATGGCGAGGATGTCGGGCGGGGTGTCGAGGCCCTGGGCGATGATCAGGGCCGGCGGACCGCCAGCGATCAGCTCGCCAATGACGTGGCTGCGCGAGCCCGATTTGAGCCGGTGGTAATAAGTCAGTTCCTGGTGGCCGAACACCTGGATGCGGCCAGGGTGGATCAGGTTCAGGTGGCCGACCTGGTCGGCGGCCGAGGCGACATCGCCCGAGATGAGCCGCTCACCGCCCGGAAAGCCGGCAAACCACCCCAGTTGCAGGGTCTCGCGGTTGTCGTCGTACAGCCGTTGGATGGTCAGCGGAGTTTGCAGCATCGGTCAATCTTCTCAAAGGGGAGGCGCGGCGCGCGCCCCGTCGGGGAAAGTTTAACCCAGCGCCTGCAGGCTTGGTTGCCAATTGACGATGCGGGCATGCACCGACTTGGGGTCGGGATCGGTCGACAGCGCCGTGCGGAAGGCGTCGTCGGAAAACATTTCGGCGATCTCGGACAGGATTTCCAGGTGCTGCTGGGTGACGTGGTCGGGAATGAGCAGGAAGAACAGCAGGTTCACCGGCTGGGCGTCGGGCGACTCGAACGGAATCGCCTCGGCCAGGCGCACGAAGGCGCCGAGCGGGGCCTTGAGGCTCTTGCTGCCCTTGATGCGGCCGTGCGGCACCGCCACGCCATGCCCGAGGCCGGTGGAGCCGAGCCGTTCGCGGGCGAACAGATTGTCGGAAACGGTCGAGCGGGCGATGCCGCAGTTGTTCTCGAAAATCAGGCCGGCTTGTTCAAAAGCGCGCTTCTTGCTGGACACTTCCAGGTCGAGCAGAACGTTCTCAAGAGATAGTATTTTGCTGAGGTTAGTCATAACACGATGTCGATGGTGCGACGCACAAAGGTGCTTGCGAGCCAGAATTATAGGCCTGTTTCGGCCCCCTGACATGGGAAATCGCGCCCACACCCTGAGCGTTTTGGCGCTTGTCGAGGATCCGGCATTGCGTTCGCACAATGAAGCGAGTTTCGCGCCCGGTCCTGTTGCCGTGGTTTCCCGTGTTTACCTGTAAAACGCGATATTTTCCGTCAAAAATTTAGCAAAAAGTAGAGCGTGCCGTCTATACAACCGATATCGGGGCGCGCCATCAAATTGACAATGGTCGCCACGGCCAGCAGCGGCTGTTGTTTTATTGTAAATGGATCCGGACGGCGATGTCGTCAAAAGAACCAGCCCGGTCTCGATTTGGGTCAACACTATTCCCGAACGGAAATAATGGCAAGCACAGATTGCTGCCTGCTTGCAATTTCCGACAGGACGCGTCAAGACCGCCGGCGCGGCCGGTCGGGGACCGTTTATTGGCGCGCGTTGCGCAGGTTCGGCGGCAAGCCGCCGGCGCTGAAATTGCTGCGCCAGGGGTTGATGTCGAGCCCGCCACGGCGGGTATAGCGCGCGTAGACCGCCAGCTTTTGCGGCTGGCACTGGCGCAGGATGTCGACGAAGATGCGTTCGACGCATTGCTCGTGGAATTCGTTATGTTCGCGAAAGCCGATCAGGTAACGCAGCAAGCCTTCCTGGTCGATCTGCGGCCCGACGTAGCGGATCTGCACGCTGGCCCAGTCGGGCTGGCCGGTGACCAGGCAGTTCGACTTGAACAGGTGCGACACCAGGCTTTCTTCGACCGGCGCCTCGTCATGCGCCGCTTTCAGCACGGATGGCGCGGGCGAATACTGGTCGACCTCGATATCGAGGCGGTCGAGCAGCAGGCCGTCGAGTTCCCCCATTTTGAGGGTCGAGAAGCCGTCCTGCGGCGTCAGGGTGATCTGCACCGGCGCGCCGAAACCCTTGGCCAGGTCGGCGCGCAGCAGGGCCAGCAAGGCGTCGCTGCTGGCCAGCCGGGTCTGGTTGAAGGAGTTGAGGTAGAGCTTGAACGATTTCGACTCGACGATGTTGGGCGAATCGGCCGGCGCCACAATGGTCGCGATCGCCACCTGCGGCTTGCCGCGCAGGTTCAGCCACGACAGTTCGTAGGCATTCCAGATGTCGACGCCGAAGAAGGGCAGGGTGCCGGTCAGTTGCAGTTCGTCACGCTTGGCCTGGCGCGGAATCGGGAACAACAGTTCGGGCGCGTACTGGGTCAGGTAGGCGGAAGTCTTGCCGAGGGGGGAGTGGTCAGGGGTGGTGGTCATAGTGTTTGGAATTGGCACCTTCAAAGGTCGTTCCCGCGCAGGCGGGAATCCATGGCGCGTTCGCCCATCACAAGCAGTCGCGTTCGCCCATTACAATCAGCCCAGGAACAGCTTGTATACCGGGTTGTTGCTCTCGTCCCAGCAGCGGTAGCCGAGGGTGGTGAGGAACAGGCGGAACTCTTCCATCTCGCCGGCCGGCACTTGCAAGCCGACCAGAATGCGGCCGACGTCGCCGCCCTGATTGCGATAGTGAAACAGCGAGATATTCCAGTTCGGCGCCATGCTGTCGAGGAAGCGCATCAGCGCGCCCGGCCGCTCGGGGAATTCAAAACGATACAGCAGTTCGTCTTGCGCCAGCGCGCTCTTGCCGCCCACCAGGTGGCGGATGTGCAGCTTGGCCAGCTCGTCGTGGGTCAGGTCGAGCGTCTTGAAATCGTTCTGCTCGAAGCTGCGCGCCAGCGTGCCCGATTCGCCCTTGCTGCCGATCTGCACGCCGACAAACACGTGTGCCTCGCGCGAATCGCTGACCCGGTAGTTGAACTCGGTCACATTGCGCGGCCCGATCAGGCTGCAGAAGCGCTTGAAGCTGCCGCGCTGCTCGGGAATCGTCACGGCGAACACCGCTTCGCGCGATTCGCCAAGCTCGGCCCGTTCGGCCACAAACCGCAGGCGGTCGAAATTCATGTTGGCGCCGCAGGCGATCGCCACCAGCGTTTCACCGCGCACCGGTTCCTTGGTCAATGCCGAGCGTTCGATGTAGGCCTTGGCGCCGGCCACCGCCATCGCGCCGGCCGGTTCGAGAATGCTGCGGGTATCCTGGAACACGTCCTTGATGGCCGCGCAGATGGCGTCGGTGTCGACGATGATGATGTCGTCCACATATTGCTGGGCCAGGCGGAAGGTTTCCTCGCCCACCAGGCGCACTGCGGTGCCGTCCGAGAACAGGCCGACGTCGGGCAGGGTCACACGGGTGCCGGCCTTCAGGCTGCGCGCCATGGCGTCCGAGTCGAAAGTCTGCACGCCGATGATCTTGATGTCGGGCCGGATCTGCTTGACGTAGGCGCCGATGCCGCCGATCAGGCCGCCGCCGCCGATGGCGATGAAGATCGCGTGAATCGGTCCCGCATGCTGGCGCAGGATTTCCATGCCGACCGTGCCCTGGCCGGCGATGACGTCCGGATCGTCGAACGGATGCACGAACGTCAGCTTCTGTTCCTGTTCGAGCGTGATGGCGTGGTTGTAGGCGTCGGTGTAGGAGTCGCCGTGCAGCACCACTTCGACCGCCGAACCGCCGAACGATTTGACCGCATCGATCTTGACCGGCGGCGTGGTGGTCGGCATCACGATCAGCGCGCGGCAGCCGAGCTTGGCGGCCGACAGCGCCACGCCCTGGGCGTGGTTGCCGGCCGAGGCGCAAATCACCCCGCGCTTGAGCTGGGCTTCCGACAGGTGCGCCATCTTGTTGTAGGCGCCGCGCAGCTTGAAGCTGAACACCGACTGCATGTCCTCGCGCTTGAAGTAAATGCGGTTGTCGAAACGCTTCGACAGGGCCGGCGCGAATTCGAGCGGGGTTTCGGTCGCCACGTCATACACGCGGGCGGTGAGGATTTTCTTGAGATAGTCGGTCATGGTCTGCGGACAGTGTTTTAAGCGGGCATGATGGCCGGCGTGATGGAACGGATCTCGGCGCCGGTTGCGTGTGGCTGTCCCGGCGGCGGGTGGCCACGGCGGGCAGGGCGCATACGCCAGCCCGGGTAGCGGGCTCAGCGTATTGTGTCGTTGCAAAGTATTTTCCTCATTATAATGGACCTTTCCCGCCTTCCTCATACTCCACTGAATGATCGAACACGCCGTCCTCTGGCTGCTGAAAGTGCTCGCCGCCCCGGCGGTGGGCTTGAGCTCGGTGTTCATCATCAGTTTCGTCTCGGCCACCCTGGTGCCGCTCGGCTCGGAACCGGCCGTGTTCGCCGTCGTCAAGGCCAACGGCGCGCTGTTCTGGCCGGCGATCCTGATCGCCACCTGCGGCAACACCCTGGGCGGCGCCCTCGACTACCTGCTCGGCTACCGCGCCAAGGTCGCCTTCGCGAAAGAGCGCAAGACCGTCTGGTTCGCCTGGCTGGCGCGCTACGGCGCCAAGACCATGCTGCTGTCCTGGGTGCCCGGCATCGGCGATCCGCTGTGCACCCTGGCCGGCTGGCTGCACCTGCCGTTCTGGCCCAGCGTGGCCTACATGGCGGTCGGCAAATTCGCCCGCTACGTCAGCATGACGGCCCTGTTGTTGTACGTGCCGGACGGTGTCTGGAAACAGTTTGCACAAATGCTGGGCTGAGTTGTTCTTACTGCACAGTTCGGCTGTAAGCGCCGGGCGGCGAATTTCCGTTGGTCAAATACAACAAGCCGTGTCTAAGATGCGGAAAAATTGCCACATTCCATCGATTCGGCCAGCCGCGCAGGGCGTGGCGGGAGTGGAAAAGTCGGCCTCGCCCCAGCGTGGTGCAGCGCAATACGATAGAATAGCCTTCCCTAGGGTCAGTCTAGACAGTCCACGCATACATGAACGCCCCCGCACAACTCCAGGCATTGCTGGCGGAAACGCCGAACGGTCCCGCACCGACGCGCTTGCGCGAAATCCCGTACAACTACACCTCGTTTTCGGATCGCGAAATCGTGATCCGTCTGCTCGGTGAGTCGTCGTGGGACTTGCTCGACGAACTGCGCGGCGCGCGCCAGACGGGCCGCTCGGCCCGCATGCTGTACGAAGTGCTGGGCGACATCTGGGTCGTGCGGCGCAATCCGTATTTGCAGGACGACATGCTGGACAACCCGAAGCGGCGCCAGGAATTGATCGACGCGCTGCATCACCGCCTGGCCGAAGTGGACAAGCGCCGCCAGACCGTCGACCTGCTCGAAGAGTCCGATACGGCACTGGCCCACAAGCGCAGCGCCAACGTTGAAAAACTGCTGGCCGCCGCGCGCAAGGCGGTCGACGATTTCGGCCTCGAATTCCGCGCCACCTACGACCTGCGCAAGCGTGCCACCAAGGTGCTGGGCCGCTACACCGACAAGGACAACATCCGCTTCGACGGCATCAAGCGCGTCTCGCACGTGACCGACGCGACCGACTGGCGCGTCGAGTACCCGTTCGTCGTGCTGACCCCGGACAGCGAAGACGAGATGGCCGGCCTGGTCAAGGGTTGCATCGAGCTGGGACTGACCATCATCCCGCGCGGCGGCGGCACCGGCTACACCGGCGGCGCGATTCCGCTCACCCCGATGTCGGCCGTCATCAACACGGAAAAACTGATCGACCTCGGCGCGGTTGAAATGACCGTGCTGCCCGGCCTGGACCGCGAATACGCGACCATCCACTCGGGCGCCGGCGTGGTCACCAAGCGCGTCTCCGACGCCGCCGACAAGGCCGGCTTCGTGTTCGCGGTCGACCCGACCTCGGCCGAGGCGTCCTGCATCGGCGGCAATATCGCGATGAACGCCGGCGGCAAGAAGGCCGTGTTGTGGGGCACCGCGCTCGACAACCTGGCCTCGTGGCGCATGGTCGACCCGCAGGGCGACTGGCTCGATGTCACCCGCATCGACCACAACCTGGGCAAGATCCACGACGCGCCGAACGCGACGTTCAAGCTCGAATGGACCCATCCGGTGCCGCGCGGCCACGCCAAGCCGGCGCCGTTCAAGACCGAGACCCTGGTCATCCCCGGCCGCAAGTTCCGCAAGGAAGGCCTGGGCAAGGACGTCACCGACAAGTTCCTCTCGGGCCTGCCCGGCATCCAGAAGGAAGGTTGCGACGGCCTCATCACGTCCGGCCGCTGGATCCTGCACAAGATGCCGAGCTTCGCCCGCACCGTCTGCCTCGAATTCTTCGGCCAGGCGCGCGACGCGATTCCATCGATCGTTGAAATCAAGGATTACCTCGACGGCTTGCCGGCCAAGGGCGGCGCGGCGTTTGCCAGCGTGCGCCTGGCCGGCCTCGAACACTTGGATGAGCGCTACCTGCGCGCGGTCGGCTACGCCACCAAGTCCAAGCGCGGCGTGCTGCCCAAGATGGCGCTGTTCGGCGACATCGTCGGCGACGACGAGAACGCGGTCGCCCAGGCGGCCTCGGAAGTGGTGCGCATCGCCAACACCCGCGTGGGCGAAGGCTTCGTCGCCGTCAGCCCGGAAGCGCGCAAGAAGTTCTGGCTCGACCGCGCCCGCACCGCCGCCATCGCCAAGCACACCAACGCCTTCAAGATCAACGAAGACGTCGTGATTCCGCTGAACCGGATGGGCGAGTACACCGACGGCATCGAGCGCATCAACGTCGAACTGTCGATCAAGAACAAGCTGCAACTGGCCGGCCAGCTGGCCGAGTTCTTCGCCAACGGCCATCTGCCGGTCGGCAAGAGCGACGACGCTTCCGGCGAAGCGATCGGCGACGCCGAAATGCTGGGCGACCGCGCCCAGCAGGCCAGCGATCTGCTGGCCGCCGTGCAGGCGCGCTGGAACCTGATCCTGGCCGAACTGGACGCGCCGCTGGGCGACGTCAAGGAACGCCTGTACGCGGCCGGTCTCGACCGTCTGGCGCCGGTGTTCGACGCCCGCCTGGCCACCCAGCCCGACGCCACCCTGTTCGACGTGGTGCAGGACCGCACCGTGCGCATCACCTGGAAACAGGAAATCCGCGCCCAGCTGCGCCAGATCTTCAACGGCGCCGCCTTCAAGCTGATCCTCGACGAGTGCACCGCGATCCACCAGAAGGTGCTGCGTTCGCGCGTGTTCGTCGCGCTGCACATGCACGCCGGCGACGGCAATGTGCACACCAACCTGCCGGTCAATTCGGACGATTACGCCATGCTGCAGGACGCCCACGAAGCGGTGGCGCGCATCATGAAACTGGCGCGCTCGCTCGACGGCGTGATCTCCGGCGAACACGGCATCGGCATCACCAAGCTCGAATTCCTGGCCGAGGACGAGATCAGCGAATTCCGCGACTACAAGCTGCGGATCGATCCGGAAGGCCGCTTCAACAAGGGCAAGCTGCTCAACCTCGAAGGTTTCGGCGCCGACCTGCGCAACGCCTACACGCCGTCGTTCGGCCTGATGGGCCACGAATCGCTGATCATGCAGCAAAGCGATATCGGCGAGATCGCCAACAGCATCAAGGATTGCCTACGCTGCGGCAAGTGCAAACCGGTCTGCAGCACGCACGTGCCGCGCGCCAACCTGCTGTATTCGCCGCGCGACAAGATCCTCGCGACCTCCGCCCTGATCGAAGCCTTTCTGTACGAAGAGCAGACCCGGCGCGGCGTCTCGATCAAGCATTGGGAAGAGTTCGAGGACGTGGCCGACCATTGCACGATTTGCCATAAATGCGTCACGCCTTGCCCGGTGAACATCGACTTCGGCGACGTTTCGATGAACATGCGCAATCTGCTGCGCAAGATGGACAAGAAGAGCTTCAAGCCCGGCACCGCCGCCTCGATGTTCTTCCTCAACGCGACTGATCCGGCGACCATCAACGCCACCCGCAAGGTGATGATCGACTGGGGCTTCAAGGCCCAGCGCTTCGGCCACAACATGTTCAAGAAGTTTGCCAAGAAGCAGACCAAGGCGCCGCCGCCGACCACCGGCAAGGCGCCGGTGCGCGAACAGGTGATCCACTTCATCAACAAGAAGATGCCGGGCAACCTGCCGAAGAAGACCGCGCGCGCGCTGCTCGATATCGAAGACGACAAGGTCATCCCGATCATCCGCAATCCGAAAGTGACGACGGCCGATACCGAAGCCGTGTTCTACTTCCCCGGCTGCGGTTCGGAGCGCCTGTTCTCGCAAGTGGGCCTGGCCACCCAGGCCATGCTGTGGGAAGTCGGCGTGCAAACCGTGCTGCCGCCGGGCTACCTGTGCTGTGGCTATCCACAGCGCGGCAACGGCGAGTTCGAGAAGGCCGAGAAGATGATCACGGACAACCGGGTGCTGTTCCACCGGATGGCCAACACGCTCAACTACCTCGACATCAAGACCGTGCTGGTGTCGTGCGGCACCTGCTACGACCAATTGTCGACCTACCAGTTCGAGAAGATCTTCCCTGGCTGCCGCATCATGGACATCCACGAATACCTGCTCGAGAAAAACGTCAAGCTCGAAGGCGTCAATGGCACCCGCTATATGTACCACGAGCCTTGCCACAATCCGATGAAGCTGCAGGATTCGGTGAAGACCGTCAACGCGCTGGTGTCGACCGTCGACAACGTCAAGATCGAGAAGAACGACCGTTGCTGCGGCGAGTCCGGCACGCTGGCGGTCGGGCGTCCCGACATCTCGACCCAGGTTCGGTTCCGCAAGGAGATCGAAATGGAATCCGGCGCCGACAAGCTGCGCGCCGACGGCTTCAAGGGCGACGTCAAGATTCTCACCAGCTGCCCGTCCTGCCTGCAAGGCTTGTCGCGCTACAACGACGATTCGGGCACTACCGCCGACTACATCGTGGTCGAGATCGCCAAGCACCTGCTGGGCGAGAACTGGATGCCGGAGTACGTCGCCAAGGCCAACAACGGCGGCATCGAGCGGGTATTGGTGTGAGTGTCGACCCGCACTGCGAGCTGTGCAATCTGGCGGCCACGCCGGTCTACCGGGATGACAAGCT
The DNA here is from genome assembly GCA_039927975.1 of Massilia sp. Classification (GTDB taxonomy): domain Bacteria; phylum Pseudomonadota; class Gammaproteobacteria; order Burkholderiales; family Burkholderiaceae_D; genus JBDSTZ01. The sequence goes on along the minus strand of JBDSTZ010000660.1, from coordinate 4,745 downwards.
GTCCGTCATCCTGGTCGACGAACCGAACTATCCGGGCTTCTGCCGGGTCATATGGAATGAGCACGTCAAGGAGATGAGCGACCTGGCGCCGGCCGACCGTATGGCGCTCAACGACGCCGTCTGGCATGTCGAGCTGGCGCTGCGCGACGTCATGGCGCCGGGCAAGGTCAACGTGGCCAGCCTGGGCAACATGACGCCGCATTTGCACTGGCACGTCATTCCGCGCTTCGCCGACGACGCGCATTTTCCCAATCCGGTCTGGACCGAGGCGGTGCGCGAGACCGAGGCGCCCTTGCTGGCGGCGCGTCGCGCCTTGTTGCCGCAACTGGGCGCGGCCATCGTGCGCCGCATGAGCAAGGCATAAGATGAGTAATCGAAACCCCACCGCGCTGACGGTGCACCAGAAATCGCGCGTGCTGGAAGTCGCCTTCGACGACGGCGCGGCGTTCTCGCTGCCATTTGAATTGCTGCGCGTGTACTCGCCGTCGGCGGAAGTGCGCGGCCATGGACAGGGCCAGGCGGTGCTTCAGCTGGGCAAGCGCGACGTCGGCATCAGCGCGCTCGATCCGGTTGGCAATTATGCGGTGCAGCCGACCTTTACCGACGGCCACAACACGGGCCTGTTCTCGTTCGATTATTTGTACGAGCTGGGCCGTGACCAGGTCGCGCTGTGGGACGACTACCTGCAGCGCTTGCACGCCGCCGGCTACGAAGGCGACAGCGGGCGCGAGCCGGGCGCGGTCAAGCCGGGCGTGCCGACTTCGGCGGGCGGATGCGCGAGTCACAAGCATTAAGTTGATCCTGTAAGTTCATTACAGGAGCGAGCGGCCGTCGCTCGCCATTCCAAAGATATCGCCTCAAGTCGACTGCGGACTTGTCTTGTTCCGCACTATCGCTGCCTTGCTCGAATTGCACGCCTTCCGCAGCGAGCATCTCCACCTGTCGGCGAACAAACGGTAGCAGCTGGCCCCGCGCGTTGACGATGCGATGACGCGCAATATCCTCTCCCGCGCTGCGCTTGATGTAAGCCGGCAGGGCTCTGACAAAACTGTCGGCAGCGCCCATCCCGATGACGACATCCTTGTAGCGCACCACATGCCCGGCTGGCACGCTGCGCATGAAATCGAGGAAGCGCTGATACGCCGACTCGGGAAGTGGCCGATAGCAGCCGGGTTCAATCCGCAACCCGTCGCCGGCCCGCAATGCCCCGCTCGCCACGATTCGGCCGAGTATGCCGCGCCGATGAATCAGCGTGCGCAAGCCATGTCCCAGCGCTTGAATGCGGGCGCAAGGTTCACAATACATCGTCAGCCAGATCTCGACGCCACCGCTGCTAACGATGCGCGCACCCGGAACAAAATGCGCGGGTGAGTCGAGAGCGATGACCATGTTTTCGCGCAGTGCGCCCGGCGCGATGCCCAGCGCATCGAGCTGCGATCGCAAGGTGATCAGGATTTGTCGCGGGCTGAGGCGGTTGGCGTGAACGTCGCCCGTGATTCCCAGGCCCGCCACGCAGGCGAGCGCCCGATTGTCGTCAATGACAGCGGTGGCGCTGCCATGCCGCGCCATGAGGAACAGCTGCTCGATATGGCCGCTATGTTCGTGTCCTTGGCCGATGGCGGCTGTCATTTAAAAAATACAGGGCAAGCGCCGCCGGTCACGCAGTGGTGACCAGCGGCGATCCGCCCTAGGAACGCCGCAGCGTTCCGCCAGCGACGTCGCGCCTTGCAGAGCGCGCCTGGAATTTTTTCCAGATATAGCCAGCCAAGGCCATCATGATCATTTTTCGCATGGTGCCACCTCCGTGTGTGAGTGAACGAATACGTTCGGATGTGCGCCGCAGTCCGCCAGGCGGATTCGCAGCACAGTCCGCAATACAGGGCAAACATACTCCTGACGGCGTGCCCGCACGTTCCAAATCGCATTGTCGGGAGCGATGCCTACATCCGCGCGCGTCCCAGTCCCACACTGGATAGCCAGCTACCCGTGATTTGAAATCAGCGCGATACTGAGGTCACGGCATCGCCGATGCCTGCCCGGGTGTGCTGTCACCAATTCCGAAAGGATACTCATGAACATTCGCATTGTTTGCACGGTCTTGTTGCTGGCCACTCCGCTCGTTGCCGCATCACAAGGCATCAAGCGCACCCCGGTCACCCGGGCCGACCTGAGCGCCCCTGGCACCGAAGCGGTTGTCATGCGGGTCGAACTCGAACGCGGCGCGAGCGCCGGGCGCCACACCCACCCGGGCGACGAAATAAGTTACGTCACCGAGGGCGAGGGCGAATTGCTGATCGATGGCGAGGCGCCGCGCAAGCTGAAGGCGGGCGAGGCGTTTGTGGTGCCGGCGGGCAAAGTCCACGACGCCCGCAATGCCGGCGCCGCGCCGATGCGCCTGGTGTGGCGTGTACGTGGTCGAGAAGGGCAAGCCGCTGGCATCGCCCGCGAAGTGAGTGTCGCTTTGAAATAGCGTTCGGCAAGGTAGATGCTATTTGGCTCATTCCCTCGCGCCGATAACGCCGCGCACGGCCGAGCGAACTGTTTCCGCCCCAGGCGTTTTGCCCCCTCCCGCAATAGTTTCTAGGAAAAGTTTTTCCCATTCGTCATACTCTGTAAGGGGAGGAAGAGTGTGAACAATTTCGTGGACAGCGCGGTCGTCGAGTGGCTGACGTCGAATTTTCTGCCGTTCGAGGCGGAACTTCGGACGATGCTGCGGCGTGTCTGCGCCAGTCCGGCCGAAGTCGACGATGTGATCCAGGAAACCTATTACAAGGTCCTCCTGATGAGCAGCATCAGCCATGTCCGCGAACCGAAGGGCTTCCTCGTGCGCATCGCCAAGAACCTGGTCACCGACCGCATGCGGCGCGACGCCATCGTCAGCATCGAGGCGATGGCCAACCTGGAAGACCTCGAAATCCCGGACAGCGCGCCGAACCCCGAACACGTGGCGATGGCGCGCGCCGAGCTGCGCTGGGTGATCGGCCTGATCGCCAATCTGCCCGACCGCTGCAAGGAAGTGTTCCGCGCGCGCCGCATCTACGGCATGTCCCAGCTCGAAACGGCTGAAACCCTGGGGATATCGGAAGGTATCGTCGAACAGGAAACCATGAAGGGAATGCAGCTGATCTCCAAGATGATCGCGCGGGTGGGGGTGCACGATCACGCCCTGCCGGCCCAGGTGGTCAAGAGTAAATCCGCAGTAAAGAAACGCCATGTCAACGATTGATAACGAAGCCCTGCGATGGGTCATCCGCGAATCCGAGCGCGCGTTGGACGACGCCGAGCGCGCCGCCCTCGCAGCCTGGATCGGCGCCGACGTGCGCCACCACGGCGCCTACGCGCGGGCGGTGGCGATCAACCACGCCCTCGACCAGGCCACGGTGCAGGAAACCCTGCGGCCCAAGCGCGCCCGCCTCGAACTCGAATGGGCCGGCGCGTCCTGGCGCCAGGCCAACTCGCGCCGCGCCTTCCTGTGGCTGGGCGGCGCCGCCGCCGGCATCGCCGCGCTGGCGGTCACCGGCACGCTGGCGCCGTCGGCCAACAGCGCCGTGCTGACCACCGCCGTCGGCGAATTTCGCAAGGTGCCGCTGGCCGACAAGTCGCTGGTGCACATTAACAGCGGCAGCCAGGTCGAAGTCAGGCTGACCGAGCGGGCGCGCCAGATCACGCTCGACAAGGGCGAAGTCTGGTTCGAAGTGGCCAAGGACAAGTCGAAACCGTTCACCGTGGCCGCCGGCCAGGTCCAGGTGAGGGCGACCGGCACCGCGTTCGGCGTGCGCCGCTACGGCAATGGCGCCGAGGTGATGGTGACCGAAGGCACGGTCGAGGTGTGGAGCAATGCCGGCAAGGCGGTCAAACGGGCGCTTTCCGCCGGCGAGCGGGCCTTCGTGGCCGACCAGGCGACGACGATTTCAGTGACCCGGCAGCCGGGTGAAGTGGCCAGGCGACTGGCGTGGAGGGAGGGCAAAGTGGTTTTTAACAATCAGACCTTGAGCGAAGCGGTGGCCGATTTCAATCGCTACAGTCTCAAGCAGATCATCATCGTCGATCCGCGGCTCAATCATCGCACCCTGGTCGGTCAATATCAGATCGACGCGCCGGAATTGTTCGCCAGGGATGTGAGCACCTTTCTCGACGTGCCGATCGTGGTGACCGTCGACCGCATCCTGATCGGCGAGCAGCGCCGCGCCGACGGCAAGGCTGCCGGCCGCCCGCTCGACACGCTCTGATCGCGCCGCCGGCCCGGGCTGGCGCGCACCCTGGACCGGTCCGGCGCCCCTCAGCGGCAGCCCGTCACTTGCTTATTCAAAAATATTTTTCCATCGCCTGGAGGAATCCCTAGGAAAATACGTGTTCAGCCGTCTTTACAAGTAACGGGACAATATAGTTCCGGCGGATAAAAGCAGTCTTACAGGAGATTCACGTGTTGTTTCCCCACCGTTCCGGCAACACTGCCGCGATTGTCCTGAGCATGGGCGTCGCCGCGCTTGCCCAGACCAGTCATGCGCAGGAGGTTCGCAAGCCGTTCAATATCGCGGCCGGCCCCGCCGCGAGCGCGGTGACCGAGTTCGCCAGGCAGGCCCAGATCAATGTGCTGGCCTCGGGCGAAACACTGGCCGGTATCGACACGCCTGCGGTGCGCGGCACGTATTCGGTCACCGAGGCGCTCGCGCTGCTGTTGTCGGGCACCAATCTCATCAGCAAGGTGAACACCAGCGGGGCGGTGTTTATCATGTTGCCGGCCG
>JBDSTZ010000659.1:0-9955 GCA_039927975.1 Massilia sp. | reverse complement strand
ATCCACAACTTCATCCAATATGACGCACTGGCGCGCCATGCCGCACTCGAGCCGTGCGTTGACGCCGGCAGCGTCGCGCTGGTCGGTCGCATCGATGTCGGCAAGGGCTTTGGTGAATTCCTCGCCGCCGTCGCGCCGCGTCTGCTGCCCGGCATCACCATTCGCATCATCGGCGACGGTCCGCTCAAGCGCTACCTGGCCGAATGCTATGCCGGGCCGCAGATTGAATTTCTCGGCTGGCAGCCCTATCCGCAAGTGATCCGGCTCGCCGCCCGCAGCCAGCTGTGCGTGGTGCCCTCGGTCTGCGAGGAAGCTTGCAGCACCACCGTGCTCGAAGCGCTGGCCATCGGCAAGCCCTGCCTGGCGCTCGCGCGCGGCGGCACGCCCGAATTGCGCGCCTATCAGCTGTATGACGGCCAGCTCCAGCTTGCCGACAACATGGAGCAGTTGGTCACGCTAATGTTGACGCAGCTGGCGCAAGCCGGGCAACCCGCCCAACCCGCACGGCCAGCACAACCAGCGCAACCAGCGCAAGCAGTGCAAAAAGCACAAGAAGCGCAAGTGCAAAAAGCGCAAGAAGCGCAAGAAGCGCAAGAAGCGCAATCGACCCAAGCGCCGCAAACGAACCCAGAGCCGCAACTAGCGGCTGCAACAAAACCCGCCGGCCCCATGCCGCCAGCCTCCGTCTTCGGCGCCGACGCCGCGCGCATCTTGCCAACCCTCCTGGACCTGTATGCCGAATAAGCCCATCTTCTCGATCGTCACCTGCACCTGGAACAGCGCCGCCACCCTGGCCGACACCTTGGCCTCGGTGCGCAGGCAAACCTGCCAGGACATCGAGCACATCTTCGTCGACGGCGGCTCGACCGACGCCACCCTCGCCATGCTCGAGGCCTACCCCGGCAACAAGAAAATTCTGCGCGACATCGGTGGCGGCATCAGTCGCGCCATGAACATCGGCATCGCCGAGGCCAGCGGCGAGTTCATCGCCCACCTGCATTCGGACGATTACTACGCCAGCGACGATGTGCTCGCCGGCGTCGCCGACCACCTGGCCAGCACCGGGCGCGACTGGCTGTTCGGCACCATCTGCGTGCTGCGAGGCGGCGACTTGCTGCGCCCGGCGCCAATGCAGCGTTTCAGCTACGCCTCGCTGGTGACTGGCAAATCCTTCGTGCCGCATCCGGCCGTGTTCGTGCGCAAAGCGGCCTTCGCCCGCGTCGGCGTATTCGACGAGCAGCTCAAATACGCGATGGATATCGACTTGTGGCTGCGCCTGGCCGCAGTGGCGCCGCCCGCCACGTTGAACCGTCCGCTCGCCGTGTTTCGCGATCACGCGGGCAGTGTTTCGTCGGCCAACAAGATCAAGGCGCGCCAGGAAGAGTGGCGGGTGCGCCGGCGCCATCTGGGCAAGGCCCCGCTGTCGTTCATGATTTATTGCCTGCGTTACGCCAGGCGCATGCGCGCGCTGCGCCGCGAACTTGCGCTCCAGTCCGCTTAATCGACGCCCAGCTACCTGAACAAAGTAAGCCGGCCCTTCGCGCTGGGTTCGAGCATCGCCACTCCCCCTTGCGGCGACGTCAGTGTGCAGGCTTCACAGCCTAAGCCGGAACGTAGCGCAACCTGATCACCTCCTCGTCAATCCGCTCATGCGCCACCAGCCGAAGCGGCGGCTGCGGCCCGGCGAAATACGGCTTGCCCTGCCCGAGCACGATCGGATGCAGGTAGATCCGATACTCGTCGATCAGGCCAAGTGCCGACAGGCTTGCCGCCAGGTCGGGGCCGGCAACCGCGATCTCGCCGTCGTGCCCGGCCTTTAGCGCGCCAATCGCGCTCGCGAGATCGCCTTCGACAAGGCGCGCATTCGGCCCGACTTCTTTCAGCGAACGCGAGACCACCCATTTCGGCTGCGCCCGCCATGCCTCGGCGAAAACGCGTCTTTCCGCATCCCATTCGGGGTGCTCGTCGTCCCAGTAACGCATCACCTCGTAGATCTTGCTCCCGTACACGCTGCCTACCTGCCGCTGCGCCACCTCGATGAAGTGGCGGAACAGGGCAGGGCTGGGCGAGCACGCCGTATGGTCGACGTAGCCGTCCAGCGTCTGGTTCATTGCAAACACGAGCTTGGCCATCTCTGCTTCCTTTCTCACCTGGCGCCTCCGCGCCGTATTGATCGGGTCATGCGGCCGGTCCCAACCGGATCGCCCGATTTTATTACGCAATCGCGCCGCCGCGATGCCGTCGCACCCGCCGTCGACATCGCCGTCGCATCCGCCGTCGACATCGCAATCGCATCCGCCGTCGCGACCGCGATCCCATCCACCGTCGCCATCGCCATCGCATCCGCCGTCGAGACCGCCATCGAATCCGCTGTCGAGACCGCTGCCGCATGCGCCGTCGAGACCGCCGTCCCCCCCGCCCTCGGCGCCCGCACCGTGATCAAGCTGAAAATGAACAAGCCGCAATCCGTCTCGCAGTGTTGGATTTGTGTCTTCCGTGTGAAATATTTCCACTGTTCAAAATCGAAAATTGCCGAGTTACAAGTTCCCTGCGGTACGATCAATCGGTGTGTTGGCAGACCTCGACCAGGAACTCAGGGGACTGCGCCGATCATCAGCCCGCCTTGTCGGCGCTCGGCCACGCCTGCGGTTCTGTTCAATATTCTCGGAGTCAGTGTATGAAATTCTCCTCCCGTCAATCCGGCCGCCTGCTCGCATTGTCCTCGCTCCTGTTCTGCCTGGCCGCGCGCGCGGACTGGGTCCAATCGACCGATCCGCTGGTCGTCCAGCCGGGTCCGGCGATGGGCCAGGTCCAGGCGCAAAATCCGCCCGGCTTCACTTGGGCGCGCCACCCGACCGGACCGGCCCAGTACGAACTCGAATTGCTGGCCGAGGGCGCCGCCGCGGCGACCAGCGTCACCGTCGACCGCAACTGGTACCTGCCGACCAAGGCTCTGCCGATCGGCAACTACACCTGGCGCGTGCGCCCGGTCGGCACCATCGACTGGTCGAGTCCGCGTCCCTTTTCGATCGCCGCGCGCTCGACCCTGTTCGAAGTGCCCGACAACGCCACCTTGCGCGCGCGCATCCTGGCCAAACCGCATCCGCGCTCGCTGCCGCCATCGTTCATCCCGATGAGCAAATGGAGCGCCGCCCGCATGCTCGACATGGAAGCCTACACCAGTCGCATGACCAATGAAATCAAGCTGCAGATCGGCGCGCTGCCCGACCTGAACGACGCGCGCTGGCCACTCGTCATCAGTTCGCCCTTGACGGCGGCCATGAACAGCCAGCAGACCGACATCCGCAACCGCATCAACGAGGCCAGCCGCGAACTCGAGGCGGCCGCCGTGATGTGGCGCATCAAGGCCGATCCGCTGTTCCTGACCGAGGCGCTGCGCAAGGGCGACCAGTTGGCCAGCCTCGACCCGACCGGTCCCACCAGCTATGTCAACCAGGACCAGGCCACGCGCCAGATCGCGCTCTCGCTGGCCAAGGCGATGGACATCCTGGCCACCGACCTCGACGCCACCCGCAAGGCCCGCTGGCTCGCCGCCGTCACCGCCCGCACCAATGAAATCTTCGCCAACCTGGCCGGCGACAATGGCCGCCTCGACCAGTATCCCTTCGACTCGCACGCCAACACCAGCCTGATCTTCGTGGTGCTGATTTCGAGCCTGACCCTGGGCGACATCCCCGACGCCCAGAAGTGGTTCGACTTCTCCTTCCGCGCCTACGCCAACAGCCCGTCGCCGTGGAGCGGACCGGAAGGCGGCTACGCCAACGGCACCGCCTACGCCGAGTACACCGCCGGCTACCTGGTCAACCTGTGGGACCCGCTCTCGCAGGCGACCGGCATCAACTTCTACGCCAAGCCCTGGTCGCTCGGCTTCCTCGACTTCGCCACCCAATTCACCCCGCCCGGTGCGATCCGCCACGTGTTCGGCGACGGTTCCGACACCAAGCCCGACACCCGCGTCTTCCACGCCTTCGCCGCCCGCATGGTCTCGCCGCGCGCGGCCTGGTACGTCAAGAGCCTGGGCGGCACCGAGGACACCCTGAGCCTGCTGCAGGCGCCTTACCCGCTGCCGGTGGCCGCCACCACCTTCCTCTCGCCGCCGGCCAACTCGGCCTACTATCCGAGCATCGGCTGGGCCGCCATGCACAGCGACATCGCCTCGCCCGGCCGCACCTCGTTCTACTTCAAGTCCAGCCCGTACGGCTCGTTCAGCCACAGCCACGGCGACCAGAACGCCATCCTGCTGGCGGTGGCCGGCCAGCCGCTGCTGATCAAGGCCGGCTGGTACGACTGGTACGGTTCGCCCTACTGGACCGACTGGTATCACCAGACCAAGTCGCAAAACGCCATCACCTTCGACGGCGGCCAGGGTCAGCTCGTCACCGGCTACCGCGAGCAGCTCCAGCGCAACGGCAAGATCACCAGCTTCGCCGCCCCCGCCACCTACGACTTTGCCGAGGGCGACGCCTTGCTGTCCTACGGCGGCGCGCTCACCACCGCGCGTCGCTCGGTCTGGTACCTGCGCACCGTCAACGCCATGCTGGTGCGCGACAAGCTGGCCGCGAGCGTGCCGCACGTCTACGAGTTCAACCTGCACGCGCCGGTCGACATCCTGGCCGAGGACGCCAGCAACCTGAAGATCGCCGCCGGCGGACAAATGGTCTGCGTGCGCTCGCTCGGCGCCGGCAACTGGGAAAAGCGCACCGGCGCCGCGCCAAAGCCGGGCACCTATGAAGACCACGGCGCCTTCACCCAGGCCAACGACGGCAAGTCGCCGGCCGAGTTCCTGGTGCTGCTCGACGTCGGCTGCAAGCGGCCGGTGGTGACCATCACCACCAGCGGCACCGGCGCCTCGGCCATGCGAACCGTCAATGTCGGCGGCCAGTCGATCACCATGAACTGAACCGTACGCCCTCGCGCCGGGTGTCCATGCTACACTCGGCGCGACACGTTTTTTGGCGCCGAGCTTGATGGCGTCGCGCTTTTTGGCGCCGCTTATCCGCCATGGGTAAGCAGGCGCCGCGCCTTGGAGCGCATCGTTTTTTCACCACCGGCGGTGAACGCTCCTGGCGTCCAGCGTGTCGAACACATGAGGACCACACTGTAATCGCAGCACCGTTCCGTTCGCGGCAACGGCGTTATCGAATGGGAGGCGCTGCCCATGAAACAAGTCATACTGATTCACGCCCATAAGGACATCGATCAGCTCAATGGCTTGATCGCGCAGCTGCGCGACCGTGACTTCCACCTTTACGTCAACCTCGACCGCAAGAGCGCGCTCGATCCCGCCGCGATCGATCCGTCCGCCACCCTGGTGCGGCGCCGCATCGACGTTCACTGGGGCGACTTCAGCCAGGTCCAGGCTGCGCTCAACTCGCTGGCCCAGATCGTCGACGAAGTCCCCGATTTCGACAAGGTCAGCTTCATCAGCGCGCAGGACGCGCCGCTGCTGCCCAACTGCGCCCTCAAGCGCCGCCTCGCCGCGCTGCGTCGCCACGAACTGCTCGATTGCGTGGCCATCGGCGCGCAAGGCTGGTCCTGCGCCGAACGCTACCAATATTTCCACCGTGAGCGCGGCGGCGCCCTCGCGCGCCTGGCTTGCCGCGGCGCCAACCGCGCCATGCGCGCGGCCGGCCTCACGCGGTCGATGGTGCATCGCTACCAGCCGTGGGGCGGCTCCTCGTGGTGGGCGCTGAGCCGCGACTGCGTGCTCTTCATCCTCGGCATCACCGCCGCCGATAAATCCATCGTGCGCTTTTTCCGCCACGTCGCCTGTCCCGACGAATTGTTCTTCCAGACCCTGGTCATGAACTCGCCCTTCCGCCATCGGGTCATGAACAACAACTTCCGCTACATCCGCTGGCCGGCCGACGGCGCCCGCAATCCGCAGGTGCTCGCGGCCGCCGATTTCGACCAGATCGCCGCCGCCGACGCCCACTTCTGCCGCAAGCTCGAAGCGTCGTCCAGCGCCGCGCTCTTGCCCTTGCTCGACGAACTGAGGCAATCGCGCCAAACGGCGCCCAATTCGCCCGGCGCTTGACGCTCCGCATCATCGGCGCGGCGATCGTCGCTACGCTTGCCTCTTGTGATTGCGCATGCCGAGACGGTGTGCGTGATCAAAAAGTCTACGAATGACGCGCATTCGCGTCGAGCCGTTCCGCCTTGTCTCGGTCCCTTGTCCATCCATTGCCGTCAGGATCCCATGCCGCCTCCACCGCTGTGCATCGCCTTCGTGATCCGCGATCCGCTGCCGCCATTGCGTGCCGACGTGCTGACCCTGTTCGGCGAACAATTGCCGCGCCACGGCATCGGCAGCACCGTGGTGGGCCAGGCCGGCGCGGCCGCCGTCCCCATCTGCGGCCCCGTCGAGGTCGCCGTCGACCAGGTCGCCGGCACGGACGCGACCTCCCTCTGCAGGCCGGCCGGCGACCCCATCGACCATCCCGCTGGCGCGGCCGTCCCCCTTGCCGGCTGGCCGGCCGGCGCCATCCACCCCGTCGGCCGCCACGCCTCCGCCCTGGCCAGCCTGCTCACGCCGATCTGCGACACGCTCGGCCTGTGGCGCGCCTGGCGCCACGGCCCGCGCATCGACGCCATTCAGGTTCGCGACAAAATCGCCAGCGCGCTGCCGGCCCGCCTCGCCGCCGCCTTGCTCGGGGTTCCCTTTCTCTACTGGATGTCCTTTCCCATCGTCGAAGGCTACGAAGTCAGGCGCGACGAACTTGGCCGGCGCGCGCGCGGCCCGGCCTGGCTCGGCCACGCCTTGCGCGCCCGCCTGTCGCGCGCGGTGCTGTACCGCCTGGTCTTGCCGGCCGCGCGCCACGTATTCGTCCAGAGCGACGCGATGGCGGCCTGGCTGGCGGGGCAGGGCGTCGATCGCGCGCGCATGAGCGCCGTGCCAATGGGCGTCGACACCGCCCTGTTCGATCGTGCCCGCGTCGTCCCAAGCCAGGACGCGCGCCTCGACGGCCGTCGCGTCATCATCTACCTCGGTCGCATCGCGCAGTCGCGCAACTCCGCGTTCCTGCTCGACGTCGTCGACCGCCTGATTCCCGATCTGCCCGAGCTGCTGCTGGTCATCGCCGGCGACGCCCCATCGCCCGACGAAATGGCCTGGATGCGCCGCCAGATCGGCGCGCGCAAGCTCGAACGCCACGTGCTGCTGACCGGCTGGCTGCCGCAGGCGGAAGCGCTCGGCTACGCGGTGCGCGCCGAGGTCGGCCTGTCGCCGATTCCGCGCGGCGTGCTGTTCGACGTTTCCTCGCCCACCAAGCTGGTCGAATACCTGGCGCTCGGCATCCCCAGCGTGGCCAACGACATCCCCGACCAGCAACTGGTGATCAGCCAGAGTCAGGCCGGCCTGATCGCGCCGATGGAAGCGGCGCCGTTCAGCGTAGCGGTGCGCGCGCTGCTGGCCGATCCCGTCCTGCGCGCGCAATGCGCCGCACGCGGCCCGCCGTGGGTGAAGGCGCACCGAAGCTATGCCATGCTGGCGAGCGAGGTGGCCGACACTTACCGGCGCATCCTGCCGCAGCCGCAAGCTGTCGTGCAGCGCAGTTGATCCTTCGGTGATTCGCATGGAAGCTGGCCGCTCGATGACACTGAAATCTGCTGCTTCGTTGCCTGCTTGCTTGCTCGCTCGATTGCCCCCTGCATTGCCCGCTTGCTCGCCCGATGCACCGCCCTCGTCATTGCACCCCGAATTGCGCAGTCGAACCGTGTGCCGCCGTCGAGCCCTGTCCATGTATGATGAAATTACCACTTCGATAACACGATCCGCTTGAACGACACGCCCGCCACCATCAGCCTCGCTCCCGACGCCGCCGCCACCGCGCGGCCGGGCGCGCCACGCGTGCTGATGCTCGGCACCGACCTGGCCGGCAGGGGCGGCGTGGCCGCCATCGTCTCGGTCCTGCGCGACGACGGCCTGTTCGTGCGCGAATCGGTGCGCTACCTGCCCACCCACGCCGACGGTCCGCGCCTGCGCAAGGCGCGCACCGCCGCTGCCGCCTTCTGGCGCACCGCCGCCATCTGCCTGCGCCAGCGGCCGGCCCTGGTGCACGCGCACTCCGCTTCGCACGCCAGCTTCAGCCGCAAGTCGCTGCTGCTGCTGATTGCCCGTGTGGCCGGCTGCCGCACCGTGTTTCACTTGCATGGCGGCGGCTTCCGCCGGTTCGCGCGCGACGAATCCGGCCCGCTCAAGCGCCGCTGGATCCGCCACACACTCGAACGCAGTTCGGCCGTCGTCGCGCTGTCGGACAGCTGGGCCGCCTTCCTGCGCGAATTCGCCCCGCGCGCGCGCGTGCTGGTCGTCCCCAACGCGGTCCCGATTCCCGCCACGCCGGCCATCGCCGAAATCCCCCAGCGCCTGCTCTTTCTCGGCCGTGTCGAGGCGGCCAAGGGCGTGTTCGACCTGCTCGCCGCCGTGGCGCCCTTGCTGGCCGACTTCGCCGACCTGCGACTGGTCGTCGGCGGTGACGGCGCGCTGGCCGAACTGCGCCGCCAGGGCGACGCGCTCGGCCTCGGCAAGCGCCTGATCCTGCCCGGCTGGCTGGGCGCCGACGACAAGGCCGCCGAGCTCGCCCGTGCCGCCGTGTTTTGCTTGCCTTCGCACGCCGAGGGTTTGCCGATGGCCATGCTCGAGGCGATGGCCGCCGCCAAGGTCGTGGTGGTCACGCAGGTCGGCGCCGTGCCCGAGGTGGTCAGCGATGGCGTCAACGGCCTGCTGGTGCCGCCTGCCGACGTGGCCGCGCTCTCGGCCGCGCTGCGCCGCGCATTGACCGACGCCGCCCTGCGCGCCTCGCTCGGGCAAGCGGCGCGCGCCACCATCGAAGCGCGCTTCGGCACCGAGGTCGTTGCCGCCCGCTTGGCCGCGCTGTACGCCGAACTGGCCGGTCCGCCATGAGCGGGGCGGCGCGCCTGCGCTGGATGTTCAACCGCCTCTGCTGTATGTCGCCGGCGGAAATCGGCTGGCGCCTGCGCCAGAGCGCCATCGGCCAGCTGGAACAGCGCGGCGTGCTGGACCTGCGCGCGCCGCCGCCGTACGCCGGCGCGCGCACCTGGCTGAGCGGCGCCGCGCCGCCGCTGGGCCCAGGCGAGCGCCAGGCCTTGCTGGCCGACGCCGACCATATCTGCGCCGGCCATGTCACCCTGTTCGCCGACCGCCGTTTCGACGTCGGCCCGCTGCCCGAGTGGAACCGCGACCCCGACACCGGCGTGCTGGGCCCGGCCGGCTTTTCCGGCGCGATCCGCGTCACCGACCGTAGCCAGGTCGGCGACATCAAGCACCTGTGGGAACTGAACCGCCATCTGCAGCTCGTGCGCCTGGCCCAGGCCGCGCTGGTCAGTGGCGACCCGGTCTACCTGCGCACCCTGGCCGCCCAGCTGCGCGGCTGGCTCGACCAGAGTCCGCCGCAGCGCGGCCCCAACTGGACCAGCGGCCTCGAACTGGGCATCCGCCTGATCAACTGGAGCCTGGTCTGGCAACTGGCCGGCGGCGAGGCCAGCGCGCTGTTCGGCGGCGAGGGCGGGGCGCGCCTGCGCGAAGACTGGCTGGCCAGCATCCATGCGCATTGCCGCTGGCTGGCGCGTCACCTGTCGCGCCACTCCTCGGCCAACAACCACCTGATCGGCGAACTGGCCGGCCTCTACGTGGCGGCGTCGACCTGGCCGTGCTGGAAGGAGATGGCCGGCTGGCGCACGCTGGCCATGCACGAACTCGAAGAACAGGCCCAGTTGCAGTATTCGCGCGACGGCGTCAACCGCGAGCAAGCCTTCGCTTATCACATCTTCAGCGCCGAATTCCTGTTCGTCGCCGGCATGGTCGGCCAGGTCCACGCCCGGCCGTTTTCGCGCGCCTACTGGGAAGTGCTGCAGCGCGCGCTGCGCTTCCTGCGCTCGGCGCGCGACGCCGGCGGCCATCTGCCGCAGGTGGGCG
>JBDSTZ010000658.1:0-1578 GCA_039927975.1 Massilia sp. | reverse complement strand
CTACGGCCGCGGCGGCAGCCGCCGCGCCGGCGAACAGGCCGCCGCCAAGCTGGCGCTGGAAGTGGCGCAGCAGGCGCTGTTGAAAACCCCGGCCGCCACGCGCAAGGCCAAGCCGCGCGCGGCCCAGCTCAAGCTGGCCGGCATCGCCACCAGCCAGCGCGACAGCGATATCGATGGCGGCGCCGAGCCGGTCGCCGAGACGGCTGCCGACAAGTCCGCCGACAAGACCGTGAAGCCGGCCGCGCCGGCGGTCGAACCGAAACCCGCCAAGGCCGCCGCCGAGCTTGACGCCAAACCGGCCAAGGCCGCCGCCGAGCCCAAGCTCACCAAACATACAGAAACGAAGTTGGCATGAATCCCACACAACACCCAGACCATTTCCGTTGTGGCTATATCGCCATCGTGGGCCGCCCCAACGTCGGCAAGTCGACCCTGATGAACGTGCTGATCGGCGCCAAAGTGTCGATCACCTCGCGCAAGGCGCAGACCACGCGCCACCGCATCACCGGCATCCAGAGCATCGACGACGCCCAGTTCATCTACGTCGACACGCCGGGTTTCCAGACCCGCCACTCGAACGCGCTCAACAAGACGCTCAACAAGACCGTCACCAACACCCTCATCTCGGCCGACGTGATCCTTTACCTGATCGAGGCGGGCACCTTCGGCCCGGCCGACCAGCAAGTGATCGACCTGCTGCCGACCGACGTGCCGGTGATCCTGGTGATCAACAAGTCGGACCGCGTGAAGGACAAGGCGACCCTGATGCCGTTCGCCCAGCAGATCGCCGCCAAGCACAACTTCGCCGCCATCGTGCCGGTGTCGGCCAAGCTGCGTTTCCAGGTCGACGCCCTGCAAGGCGAGATCAAGCGCTTCCTGCCGGAGAACCCGCCGATTTTCGGGCCGGACGACATCACCGACCGCAGCGAGAAATTCCTCGCCGCCGAGATCGTGCGCGAGAAAGTGTTCCGTCTGGTCGGCGACGAGCTGCCCTACACCAGCACCGTGCTGATCGAGCAGTTCGAGCAGGAGGGCGACCTGCGGCGCATCTTTGCCGCCATCCTGGTCGAGCGCGACACCCACAAGTCCATGGTCATCGGCAACAAGGGCGCGCGCCTGAAGGAAATCTCCACCCAGGCCAGGCTCGACATGGAAAAGCTGTTCGGCGGTCCCGTCTACCTTGAAATCTGGATCAAGGTCAAATCCGGCTGGGCCGACAACGAAGCCGGCTTGCGCGCCTACGGTTACGAGTAGGCGCGATCAGGCATTGAGGCGCGCATGTCCATCACTGACGCCGAATTGATCATTCCCGCCGAGGCCGACGCGCCCGGCGCTGTGCCGGCCGGCGTGCCGTCGATGGCGCCGTCGATGGCGCCGGCCGCAGCGCCTGCCAGCGTGTCCGCTGTTGCGCCGTCAATGGCGCCCGCCGCACCCGCCAGCACGGCCGCCACGCCGCCGGCGGCCATCAACGTCCGTCGCCTTACCGCCTTCGGCGCCGACCGAACATGGGTTGCCGCCCTAGCCGTGCCCTCGCCGCGCGGATGGAGATACCACACAGGTATCGGCTCCGCGATGTTC
>JBDSTZ010000657.1:0-1584 GCA_039927975.1 Massilia sp. | reverse complement strand
CACATGGTCAAGCCGGTGCGCTTCGAACAGATCGAGGAAATCCTCGGCAACCGCAGCCTGATCAAGAAAGTGCGCACCTGATCCTCCCCCCTTAAAAAAAGCATGGGGGCACCTCATCCCGTCGCCGAACAAGGCCGTTCGACACGGTAGCTTGCATACGCACTCTTCGCGTGCGGCCCGGGAGGTCCGCGCCGGGCGCAAAAAAAAACGGAAGCGCGCGCTTCCGTTTTTTTGTCACTGCATGCGGCAGGCCGTTCAGCCGGTCCCGTGCTTAACGTTTCCCAGGCAAGAATCTGGAACGAGATACGGGCCCGTATCGACGCTGGCCGCCTGCGCCGCTCACACCTTGCGGCGACGCGCCATGAAGCCGACCAGGCCCAGCCCGGCCAGCAACATGCCGTAGGTTTCCGGCTCTGGCACAGGCGCCAGGTTGACCGCGCCGCCGAAGGCGCCCGAGGTGGCCGATACCAGCGTGCCGCTAACCTGCACGTAGTAGTTACCGGCAGCCAGGTTGTCGCTGGTCAGGGTCCAGACGTCGATCGCCCCGCTTTGCAGCGACGTGCCGCTCGCGATCAAGGTGCCGCCGCCGGTGCCGCCACCAGTCCCGCCACCCGTCGCGGGGCCATACAGCGACAGCGCGGTGATGTCGAGCCCGGTGCTGGCGGTCCGGCTGATCGAAGAGACGATCGCATCGAAGTTGGTTGGCGTGGTGCCGGACACGGTGAAGTTGAACTGGTCGGAGAAGGTGGAGCCGGCGGTGCCGGCGGCAAAGGCGTCGCCGAAGAAGCCGCTGGTGCCGACCACGTCGATGTTCTGCGCCGGCGACGATACATCCGCCGCCATTACAGCCGAGGAGCCGAGCGACGCCGTTGCAAGCGCGACCGCCGCGATCAGGGATTTTGCATTTTTCATTTGTTACCTCGCAAAGAAACAGCCGCCATGGGCAGCCATGGGTTATCAAGAATCGGGGAATTTCATGCTAGCGCAGGGCTGCGCCAAAACTGTCGCGGCCCTGCATGCCGTGCGCGATTTTGCTCAGGAATGCCAGCCATAAACTGATTGCTCGCGGTCCAGCCGAGCGAACCGTTCGTCATAGGGGGTGCGGGTTTTTTCCCTGTGCGCGCGGAAAACGATTGCCCGGTGACGTGGCGGACGTAGGGCCGCGCCTACATCACGAGGAGGGACGTTCCTTGCACGGGCCCGCTTATGCACGGGCCGCACTGCTGGCCCGCGCGCACCGTTTTGGTGCTGTTTGCCGCCCTCGCGACGCCCTGGCGCATGCCATGTTGGCGACCCGCCACGACATCGGACGCGCCTTGCTTCCGGCACTACTAAAAGTGTTAAACCAGCCGTGTTCGATAACACTTTCCTATATACTTTTCTGCAGGGGACCACTTCGTTACCGATATCAACCGGATGGAAAGACTCCGCTCATGCAAAGTCGGACACAGAGCTTGCGGCTGTTGATCGGTGCTGCGCTATGCCTGCTCGCCGCCGTGGTCGCGGCCGGGTGGCTGAGCGCCGACGAGCGCCTGGTGACGCTGCTGCCGGGCTCGCCGGCCATGGCGCTCACCGCCGCGCTGC
>JBDSTZ010000656.1:0-25663 GCA_039927975.1 Massilia sp. | reverse complement strand
CACCGCGCGCGGCTACAAGGCGCTGGTCGACCGCACGGTCGACATCGCCATGGCCAGCGGCGCTGTGCCCGATGAGGTCGCCATTCAGCTGGCGGGCCGGCAGCGCACGCTGTACACCACCCTGATCAGCACCGACGCCGTGGTGCCGCTGGTGCACGCGTCGAATCCGGTGTCCAGGCTGAGCCTGCGCCAGCTGACGAATATTTTTTCCGGCCGCATCCGCAATTGGAAGGAAGCCGGCGGCGCGGACGCCCCTATCCACGTGCTGGTGGGTCCGCCCGGCGGCGGCGTTACGCGCAGCTTTGTGCAACTGGTGCTGGGCGAGGACGCCACCTTCACGCCGTCGCGCTCGGTGCTCGATACCGGCAAGCGCCTGCGCCAGGTGGCCGGCGATCCCTGCGCCATCACTTTCGTGGCGATGATGCCGTTCGATCAGCGCGCGCTGAAGATCGTCACGGTCGACGGTTTGCAGGCCAATGCCTCGATGCCGGCGACTGCCTTGCGGGTGCCGATGATCCTCGCGGTCGCCGGCGCGCAATCGGGCGCGGCCAGGGATTTCATCGCGTATGCGGGGCGCCAGTGGAACTTCGCCAGCGAGGGAGGAAGCGGCCGTGAATAGACGTCAAGCGGGCATCGCCCTCGCGGTCGGGGCCGGCACGGTCGGCATCGGCGCGCTGCTGCACCGCCTGCTGGTCGAGGCGGAACCGGCGCCGACCGGGCGCCAGTCGCTGCTGATCGGCGGCGCCGGCGCGATGATGGCGCTCAATACCTCGTGGGCGCGGGCCTTCATGCGCAGCCACCCGGAGATCGACATCGTGATTGAGAAAGGCGGTTCGCTGCCGGCCTATATCGCGGCCAGCCGCGGGGCGATCGACCTGGCGGCGATGACGCGCAGCCTGTCGGACGCGGAGGACGATGCCAGCGCCCACCACTTCCTGGTGGCGAGGGGCGATGTCGGGATCGTCGTGCAGCGCGGCTCGCCGCTGCGCAATCTGGGCCGCGAGCAGGTGCGCGGCTTGCTCACGGGCGAGATCGGCAACTGGCGGCAAGTGGGCGGGCCGGCGCGGACGGTGAAGGTGTACGCGCACGCGCGCGGCGGCATTGCGCGCCAGTTCGCCGAAGAGTTCCTGCTCGACGGCAGCGATTTCGCGCCGGCGGCCAGCGAGTGCGACAGCGACGCCAGCCTGATTGCGGCGGTGGCGGCCGATCCGGACGGCATCGGCGCCATCGGCGCGCGCGAACAGATCGGCGCGGCGGCGGTGCGCTGCGTCGAGGTCGACGGGGTGGCGGCGACGCGCGCCACCGTGCTGTCGGGGCGCTATCCCTACGCCCACTCATTTTATCTGCTGCTGTATGGCGAGCAGGACGGCCTACGCGCCGACTTCCTGGCGTTTGCGCGCAGCGCCGCCGGCCAGGAAATCGTCCGCCAGGCCGGACTGGTGGCGGTGTGCTAGCGGCCGCTCCGGCCTCGGATTATTTGCAACTTGTTCAGGGATACCCATGAGGGCAGCCATCTCCACACAATTTCAGCGATTGGCCGGCATACGTGGCGCGCTGGGCCTGGCCGCGCTGGCCGGCTTGCTGGGTGCGGCGGCCTGGTCGGCGTGCCAGCTGATGCCGAGGCATTATGCGCTGAGCATCACCGGCGGCGAGATCACCAGCAACCGGCATTTCCTGGCCAAGGGCTTGCAGCGGGAAGCGGCCAGCAATGGCGTGGCGCTGGAGCTGCGGCCGACCGCCGGCTCGCAGGAGGCGCTGGCGTTGGTGTCGGCCGGCAAACTCGATTTCGCCTTCATCCAGGGCGGGCTCGACCTGCCGTATGCCAACGTCGTGCATATCGCGACGGTCAGCCCGGAGTTGCTGCACGTCCTGGTGCGGCCCGGCATTACCGAGCTGGCCGGGCTGCGCGGCAAGCGCGTCAACCTGGGCAGCAAGAAGGGCGGCACCCGCATCATCGTCAAGCAGCTGCTGAGCTATGCCGGGCTGAGCGAGGGTATCGATTATGTGGAATCGAACAACACGACCGAGGAACTGCTCACGCTGCGCACCGAACGTCTGCCCGACGCGCTGGTGATCACCACGTTCGCGCCGTCCGACGTGGTCGACTACATCGTCCGCAAGCACGGTTATACCCTGCTTGAGATTCCGTTTCCGGCGGCGTTCGCGCAGCGTTACGGCTGGGCCGCCGACAGCCGCATCCTGGCCTACACCTACCAGGTCGAGCCGGCGGTGCCGCCGCGCGACATCCAGACCATCGGCGTCAATTTGCGGCTGGTGGCGAACAGGGAGGTCGACCGGCGCGCCGTGTTCAAGGTGCTGGAAAGCCTGTTCAGTCCCAGGCTGGGCGCGCGCTTGAAGCTGCATCTGGACGAGGACCGGATACTGGCCTCGGCCGCCTATCCGCCGGCGGAAGGCACGCGGATGTTCATGGAGCGCAACCGGCCGCTGTTTTCCGGCGCCGCGCTCGACAAGTTCAAGGCCGGCTTCGGCCTGCTGGTGTCGCTGGTGTCGACCACGCTGGTGATTCTCAAGTGGTTCAAGGCGGCGCCGCCATCGACCGACCAGCCGACCGATGGCGACCTGGCCTTCATCGGCTACCTGGGGCAACTGTCGGACCTGGAGGCGGTCTACGGCGAGCGGCTGGCGCAGGGCGAGTTGCTGGCGCACGAGGTGGACGATCTGGACGCGAAACTGTCGGCGATCAAGTCGGCGGCCATGGGCGGGGTCGGCAAGTCGCCGCTGAACGACAAGCAGCTGCCGCACAGCCTGTTGCTGGCGCTGGCCGATGCGCGCTCGCGGGTCGACAGCTTGCGCATCAAGCAATCGATGCACGCATCGTGAAGACTACATGGAAATGACACCGCCTCTCAATCGCGTCACCGACCAGCTGCTGGCAGACGCGCTGTTCGGCCAATGCAGCAAGCAAAGCCTGGCGCGCATGCTGCCGCACGTCGAGCGCCGCCAGCTGTCGGCGGGCGAGACGATCTATCGCGCCGACGCGCACGCCGACACGCTGTATCTGCTGCTCGCGGGCAGGGTGCAGCTGGTATCGCCGCTGGGCCGGCAGTCGGCCGATATCGAATGCCGCTTCGGCGAAGAGGCGGCGTCCGATTCACACTATTACCTCACCAGCGCGATCGCGGCGAGCGAGGCGACGGTATTGTGCATTCCGCGCGCGGCGATACGCGCCCTGGCGAAAGCCAATCCGTTATTGAAAACGGATATGCTGTTTTCACTGACCAGCCATCTGGCCGGCGAAAAGCTGGTGCGGGCCATCGCGCCGGCCGCGCCGCCCGCGACCGGCTACCGCGCGCACGCGGCGGCCGGATGGCTGCTGGCGATCGCCCTGCCGCTGCTGATGCTGGCGTTCGGCGACCGGCTTGGGCTGTCGCCGAGCGGGGTGATTTTCCTGGCGATCTTCTCGTCCACCACCGCGATGTGGGTCTGCAATCTCGCCGACGATTACATCCCCGCCCTGTTCGCCCTGCTGGCGACGCTGCTGACCGGCCTGGTGCCGGCGCCGGTGATTCTGTCGGGCTTTGCGTCGGACGGTTTTCTGATGGCGCTGAGCACCCTGGCGCTGGGTACCGTGGTGGTGAGTTCGGGCCTCGGTTATCGCGTCATGCTGCTGTTGCTGCACCGGTTGCCAAACCGGCAGTTGTGGCATAACGCCGGCCTGTTCACCACCGGGCTGGTGCTCACGCCGATCATCCCGACCGCGAATGGCCGCATCGCCCTGCTGGCGCCGTTTTATGCCGACATGGTGGAAAGCCTGCGCCTGCTGCGAATGGGATCGGCGGCGACCCGCCTGTCATTGAGCTGCTTTGGCGGCGGCAGCCTTTTTTCGGCGATTTTCATCACCAGCAAATCGGTCAATTTCGTGGTGTTCGGTTTGTTGTCGCCGCAAGGCCAGGAACGCTTTCAATGGATGAACTGGTTTTGCGCCGCGATCGTCACCGGCGCGGTGCTATTGATCGTCAACGGCATCGCCGCCGCGATCTGGCTGCGCAACGACGAGCGGCCGCAATTGCCGACATCGCGCATCGCCGAGCAGCGCGCCCTGCTTGGCAGCGTGAAGCACCGCGAATGGGCCGCGATCATCGGCGTCGCCTTCATGATGGTCGGGATTGTCACCAGTTCGATCCACAAGGTGCAGCCGCCGTGGCTGGGATTCACCATGCTGTTTGGCCTGCTGTTGTGCGGCACGCTCACCAAAAAAGAACTGAAGGAGAAAGTCGACTGGACCTTTCTGCTGTACCTGAGCGGGATTACCGGCATCGTCGCCGCCTTCGATCATCTTGGCCTCGACCGCCAGCTCGGCGCCGCGCTGCCGAATATCGGCGCCACCATGCGCAGCAATTTCAGCCTGTTCGTGCTGCTCTTGTTCGCGGTGGTCAATCTGATTCGGCTGGCGGTGCCGACCAACGCCACCACCGTGATCCTGGCGACGATATTAATGCCGCTGGCGCAGGTGAGCGGGGTGAATGAATGGCTGGTCGGCTTCATTATCCTGGTGTTCGCGGAAGCGTGGTGCTTTCCCTACCAATGCAGCTACTACCTGCAATTGCAGGAGATGAACCGGGAAAACCCGATGTACGACGAGCGGCGCTTCCTGCGCTTTAACGCGGCGATGAATGTGGGCCGCCTGCTGGCGGTGTACGTTTCGCTGCCCTACTGGACAATGCTGGGCATTCTATGAAACGCACGCTCGAAAAACTGACCATGGGCGCGTTCATGGTGACCGCGCTCGTCATGTTCGGCTGGTACAGCATGCACAAGCCCACCATTCTGGTCCTGCACAGTTACGATCCCGATTATGCCTGGGTGCGCGACGTGAATACCGGCCTCAAACGCGTGCTGAACCAGCGCCATCTCTACCAGGTGCACTGGTATTACATGGACACCAAGCGCCATCCGTTCGACGACTACAAGCGCAGCGCCGGGATTGCCGCGCGCAAGGTGATCGAGGCGACCCAGCCGGACGTGGTGATCGCCATCGACGACGACGCCCAGCAATACGCGGCGCGCTATTTCAATGATCACCCGAAGGTGAAAATCGTGTTCGCCGGGGTGAACCGGGAAGCCGGCGATTACGGCTACGACCACGCCAGCAATGTCACCGGCATACTCGAACGGATTCCGCTCGACGCGGTGCAGGACGCCTTGCGCAGCGCCGAACAGTTCAAGAAGCTCGGCCGGCCGGTGCGCCTGGCCTTCCTCGGCGACCAGTCGGAGACGGTGAAAGGCGATATACGCCAGGTGCAGCATTTCGATTGGCGGCCACTCGAGATGACGGCGATGAGGCAGGTCGCGAGCTGGCCGGAATGGCAGGCCAGCGTGATGGCGCTGGGCGCCGACAACGACGCGCTGCTGGTGTCGGGATATCGCCGGCTCGCGCGATCGGCGTCCGACCGCGCGCTGGTGCCGCCCGAGGAGGTCGTCGCCTGGACCGAAGCGCATTCGCCGGTGCCGGTGGTGTCGTTCAATGCCTTCTATATCGAGGAGGGCGGCATGCTGGCGATTGGCACCTCGCCGTTCGAGCAGGGCGAGGTGGCGGGCAGGCGCGCGCTCGATGTGATCCTCAAACGACAGCCGCCGCGCAGCTTGCCGGTCGCGGTGTCGGGCGAATTTGTGGTCAGCATGAATGGCACCAAAATGCGGGCCAGGCATTTTGTCCTGCCGCGCATTTATGAAGCCGCCGCGCGCGCGGGCGACCTGTATCTGCCCTAGCCTGGCCGTGAATAGCGCTGGCGATGTCAGTAATCGCCATGTTCCGCCGCTCGCAGCTCTCTATAGTCGGAATGGAAACATCGCGCCATTCCTCCACAACCGGACTATTGAAAGGATCATCATGAAACGACATGCACTCGTGGCGCTGCTGCTGGGCGCCTGCACACTGGCGCCGGCGGCGCTGGCCAGGAACGCCACGCCGCCCCTGCCCGCCCTCGGCGCCGATTTGAACTTCACCACGGTGTCGGGCATTTCGTCGGGCGGCTTCATGGCGGCCCAGCTGGCCACCGCCTATTCGTCACGCTTCAAGGGCGTTGGCGTGATTGCGGCGGGGCCGTATTACTGCGCCGGCACGTACGCGTCGCAATCGCTGTTCCAGAATGCGACGACGACCTGCATGTCGGCGTCGATCGCGGCGACGGCGGCCGATGGCGCGATCTCGCTGGCCAACGCCACCAGCTTTGCCGACAAGCGCCTGATCGATCCGGTCAAATTCCTGGCCGAGCAGCGCGTGTATGCCTTCAGCGGCAGCAGCGACCGGACCGTCAAGACCATCGTGGTCGACCAGGTCGAAAAATATTACCAGCTGGCCGGCGCGCCGAAGGACCATATCCTGTACCGGAAGAACGACGCGGGGCATTCGATCATTACCGATAACGATGACGACGTCGAGTGCAGCAAGACCGATGCGCCGTATATCAATAACTGCGGCTTTGTGCAGTCGCAGGAATTGCTGGCCCATATGTACGGCAAGAACGGCAAGCCGGCCAATGCCGGCGTGCCGGCGGGGCAGATCATCGTGTTCGATCAGCGCGAATTCATCAAGGGAACGCTGACCAGCATGAACCGCAACGGGTATGCCTACGTGCCCGAGTATTGCAGGACCAACGCCTGTTTCGTGCATGTGGCGTTCCACGGCTGCGAGCAGGGAGCGCGCATTATCGGCGACCAGTTCTATCGCGGCACCGGTTACAACGAGTATGCGGATACGAACAACCTGATCATTCTGTATCCGCAGGCAGGTGTCTCGAAAGGCGCGCCGGTCAATCCCAAGGGCTGCTGGGATTTCTGGGGCTATTCGAACGAAGAAGGATTTCCCGCGTTTTATGCCAAGGACGCGCCGCAGATGGGCGCGATCATGGCGATGGTCGATCGACTCGGGCAATCGCGCGCCGCCGCGGCGGCTGCGGTTTCTGCCACTCCCACCAAACCTTGAAATGGAATTCAACATGTCATTCAATCCACTCTCGCAATGGCTCGCCATGAGCAAATCATCCATGGCCATGTTCAAGCAAATGGCCGAATCGAGCAGCGCCGGCCTGCACGCGGCGGCAGGCATGCAGCTGCCGGCGGGCCAGGCGCAAATCGCCCAGCTCATCAAATCGACCCTCGACATGGGCAAGGAATGGCAGGATATCCAGGCCGGCGCCATGACCGCGCTGCTCAAGACGCAGCTGGCCACGTTCGATGCGCAACAGGCGTTCATGTCGATGCAGAACCTGATGGAGCTGCATCATGGGCTGGCCGACGATCTGGCGTCGCAGCG
Organism: Massilia sp.; assembly: GCA_039927975.1. Lineage (GTDB taxonomy): Bacteria > Pseudomonadota > Gammaproteobacteria > Burkholderiales > Burkholderiaceae_D > JBDSTZ01. The sequence continues at coordinate 18,387 of JBDSTZ010000656.1, read as the reverse complement.
CTACATCATGCTCAAGGCCGTGACCGAGCGCGCGGGCAGCTGTGTGGAGGATCTGCGCAAGACGAATAACCAGGACGATATGGCGATTGTGCTCAGCGGCTTCATGGAAGACGTCAATGCGAAGATGAAGGAGAACACGGAGCAGGCGTTTACCGTGCTTAATTCGGCGAACGCGGCGACGACGGTACTGACGCACAAGGCGCTCGATGGCTTGATCGCGGGTGGGGCGAAGCCGTAAGGCACGGCCGGGATCGCGGTAAGGGGGAGAGCTACGGCTCTCCCTTTTTTTCATGCTTCATGTTGACTGTCCAAAGCGTGGGGTCAGATCCGACACTCGCCCACGGGCTCAGCTATTCCTAAACCGTGGGGGTCAGATCCGACTTTCGCCCACGGGCTCGGCTATTCCCATATCACGAGGCTGCCAGATTCCGCCAATGGTCGCACTCGCCCGGGTTCTCGATTCCGTTGCACCACCACCGCGAGGATGAGCCCGTGGGCGAAAGTCGGATCTGCCCCCCATGACTTGGCTGTCCGACGTCACGAGGCCGGAGCCTCGCTGGATTCGATCGGCATTTCCAGCATGTCGGCCGGCAGCACGCGGGCGAATACGTTGGTGAACATGGCGCCGGCCTGCTCCGCCGCGCGCGCGAAACGGCGCCGCATTTCCGCTTTCACCAGCGGATCGGTGCTGGCGTCGTGGCGTTCGTGCAGGCTTTGCATGCCGCGCAGCTGGTCCTGCAGCGGCGTGAGGCTGTCGGCCGCGCGTCCGCCGATATAGGCGCCCTGGCTCATGCCCATGAGCGTGAGCAGTGTGGCCGATATCTGGATATTGCCAAGTTCATTGGCTCCGCTGGCAATCACATAGGCGGCGATCACGAAGGTGAACACCAGCATCTGGAATTTGTAGATGTCGAAACGCTTGTTGGTCATCAAGAGGCCGCTGGCGTGGCCCTTGGCGTTGGGGTCGGCCAGCGGCGCGGTGAACCAGCCCAGCTCCTGGACGTAGCGGTAGATTGGCGGGTCGAGGTCTTTCTTGACCGAGCTGGCCAATTGGCTGCCGGCTGCGCCGGCGGTGGAAATGCCGATCAGGTAGAGCAGGTCTGTGGAGATCTCCTGCAGCAAACCGGTGCGCAGCCACTGGTAGAACAGCAGCGTCGCGACGATCAGGGTGAAGACCAGCATTTGCAGTTGCGAGAGGCTCGATTGACCGTTGCAGCCGGTGATATTCCAGGGCAGCAGGCGCGCCAGCCTGCCGCGCCAGCGGCGCCGGCCGGCCACGCCTGGCGCACGGGCCGGGCCGGCCGGAATGCCGGCGCCGGCGATCACGTAAAACACCACCGCAAATAGTAGCGCAGCGCTGATGCTCTGGCTTTTGCTGGAAATGGCGATCCGCTCGTCGCGGCCGAAATAGGCGGCGCCGCGCTGCCCGTCGGCATAGGCGAAGGCGGCGATCTTGAGGTGCAGCGACTGGTGGCGAGTCCAGAATTTCCATGCAACCGGGGCGTCCGAGGCGTCGACGAATTCTTCAATCGCCGGGGTGCGGAAGTAGATGCGGGTGCTTTCGATGGTTTTGGTGTCGTCGTGCGGACTGGGCGTCTTGACGACTTCCAGGTGATCGACCAGCAGCGGCAGCGCTTTCTTTTCGTCGTTGCGGCGAAATTCGAAATAGCCAAGCACGCAGATCTTGTCGAGCTGGCCGGCGAAATTGGGCGTGATATTCAGGTAGGTCAGGTTGCCGCTCGCCAGGCTGGGTGATGGCAGGGCGATCTGGGTATTGTCGAGGGTCGAGATGGCGTCGTCGATCGGCGCACGCAATGCCGCTATTTGCTGCTGGAGCGGGACCATGCCGGTAAAGCGCGCCGAACACACATCGTGGTGAGCGGCTTCGGCCGCGCCGGCAAGGCCGATGGACAGCCAGCCGGCCATGACGCACAGGAGAATTTTCATTTGACGACCTCGCGATTGGATCGATGAATCGGCCGCGCGAATGGACCGCTATCCGCGCGCAGGGAGACGGACTTTTGCCGCATGCGGCGGGCAAAGGTCCAATCCAATGCTAGGCAGCGTCGTGACGGCGATGGCTGACCATCTCTGTCGTCACATCGGACCCGCATGCGGGCGTGAGGGCGTCATGCACGCGGGCGCGAGCGCGTGACGCGCGCGGGTTCGGGTGCGTGACGCGCGCGGGTTCGGGTGCGTCACGCGCGCGGGTTCAGGTGCGCGATGCGCGGGTTCGGGTGCGCGACTCGGGCGCACGACTCGCCAGCGCTATCGCGATCGTCAGAATCGGTCAGCCGGCGCGATACCGCTCTCGCTATCCTGAACGCTGCCGATATCCATCGGCCCTGCACATCAACTCACTGGGAAAAATCTATGGCCATCTTGACGAGTCTTGAAGACATGGTGCGGGCGATCGCTGGCTCGGTCATGAACGCGCAGCACATGGTGGAGAAAGCGCAGCTGGCCAACATCGCTTCGTTTTTCGACGCCCAGCATCAGCCAACCATGATCGAGCTCGAACTGCCGGCCATCCACAGCAGCGCGGCGCCAGGCTCGAACTATCTGTACCACGTGCCGGTCCTGTCGCTGGTGCCACATAGTTCGCTGGTGATCGGCGAGGCCGAGATCGAACTCGATGTCGAACTCGGCGGCTTCGAGGAACAGGAGCGCGAGAACGTCCACCCGACCATCATCGACCAGCTCGGACGCGCCAAGCCAAACGACACGAAGGCCACGCTGATGGTCAACCCGGCCAACGGCGGGCTGGCCAGCAAGAGCGGCAACGCGGCGCACATCAAGCTCAAACTGGTGGCCACCGACAAGTCGGAAGGCCTGGCGCGGCTGGTCAACGACGTGGTCAAGTCGCAAGGACCCGCGCTGGTGCGCAGGAACACGCAGGCCTAGCGCGCAGGACTTTTCCAACCCGCCCACCCTGGAGGCCGACTTGAGCGCCAATACCTTCCATCTGACGAATATCCGCTTCATCAAACGCATCGTGGTCGGCAACGACAATCCGCAGAGCATGCGCACCGAGGCCGAGGTCCAGGAAGCGATGGACCTTGTCAACCGCTGCCTGTCGGCCTCGCCGCGCGGCTATGTGCTGAACGTCGAGAAGAGCTTCGGTTTATACAATATCGGCGAGCACCAGATCGTGCTGCAGTACGCCGTCTATAACATCGGCTTCGACCGCAAGCCGCTGTTCCTGGACGAGCATGCTGGAGCTTAGTCCCGCCGCCGCGCAGTGCCACGCGGAGTTCCTGCGCCGGGTGCTGGAACACGCGCACCGCGACAGCAACGTGGCGCTCGAGGCGCTGGCCGCCGAGCGCGCGCCGGACCGGCGGAGCGCCACCCAGGCCGAGTTCCGCTACGTCGATCCGCGCGACGGCAGCACCCAGGCCATCCCGGCGGCGCAGTTTCATCGCCAGTACGCGCTGTGCCTGCATGCGCTGGAACTGACTATCTACGGCTACTGCATCGAGCGAACGTTCGGCTGGGAGCGCCGGCTTGAGACCGTGTTCAGCACACGCCGCCCGGCGCGCTGGCGGCGCATGCTGCGGCCGGCCCCGCTGATGGCGCTGCGCGTGCAGTCGGGTTCCGGCGGCGCCAGCGTGAGCGTCGGCGCGGCGCAGCGCCAGGCCTGCGCCAGCCGCGCGCACCTGATTGTGCGGCTCGACGAGTCCATGCAGGAGGAACTGGCGCAGGCCCACGCGGCCGAAAAGCGGGCCCGGTCGGTCAAGGTGCGCCTGCTGGCATGGCTGGCGCGCTGGCGCGGCAAGTCGCGTCCCTAGTGCCGCCGTGCGCCTTGCCACGGCGTCAGAAACAGACACGAAATGCAAGTTTCACCGCCTTAATCTACTCGATGTCGCAGCGCGCAATTCACGAGATTGCCCGTTCGGCGATGTGATCCCCACTGTAATCCGATACCCGCAAGGGTCAACTTCACAGGAGTAGAAAAATGGCTGAAATTATCGACATGGCGTCGCAGTTCAAGGGTTTGCCGATGGGCGACCTGATTGGCGGCCCGCTCACGGCGGCGTGCGACGCCCAGGTCAGGCTGGCGTACGCGACGGCCGACTTCATCAAGAACATCGGCTTTCTGCCGCCGGGCAAGGACGACCCGACCGGCGTGGGCGCCACCCGCCTGGCGCACTTCGCCTTCACCCGCCCGGTGGCCGACAAGACCGATCCGTCGAAGACGATCGACGAGAATGTCTCGCTCGACGTGCCGCTGCTGGCCATCGTCAAGATTCCAAGCCTGTCGATCACCAAGGTCGACATCACGTTCGACATGGAAGTGAAATCGTCGTTCGCGTCGAAGGAATCGGAAGACAAGGAAGGCAAGTTCTCCGCCGACATGAGCGCGAAGTTCGGGCCGTTCAGCGTCAACGTGCACGTCGAGGGCTCGGTCGCCACGCACAAGGAAAACACCCGCAGCTCGGACAATTCGGCCAAGTACCACGTGCAGGTGCTGGCCGAAGACGGCGGCATGCCGGAAGGCCTGGCGCGCGTGCTCGACATTCTGCAGACCTCGATCCAGCCACGCGTCGCCGCACCGAAGGCGCTTGAAAACGCACCTGCCTGATGCACTTGCCCATGAACCCGTGCACGGGTTCATGCAGCGGCCCGGCCTTCGGCCATCCGACAACGGCAACACGCATTCAACAGGAGCTGGCAATGAACCACATCACACAACAGCAGCTGCGCGACATCCTGGCGGCGCCGGACGGCGATCCGCGTCCGGGGCTCTGGACCGACGCCCTCAACGCCTGCATGGAAGCGGGCGCCATCAACACCAACGCGCGCCAGGCGGCCTTCCTGGCGCAAGTGCTGCTCGAATCGGGCGAACTGCGCCAATTGCAGGAATCGCTCAGCTATTCGGCGCAGCGCCTGCGCCAGGTCTGGCCGCAGCGCTTCCCCACCGACGCGGCGGCCGAGGCCTGCAGCCACAACCCGGAGAAGCTGGCCAACAAGGTCTACGCCAGCCGCATGGGTAATGGCGACGAGGCCAGCGGCGACGGCTGGAAGTATCGCGGCCGCGGCCTGATCCAGCTGACCGGGCACGAGAACTACGCCAGGTTCGCCACGGCCATGAAGGTCGACGCGCTCGCCAATCCGGACCTGCTGCAGCAACCGGCCGGGGCGGCCCTGTCGGCGGCCTGGTTCTGGCAATCGAAAGGCTTGAACGAGGTGGCGGACCTGACCATCGACAAGGATGGCGACGCCCATTTCATCGAGCTGACCAGGCGCATCAATGGCGGCACCAACGGCTTGCTGCAACGCAGGGCGTACTGGGACCGCGCGCGGCTGGCGCTGGGCGTACCCATCGTCAAGCCGGCCTGAACGCGGGGCGGGCGCGCCGCTTCGCACATCGCAATCGCTGTTCGATCGCTTGCCGCTGTCCGGCAGGGACGATCACACCCTTCTCCAACCGCTGTTTCACTTCTTGAGGCACAACCATGAGCAACTACAAGAAAGTCCAATTCATTTCCTGGGAATTGCATACCGGCCCTTTCGTCGTCGCCCACCAGCCGGTGCAAATTGGCTGGTACGCCGGCCTGCTCGACCCGAGCCCGGACAAGCGCACCGACGTGCTCGGCCAGTGCTGGGATATCGAGGCGCGGCTGGCCTTCGTGGCCGATGCGATCTGCAAGGCCGAGGCGGCCAGCGACCGCAACGCCACCACCCTCAAGGTGTTCATGGCGCCCGAGTTCCTGTTTCGCGGCGCCGGCGGCGCCTATCTGCATGACCTGATCGACGGCTGGGACGCGCATGCGCCGGCCGAGTTCAACTTGCCGGCGCCGTACAGCGGCAAATGGAGCGGTCTGTTCGGCGGGCTGCGCGCGCTGGTGGCCAAGCCGGCGTACGAGGACTGGGTGTTCGTGTTCGGCACCGCGCTGAGCGCCTCGTTCCCCACCAAGAAGGCGGTCAACGGCAAGTATGTGCTCGACGCGGCTGCGCCCGGCGAGATCTACAACTCGGCGCTGGTGCAGCGCGGCGGCGCCGGCCATGCCAACGACAATTACGTCTCGCGCAAGCACTATATTTCGGGCATCGACTTCATCCACTGGAATGGCGCGGTGAACCAGCATGCGCCCGGTTCGGTGCTGCCGGCCGATCCGGCCGCGCTGATTCCCGCCGACGTGATGGGCGTGGCGGAAGGCGGCGCGGTGTTCCGGATTCCCGGCGTGAACGATGGGAATGGCAAGCTGATCGATTTCGGCATCGAGATTTGTCTGGATCACGCGCGCAGCGGGGGCAACTGGGCCAATCACTTCGGCCGCATCCGGACGGCGGACCAGTATGTGAAGATCCAGCTGGTTCCGTCGGGCGGCATGTCGCTGGTGCCGGAATCGATCCGCCTGCAGCCGGCCGGCGCGGCGACCCCGCATTCGTATGCGTTCAACTGCGACGGGCTGGGCGCGCTGAATGGCGCCTACGGCAGCCACACGCAGGTGTGGAACGGGGCGAACGGGGTCAATCCGGTGCCGGTGGCCAACAAGCTGGTGGAGACCAGCGGCGGCGCGGCGCGGGTGGGCACGGTGCTGACAGCGGTGGCCGCAGTCGCCGCCACGGCGCAGGGCCAGGTCGCGGCGAGCATGCTGTGGGATAACGGCAATGGCGTGCAGGGCGCGGGCGCGGTGCGGGTGTTGACGGCGCTGGATTTGTAGGCGCTGGTTGGTAGAGCTTTACCCGTCGCTCAGGCGACAGGGCCACCCGATGGGTGGCCTTTTTTTTGCGTAATCGGGAATTGGACGCGACAACGGCGGGACGACTGCTCAGGCTGTGTACGTTTGTCGGACCTGACCCCGAGCCGTTTAGTTTCCTGACCCCGAGCCGTTTTCCGCTCAGCCTTGCAGCCTGAGCCGGTCGGCGTTCGACGCCAGCCGTGGCTGCCTCTCCTCGTTGCCCAGTTTGAAGATGCTCATCGACTGGATGAGGGAGGTGGCCTGCTCGTCCAGGCTGGCCGACGCCGCCGCCGTCTGCTCGACCAGCGCCGCGTTTCGCTGGGTCATGTCGTCCATCTCGGTGACCGCCTGATTGACCTGCTCGATGCCGGCGCCCTGCTCGTTCGAGGCAGCGGTGATCTCCGTCATGATCTGGGTGATGCGCTTGACGCTGGTGACGATCTCGCCCATCGCCAGCCCCGCGTCGTCGGCCAGCTTGTTGCCGATGGCGACCTTGTCGACGCTGCTGCCGATCAAGTCCTTGATCTGCTTGGCCGCCGCCCCCGAGCGTTGCGCCAGGTTGCGCACTTCGCCGGCCACTACTGCGAAGCCACGGCCCTGCTCGCCCGCGCGCGCCGCTTCCACGGCCGCGTTCAGCGCCAGGATGTTGGTCTGGAAGGCGATGCCGTCGATGACGGCGATGATGTCGACGATCTTGCGCGAGCTCTCGTTGATCTCGCCCATGGTCGCCATCACTTGCGAGACCACGTTGCCGCCTTTCATGGCGGCGCCGGACGCGCCTATCACCAGGGTGTTGGCCTGCTGCGCATTGTCGGCGTTCTGGCGCACGGTGGAGATGAGCTCTTCCATCGACGACGCGGTTTCTTCCAGGTTCGACGCCTGCGATTCGAGGCGCGCGGAAATATCGGCGTTGCCGGAGGCGATGTCGCGGGTGGCCGCGCCGATGGTGTGGATGCTGGTGCGCACCTCGCCGACCATCTCGCGCAGGCTCTCGCTCATGGCCTTGAGCGCCCGCAGCAACTGGCCTACTTCGTTGGGCGGACCGACTTCGAAGTCGCTCGCGAGATTGCCCTGCGCGACGCTCTGGGCGATGGCGATGGCGTGGTTCAGCGGACCAGTGATCGAGCGCGAGACGCGAAACCCGATGAAGGCGACGCCAGCCATCAGGCCGAACATGGCGGCCAGCATCAGCGCGCGCGCCCGGTGGAATTGCGCGATCTTGTCGGTCAGCAGGCTGTCGAGCTGTTGGGAAGCTGCCGCGTTAAGTTTGAATTGCAGATCGATCGCGTCAGTCGCGGTGTTGAGGTAAGCCTCGGGCGAGTAGTTCAGGGTGTCGGCCATGATGATCTGGTCGCGCGCCAGCGCCGCCAACTTGTTGGCCGCCGCTGTCGCGCCGCTCATGGCGGGACCGAGGGTGCTCTGGAAGCTGGGGTTGGCGGCGACGGCCTTGTTGAACGCGGTCGTCGACTGATCGAGCCGGTCGACCACCCGGGCGATGATCGAGGACAGCATCTGACGGTCGTCGTCGGCGGCGGCCTGCTTGGCCAGGAGGCCGGTGCCCTTGGCGCGGGTCTTGCCCAGCTCCTCGGTCAGATACGGCAACTGGTAATACATGGCCTGGATCAGGTGGTCGGTGTCGGTGTCGGGGTCGCGGTTCAGGCCGTAAAAGTCGGCGATCAGGTCGTTCAGCTTGAGCAGCTTGGGAATCAACGCGCTGTGCGCGGTGAAACTTTGCGGCACGGTGATGCTGTTGCTCGCGAGGCCGGCGCGCAAGGCTTGCCAATCGCGCTTCGGCTCGCTCCAGGCGGCCTCGACTGTCCGGTCGTCGATCGCTTTGACGATGACGTCGAGCTTCTCGACCGCGCTGTCGACTTCAGCCTGCTTGGCCGCGCGCTTCTCGGGCGCGCCGGCGACGCCGCCGAGCGCCAGGGCCGACAGGCCACGGTGCTGCTGGGCCAGCTGCACCAGTTTGAAGCCGGCCTGCACGCGCGGCAAGCCTTGCTGTTCGCTTTCGTAGGCGTTCAGGCCCTTGGCGGCTTCGGCAAAGTAGAAATAGCTCGGGATGCTGGCGAGCACGATGGAGAGCAGACCGAGCACGAGAAACTTGTGCCACAGCTTCCAGGCGCCGGTGGTCGATGGATGGTTCATGCAGACTTTCAAAGCGGGATGGTGATGGTGTACGGGGGCCGGCGCAGGAACGGTTTCGCAAGCGGGTCGGTCGTGATAGCGACCGCTTTTCGGACATTCGCCCGGCTGGATGACATCCCTTGTCATCGCCGGCGAGTGCCTCGGGGCAACATTATAGAATGATATTGGTGAAAAAGATCACGCGAGCCGTTTTTTTGTACTCGATTTCATAAATGGCGACACCGGCTCATGGCGCCACCTGCTTGCGCCATTCCCGACTGAAGGCGAGAAAGGATTTCAACCGCTCCGACAGGATCTTTTGCTTGCTGTGGATGAGGTAGAAGTGGCGGTGCAAGGGGGGCAGCGAAGTGTTGAGTTCGACCAGGCGCCCCATGGCAATCAAATCACCGACGACCCAGCGCGACAGACAGGCGACGCCGAGGCCTTCGGCCGCCGCGTATTTGATCGCCTCCGAGTTGCCGAATTCACCGTTCGATCGCAGACTGTGCAAGTGGGGCAGCAGCGCGTGTTCGACCGCCTCGCGGGTACCCGATCCGGCTTCGCGCAACAGCCAGCCGGCTTCGCGCAACGCCTTTTTGGTGACGGCCGCATCGGGATCACCTTTCAAAACGGCATGGTGCGGCGCAGCCACGATGATGAGCTCATCACGAATCCATGGTTCCACCAGCAGGTCGGCTTCATGACAGGGACCTTCGATGAGGCCGAAATCGACCTCGAAGTTGGCCACCGCTGCCGCCACGTCGGCAGTGTTGGCGATCATGATGTTTGGTTTCAGGCTGATACTGCCGGCGGCGGCGGCGGCGGCGGCGATCAGGGTTGGCAGCAGATAGATGCCGATGGTGGTGCTGGCGCCGATGCGCAGGTCGATGTCCTTGAATGCGCCGACATCGGCGAATTGGCTTTCGATGGTGGCGGCGGCGTCTAGCATCTGGCGCGCCTGCGGCAGCAGCAGGCGGCCATTGTCATTGAGGACCAGCCGCTTGCCGACGCGGTCGAACAAGCGGGTTTCGAGCACGCCCTCGAGTTCATTCAGGCCGGCGCTGGTGGCCGATTGCGACAACGCGAGCGCTTGTGCCGCGGCCGTCGTGCTGCCGGCGCGCGCGACTTCCAGAAATATCTGCAGCTGCCTTAATGTGAGACGCATCTTTATCTACCTGTTTTTCAGGTTGATTATAACGAATTAACTTGTTTTACAAATGTCCTCGAGGGCCATAGACTGGTATCGAATCTCAGCAGTTCAACACCAGCGAAGGAGAGCACCATGGCTTATGTCGTCACCGAATCGTGCATCAAATGCGTCTACACGGACTGCGTTTCGGACTGCTTCAAGGTGGGCCCGAACTTCATGGTGATCGATCCGGATGAGTGCATCGATTGCGGCGTCTGCATGTCGGAGTGCCCGGTCGATGCACTGGTACTCGACGACGAGCTGGCGCCGGAGCAACGGATTTATCTCGCGCTCAATCGGGAGCTTGCGCGCAGCTGGGCGTCGATCACGAAGCCGAGGGCGCCGCTGGCGGAGGCGGACGCATGGAAAGACGTCAAAGGAAAACTGCAATTCCTTGAGCGTTGAAAGCGGCGTATTGGTCACGCCGCCATTGCCGGTGCCGATGGCGGGATTGGGCGTGCCAGTTAATCGGTCTTATTCAAAGGCGATGACGCGTTGCTCACGGCTGCTCCGCATCGCGTAGTCGATGACCTTGATTACATTCAGGCCATCGGCTGCGCTTACCGGAACCGGTTTTCCTTGGACAATCGCGTCGACCATCCCTTCATAGAATTTCAAGTAATCGCCCGGCATTGTATTGAGCGTTTCGGTGACTAGCACGCCATTGCGTTCGACCGTTAGGCGTCCGTCATGCGCTTCCAGATCACGGCCCCATGAAGAATCGCCGGGGATCCGTCCGGTCCGCAGCGCATCTTCCTGCGGGTCGAGACCATATTTGGCATAGCTACCGGCACTGCCATGCACCTGGATGCGCGGACCGGGGTCGCTGACGATGGAACCGGAATGCAGGATGGCGCGCATGTGGCCATAACCGAGCACCAAGTGAAAATAGTCGGGACCGCCCTCGCCCGTGCGCTGCGCACAGACGTCGGCAAATATCGTTTGCGGTGTACCGAACAGCACCAGTGCCTGATCGATCAGATGCGATCCCAGATCGTAGAGCGTACCCGAGCCGGGCAAATCGTCTTCGCGCCAGCGCTTGATTCGCTGCGGGCGATAGCGGTCGAAATGGGCCTGGTAGGTATTGATGTCGCCGAGCATGCCGGACTCGATGCAGCGTCTGGCGGTCAGAAAATAATTATCCCAGCGACGATTGTGAAACACGCTGAGCAAACGATTGGTCTGTTGCGCCAGATCGACCAGTTCCTGCGCCTCGGCCACGGTGACGGTAAAAGGCTTTTCCAGCACGACGTGCTTGCCGGCCAACAGGGCTTGCCTGGCCAGCGCGTGGTGGCTTGCGTTCGGGGTGGCGATGACGACCAGGTCGACATCGGCAGCGTTGATCAACGCTTGCGCACTGTTGTCGATGGCGGCATGCGGGAAGTCTTGACGGACTTTTGCAGCATTGCTCGAAGCGATACGCGTCAGCGCCAAACCATCCACCGCGCGAATCAGTGGCGCGTGAAAGGTGGCGCCGGCAAATCCATAGCCGATCAGGCCCACTCTAACCTTTGTCATTCGTCGTTTCCTTTTATATGCGCGCGCACGCGGCTTGCTGCATCAGGCGCAGACTGGACGCGGCCCCTTGGCACGCATGGGCATGGCGAACAGTTCCTCGATGGAGAAGGCAGTATAGTCGTCGGCAATCGCGATCACATTATCGAAGCCTTCAAACGCGCGTGCCGGTATGGTGGTGGTCAAGGCCACAGCGCGCATGCCGGCGCGGCGCGCCGCTTCCACGCCGAGCGGCGCATCTTCAAATACGATGCAGTCTTTGGGCGCGACGCCGCAGCGCTGCGCCGCCATCAGGAATACTTCGGGTTCGGGTTTACCGCGCTTGACGTCGGCGGCGCAAACCGAAGCCGGCCAGCGTCTTTCGGTGCGGACCGTACAGTTCACGATATAGGACCTCCTTTTCCAAGGCCAGGGTGACGCATTCTGCATCGGTCAAGCCGGCGTGCAGAAAGTCGCGCAAGCGATAATGTGCATTTCTCGCTGCAAGCCGCTGCGCGCGGACTTGGCATTGCCATCGGCAGCCGCTTGCTCACGCAGGAGGAACTCGATAACGGCACGCTCGTCATCCCATTCCCGGGCATTGAAAGCGACCCGCAGCGCTATCACGTGATCTGGTCGGCCGGCGCTGCGGCCAAGCCGGGTATCGCCAGCTTTTGTCGCTGGCTGGTGAGCATTGCGCGGGAGGCCATGGATACTCCGTTGGCGCGGGCCGTCGCGGCGGAAATGCCGCCGGCAACGGTTCGTCGCAAAAGCGTTGAATCGGGCGGGAAAAGATACGCAGGATTGATAGATGCGAGGTCCAGCGAAGGGCCGCTCAGGTGGCGCTCGCTGCTAACGCAAGTGCTTCAATATATCGCGCCAGCTCACAATACCCACCGGACGATTGGCAGCGTTCACGATCGGAATGCAGGAGACGTTCTTTTCGTTGAACAGGTCGATCGCATCGCCGAAAGTCGCCTCATCGGTCAGCACCACGGGGTGGCGCGACATGATCTGATGCACGCGCTTGTTCAGGGTGGCCGTATCCTTGTAGGTTTCAACGGCGCTGCCGATGTTGGGACTGATCGCCTTGAACAAGTCGCCGTCGGATACGATGCCGATCAGTTCGCGGTCCTCGACGGCCAGCAGGTGGTGGAATTTGCTGCTCTTGAAAATATCGCTGACCATTGACAGTTTGTCGTCGAGTTCCACGGTCACTATCCGGGTCGTCATGATCTGCTTGATACTGGTGGTGAAATCCATGCTGCCCTCCCGTCTGAGCGGGAAAGCCGCGCCGCCATCCCTCGCCCGATCGTACTGCAAAATCACGGGCCGTGCGATACGCCGGGGGCCCCTGCTTTCATTTGAAGGATCGGCCTGTGATCACGTCCACTGGTCGATGACGTTGCCGTCCACGTCCCGGAACGAGCCGATCACGATCATGATCATGTCGACCAGTGCCCAGATGCCGAAACCGCCGAGTGTAATCAACTGCAGAATGCCGGTGCCGATCTTTCCGACGTAGAAACGATGGACGCCGAATATCCCGACAAAGAAACACAGCAGGAAGGCCGGGAATATGCGCTTTTGCGTCGCGCTGGTGCCAACCGGTGTTTGCACGGCGCCGCAGCCAGGGCAAGCGCGCGCGCTCTGATGAATTTGCTTGCCGCAGGCGCGGCAAAACAGCATTTGATTCTGGACGACGTCGTTCATTAAAACTGCTCCTGAATTTAGGTTGCATCGCCCCCTGCGGTTTAACCCGGTTCGGGCGTGTTTGGACTTTCAAACTCGATGAATCGGCCGCCCCGTTTCGCTTCCATTTACGCGTGAAAGAATAGTAAGGTAGGCAATTCTTTATAGCAAGAATTGAAGTGCTAAAAGCGGCGGTAATATCAGCGCGGATTCACCGGGCCGCTTTCCAGAAACAGCTTGCAGGAGCCGTTAATTCGACGTGTGACTTAGCGCCTAATGCTGATTGCCCTCGACCTTGCGCAGTTCAGCGGCGCGGTCCTTTGCCTGGTCTGCCTTGGCAAAATCGTCCGTCGTCGGAAGGTCGATGTCGAGGTGGCTCACGAGCGCCAGGCGGGCGACGCCATCGGCGCTGCCGATCGACAAAACATGGCCGCCGAATTTCTTGTCGTCGGAAATGAAGTGCCAGTGATAGCCAGGCACGCTGATGCCTTTGCTGAGGGCCGGGCTGCGAATGCCGACCAGAGTGCCCGTCACACTCTCGCGCTTGAATACGGACTGGGTTTTCGCCACCTCGGCGAGCGGCCGGTAGGGCCTCACTTGGGACGAGATCGCGCGCGTCGAGATATCGGTGAAACGGCCCTTGATCTCGAACGCATAAAACATGTTTGAATTGGTGGCGCGTTGATCGGCCAGCGCTTCGATTGCAGGCAGCGTCGCCACGCCCGCAAGGCTGAACGATTCCGTAGGCTTGAATGGCAACACGTAAGCCAAGGGCACGCGTTCGGCGGGATCGGCCACCGTGACCGATCCGTCGGCCTTGACGTGATAGTAGACGCCGTCGAGCACCACCATTTCACCGTTCAGGTGGTTGTAAGTGCCGATGCCGAAATTGCCCTTGGCGCTCAGTTGCTTGACGGTCAAGTCGCCGTCGTAGGCGCCGGCCAGCAGTGCATCGATGGTCGAGTAGACATACAAGGCCGGGCCGTCAGCGGCATGGACGAGCGTGGCGGCGCACACGCACAGCGCCGAGATTCCCAGCTTCAAATGCTTTGACAATGTCATGTCTGATCCCAATGGAGGTTTGTTATTGTGTGGTCCGATTGTATGTACGGACGGAAAGGTTGGCACTATACGCGATGGCGGGTCGCCGCAGGGAATATCGATACCTTGACCGGCTGGAGGACGTTACAGTCCAGCCCCGGCGCGCCACTCTCATCTCGCGCGTTATACCGAGAATAATATTGAGGTTGAAATTAATGTGATTGGTCGGGCAGGTTTTTCCCCTTTAGAGTGGCCGGCATTCCAATACCAATAAAAGGGGACAAACGTGAATATCAGACTGATGACAGTGTTCGGCGTGATTGCGCTGGCAGGTTGTGGCGGATCGGGAGGCGGATCGACCGCAATCAGTGGCAGCCCCCAACCGGCAGCGCCCGTTGCCGCCGCGCCGCTTGGCAAACCGATCGTCAGCAATATCTTCACCGCCGATCCCAGCGCGCTCGTCGACAACGGCCGGGTCTACGTCTATACCGGCCATGATGAAGCGGCGGTGGGCCATGCAGCGTATGTCATGAACGAGTGGCGGGTTTTCTCGTCCTGCGACATGACAAACTGGACCGACCACGGCGCACCCTTGACGGCGGCCGCTTTCGCCTGGGCAAAGGGCAGCGCATGGGCCGCCCACGTGGTCAAACGCGACGGCAAGTACTATTTCTACGCGCCGGTCGACCACAAGACCATTCCGGGCTTTTCGATCGGCGTCGCCGTCTCCGACAGCCCCACGGGTCCGTTCGTCGATGCGCGCGGCTCGGCCTTGATCACCAACGACATGACGACTCAGACCGGGATCACCTGGGACGACATCGATCCGGTGGTGTTCGTCGATCCGTCGGGGCAGGCCTATATCTACTGGGGCAACACCGTGCTCAAGTATGCCAAGCTCAAGCCCAACATGACCGAGCTCGACGGACCGATCGTCACGGTCGGCGGTATCGATTCGTACACCGAGGCACCCTACCTGCATCTGCACGACGGCACCTATTACCTGTCGTTCGCGCACCGCTTCCCGGAGGACCTCGCCTACATGACCGGTCCCAGCGCGACCGGTCCGTGGACCTATCGCGGCGTGATCATGAATGCGAACAGCGGCGTCAAAACCATCCACCAGGCGGTCATCGACTTCAACAACAAGTCGTATATTTTTTATCACAACGCGGCGCTGGCAACGGGCGGCGAATACCGGCGTTCGGTGGCGGTCGAAGAACTGCACTACAACGCGGACGGCACGATACAGTTCGTCAACCAGACTGCGGCAGGGGTGACGGCCAATCCGACGGCGGGCTGCAAATAGGACGGACGCGCCTGGAAGAAGTCCAAACATAAAGAACGGCACCGGGATTTCTCCATGGTGCCGTTTTCACGATGAGCCCTTACAGCCACGTGCCGGCTCGACGGGGCGCGCGTCGACCCGGCGCCGCTTCATTTACGTCAATGTTGTAGAATATTTAACATTTCTGGTATCCTCGGCGCTTTATCTTCCAGGAGCCCCCATGAAGCGTCCGCTGCTACTGTCGTTTGTTGGTCTTTCCCTCGTGCTTACCATGGCCGCGTGCAAGCGCAAGGAGGTGGTGACGCCCGCTGCTGAAACGCCAGGCGTTGTCAATTCGTCGTCGGCCGTTGCGCCGGCACCGGTGCCGGCAGCGGCGCCTGCGGCAACATCTGCGACCGCCGCGAAGCCCTTCGACATCAATTCTGTGCCCGTCTCCACGGTGTCGCTACCGCCCTTCCCCTACATCAGCATGCCGGCCGGTACAGGCTCGGGCGAACACAATACCGTGGTCGATTTCGAACGGGCCTAGGTATTGGCCGGATCGGAAGTGCGCAAGGTCGAGGGCAAGATTTCGGAACGCTTCGCCTCGCTTGGTCCGCTCAAGATGTCGCCGCTGGGTATCCACCGCAATTACGAGCAGGCGCTCAAAGCGTTGGGCGCGGTGCGCGTCGATACGGTTTATCCGGGCAACGAGGATTTCATCAATCGCCATGGCGGCGACAAGGATGCGCTGTTCCAGAAGCTGCGCATCATGAACTTGCAGAAGTCCGACGAAGCCGATACTCCCGGCTTTGAACAATATCTGCTGCGCACGCAGACCACCAATATATGGATTGCCTTTCACCTGTTCGACGACGACCGCAATGTGTGCGTCGAGGTGATCGAGGAGAAAGCGCTCGAGCAAAGCGTCAAGCCGATCGCGGCGGCCGAGATGGCCACTGCCTTGCAAAAGGATGGCCACATCGCGCTGTATCTGAACTTCGATACCGATAGCCATGTGATTCGGCCCGACAGCACTCCCGTTGTCGAGCAGATCGTCACGCTGCTGCGCGAGGACCTGGCGCTCAAGCTGAAAGTGGAAGGCCATACCGACGCGGTGGGCGACGCGGCGCACAACAAGCAGTTGTCGCTGGCGCGCGCGCGGGCGGTGGTCGACGCTGTCGCGGCGCAGAAGATTGCGGCCGCACGCCTGTCGGCCGCCGGGCTCGGCAGCGAGAGGCCGATCGCAGCCAATTCCACCGATGAGGGTCGCGCAAAGAACCGTCGGGTTGAACTGGTACGTATCTGATGCTGCGGCTGCCTCCGTTTCGCGCGCGGAGGTGACCGGGACGTTGGCAGATGCAACGCCGGAGGTCTGCGCCGCCGAGTTCCGGCCTCGGGTACGGGCCACTTCGCATCGACCATCGACGTTGAGATCGTGATGCCCTCGCTGGCAATGCTCAGCTCGTGTCTACTTGTCGGACCTGAGGTGCCCCGGGTACCTCAACCTGACCTTCAGCTTTGCTTTTGCCACCTTAACGGCGGGATCCACACATAAAAAAACGGCACCGGGATTTCTCCACGGTGCCGTTTTCATTTGGGGATAACGAGACTTACGCTTCGTCGCCCTGATGGGTTGCCGTCGCCTGGCTGTTGTCTTCCATCGCTTGCAGTTCGGAAGCCATGTTGACCTTCTCTTGCTGCAGCAGCGCCTGGCGCTCTTCCACTTCCCACTGTTCTTTCTCTTTGCGGGCGCGATAGAAAGCCAGACCGGTACCGCCAGGAATCAGGCGGCCGACAATGACGTTTTCCTTCAAGCCGCGCAGGCCGTCGCGCTTGCCCATGATGGCAGCCTCGGTCAGCACGCGGGTG
This sequence comes from Massilia sp., assembly GCA_039927975.1. Classification (GTDB taxonomy): domain Bacteria; phylum Pseudomonadota; class Gammaproteobacteria; order Burkholderiales; family Burkholderiaceae_D; genus JBDSTZ01. Next base: position 1,019 of record JBDSTZ010000656.1, on the reverse strand, counting down.
GTTTCCTGGAACGATGCGGCCGAGGTGAACGAGTCGGTCGACAGCGATGCCTTGGTAATACCCAGCAAGACGTTTTCGAAGGTCGCAGGGATCTTGCCGGCGGCGATCACGCGATCGTTTTCGTCCAGCAGTTCCGAGCACTCGACCTGCTCGCCGACGATGTAGTTGGCATCGCCCGCTTCGACGATCTGCACGCGGCGCAGCATCTGACGCACGATCACTTCGATGTGCTTGTCGTTGATCTTCACGCCTTGCAGACGGTATACGTCCTGCACTTCGTCGACGATTTCCTTCCCAATGCGTGTATGCAATCGTTATCAGTTCGAAAGTTTGTAATCTGATTTCCGGATAAAACTCGTTCGTGAACACGTACTGCTCAACGGTAGAAGCGGCGTCCGAATGACAGAACTGCCCGCGCTTTCCGCAGCTAGTGTCAAAATTAAATAATCAACCTGTTGAGTCTTCACAAGTAGGGAGAATCTAGAATCCAGATAGCCGCTCGCTTCAAAAGCGAAACGAATCCACAACTAGGCTCTAATTGTTTTTGTGTTTCAATTCGGTCCTTCCGAATGTTTTTGGACGCTCAGGATAGGTTTCAGACAATACTATCTCAGCATGAATGGAGCCCAGTAATCCGGACGTCACCACAACAAATTTTTCCCGCCCGCCCAATTCGCGGTACTTCTCTTCAACAATTAAATTGTTGCAACGATCACGAATATTTTGATCGTGGAAATTAACCACGTTAGCATGATGAGCGAAGTAATTCCGAATCTTTCTTAGCGTATCCAGGTTCGATTTGCGATGTGCCTCAATTTTACCCAAATAAAACGCAATCTTAATACGAGAAGAAAATGTACTCATAGGTGCCTGAGCTCCAAATAAGTCCTCATCCATGTTAGGGCCATCAACAAAACGAGTTTTCAAAAGTTTTGCCAGCGCATCATCCAAATATGCCACCGCAAACAAAGCGCAGCCACGATCAGACTCCTCCCTCAAAGCGACTCTAAAAGCTTCAA
>JBDSTZ010000655.1:0-10777 GCA_039927975.1 Massilia sp. | reverse complement strand
CCACCGCCGATCCGGTGTGCTATGGGTTCCCGCCTGCGCGGGAAGTCGTGTTGGGCAATGCCCGGCACGACGTGGTCCACTCAACTCCAATTCATCCCGCTTATCGATGCGCCCGGTTCAGGCGTCGTTCTGCGCGCCGCTGCAAGCTTTCAAACCCAAGACTCATGCACCAGTAGATCGCCGCCGCAGCCAGGTACAGCGGCAGCGGCCGAAACGTCGTCGCGATGACTTCCTTGGTCGCCAGCATCAGCTCGGTCATGGTGATGACCGACACCAGCGAGGTATCCTTGATCAGGCTGATCAAGGTATTGCTCATCGACGGCACCGCCACCCGCAAGGCTTGCGGCATGACGATGTGGATCAGCGTCGTCCAGTAGCCAAGCCCAAGACTGAATCCAGCGCGCCACTGCCCCTCGCCAATACTGAGGATGGCGCCGCGCAGGCTTTCCGACAGATACGCGCCGGCGTTGAGCGACAGCGCCAGCACCCCGGCCGTGACGGGCGTAAATTCGATCCCGACCGAAGGCAGTCCGTAATAGATGACAAAGATCTGCACCAGCAAGGGCGTGCCGCGCATCACGCTGACGTACAGCGCGGCCGGCCAGCGCAGGGCGCGCCAGGGCGCAATGCGCAGCAGCGCGGTCGGCAAACCGAGCACCAGCCCGCCAACCATCGCCGCCAACGCGAACACCAGCGTGTAGCCGGCGCCGGCCAGCATCACCGGCGCCGCTTCGCGCAGCAAGTCGATCAAGCCGTTCAAGGCGCCGGGCGGGTGACGTCGACGCCGAACCACTTCACCGAGATGGCCTTGAGGCTGCCATCGGCCCTGGCGTCCGCCAGCGCCTTGTCGATGGCCGCCTTGAATTGCGGATTCCCCTTGGCGAACGGTATGCCCATCGCCTCGACCGCGCCGACCCGCGCGCCAGCCTTGACCGGCAAGGCGCCGCTGCGGATCAGGTAGGCCGCCATCAGGCTGTCGTTGAGCGCGGCGTCGATCCGCCCGACCGCCAGGTCCTGCATGGTGTCGGCCGCCGCCGGATACGACTTGACCACGATGCCGGGCACCTTGCGGGCCTGCTGTTCATACTGGCTGCCCTGCCCCACGCCGAGCTTCTTGCCCTTGAGCGACTCCAGGGTGGGATAGCTGGCCGTCTCGTTCTTGCGCACGATGAGCTGCGGACTCGAATAAATATACGGCGCCGAGAAGTCGAAGGTTTCCTGGCGCTTGGGCGTGATGCCGACCTGGCTGACGATCACATCGTACTTGCCCGCCGCCAGGCCGGCCAGGATGGCCGACCACTCCGTGCTGACAAAACTCGGCTTGAGCCCGAGCTTGGCGGCCAGCAGCTTGGCGACGTCGACGTCATACCCGTCGAGCTGGCCCGTCTTGCCGTCCTTGAAATTAAACGGAGGATAAGTCCCTTCCATCGCGATGCGCAGGCTGCCACGGGACTTGGCCTCGGCCAGCAGATCGGCCGCCGTCGCCGACAAGGTGATCAGGCAGGCAAGCAGCGTCGCGGCCACGCGGCCGGCGGATGTCATGGTGATAGGCATGCGGGTCCCGCTTTCGCTCAGTGGCAGAAGCTGCTTTTATAACTGAAAAACGCTCAAGGCGTGGAACCCTAGCGTGCAAATGGCAACTTGCGGCTGCGCGCGCCGAAGGGATGGCCGCTGACCAGGGTGGTGCTGGCCACCAGGCTGCTGAGCCCGACCACCAGCTGGATCAGCTTGTCGTCCGGCAGCACCCACACTCGCCCGGCCGGCGCGTCGACGCCGGTCGCGGCCATGATCAGCGGCGCGATCCAGGCGGCATCCTCGTCGACGTCCAGAATTACCGCGTCGCCCAGGGTTTGCAGATAAATGTTGCCGCCCACCGCGAGGGTGAAACATACGCCGTAGCCGGTCTCCTGCGGGCCGATGTGTTCCTGCAGGCTGCTGTTGTGCTCATCGATCCAGGCTTCGACGTCTTGCGGGGTTTCCAGGTGAATCCAGGGACGGGGGCGGAAACGCGGTACCTCGTTGTTCATTGCAGCGGCTCGAATAGGATGTGGTCGGCGCACATCCTACGGCATTTTTGCCTTGCCGACCATGCCGAACTCGCTTCGCCGCCGAAGGTCATAGGAAGCAAGGAGGATATGATCATGCCCTACAAACCTGTTCGCTACCACGCCGGCGGGGCCGGCTATGTCTCGGAATTCGATGAATTCCTGCACGGCTATCTGCGCGCGCACCCCGAAATCGAGGAAGACCGCAAGCGCGGCTGGTACATCTACTGGGACCACAATGTCGATCTCGACCTCATCGAAGAGCAGCGCAGGAACGCGGTCAAGGCCAAGCCCTATGTCTACGAATGAGGGCCGGACCAGCGGCCATTAATTGTTCGGAAATAATATTAATTTCGAGGTTGAAATACTACTTGCGCGCAAGGATATATCGACTATCTTGAAGGCGTGTGGTTCGCTTATTGGTAAAGCCCAGTCCGTACAGAGCTGAAAACCTGGTTCGATCCCAGGGCCACACACCATTCACCTTACACGCCGCGCCATCAGACGAGCAGTTCGACGATGCGCGGCGTGATCAGCTCGCCGTCCACCATGAGTTCGCCCACCGCGATCGGCAAGGAAAAACGCCGCCGTCCGGCGCTGCCCGGATTTATGTAGAACACCCCGGCGTCCTCGCGCAGCGACGGTTTGTGCGAATGGCCCGAGACCACGGCGCGCACTCCAGCCGGCGCCGCACCCATCTCCTTGATATCGTGGATCGCGAAGATCCGCAATGCGCCGATCTGGAGGGTGGCACTGACGGGAATGTCGCGCGTCCACGGCTGGGTGTCGTTATTGCCCCGCACGACAGTGAGCGGCGCGATGGCCGACAGGGCGGCAAGGATGGCCGGATCGCCGATATCGCCCCCGTGGATGATGAAGTCGCAGCCTTGCAAGAATGCCAAGGCCTGCGGCCGCAACAGGCCGTGGGTATCCGAAATCAGTCCAACCCGCGTTCGCGCCATCCGTCCCCGCCCTGTTGCGCCGGCCGCCCGGCTGGTTCTTAATGCCTGGTCGCCATCTTGGTGCTCAAGTAGATCGAATACAGGGCCGCCAGCCCGACCAGTACATACACCAGCCGGGTACCGGGACTCTGGATACCAAAGGTGCTTGCCACCAAGTCGACGTTGAACAATCCGACCATTGCCCAGTTCAGACCGCCGACAATCAGCAAGACCATTGCGATCCAGTCGACGGCCGTCATTTTCGCCGAGCTCTTGCTCACGGAAGCGCGTCGCTCAGCCAGATGCCTGCGGTCTGTCGTGGGTGCGTTCATGGTTGCCATCTTTACCTCCTTGTTATGCATGGTTGCTGGGAACTGCCCCGCACAAGTCGGGGCCATGCATAGGACAGCAAAAGGGACGGCAAGTTTGGTTCCGTGGTGCGCGTCACGCCGCTTGTGCCCGGTCAGAGACCTTGAACCCGGCGGCCGGCGGTCAGCCCTTCCAGGTGCGCTTGAGGCCGGTGTCGGCGTGAATCCAGCCGCCGCGCGGTCCGGCGCGGTAGTAAAACCCGACGCCGCCCTGGCGGAAGCTGCGCACCAGTCCGCCGAGCACTTCCGGCGTGAGCTTGGCGACCCGGATGTCGGCCGCCTTGCCGTCGATATGCAGCGACTGGCGCGCGGCCGGCACGCCCGACTCGATCAGCTTGTTGTTGGAGGCGGCCGTACGGTAGCCGGACAGGATTTCCAGCGGCTGCTCGATGCCGTAGCGTGCCACAAAAGCCTGGGTGCCCCACAGGGTTTCGAGCAGTTTGGGATCGATCGGCGCGGTCGCCTTGCCGTTGACGTCGCGCAGGATGTGGCACAGTTCCTGGTAAGCAGAATCGATGACGACCCCGTCCTTCCAGTACAGCACCTTGGCCTGCTCGCCGCTTTGCGGCCGGGTCACCGTGAGGGTGCGCGGGCGGGTCCAGAATTCGAGGTCGAGCGCCTGGGCGTCGAAGATATCGGGGGGCGGCATCATGCCGGCCGGCGCGCTGAGGTCAGCGTCCTGATCGCGCGCGGCGGCGCCGGCGACCAGCGGCACGGACATCAAGCCGAGCGAGGAAAGGCATAAGCCCTGCTGAAGAAAATGTCTGCGCGAAGCCATGAATTACGATCCCGTCTTACTCATCCAATCAAGGCGCTCACTATAGCGCAAGGCGCGCCGTGAAAACAGCATCGCACTTGCTTTTCAGCGCGTTTTTTTCAGGATGGAATGGCGGCTCCGCCACGGTCGGCGGGCGGCAGCAACAATGACTGCGGGTGGGTGCGGACGAACAGCCCTACTGCCCGCTGCAGTTGCAGAAACCCTTGCGCTGGGCGGGACTGGCGGCGGGATCGGGATTGAGTTTTTTCCAGAACAGATCGCATTCGAGACCGAAACACGACTTGTCGCGGCCGGCGCTGACATAGCCGTTGCGGGCGTAAAAATCGCGCACGCTGGCGGTGCCGTGCAAGCGCAGCACGCTCACGCCCCAGGCGCGCGCCTGCGCTTCGGCCGCGCCCAAGAGCGCCTTGCCCACGCCGCGGTGCAACACCTCGGGCAGCACGTAGCACAGCGACAGCTTGCCGGCCTGGGTCACCAGCGCCACGCCGACCACTTCGCCATCCTGCTCGGCGACGACGGTGTGGTTGCTCGGCGCCGACAGCCAGCCGGCCACCGTTTGCGGGGTCTTGTTGCCCAGCCAGGCGTCGAGAATCTCGGGCCGGTTCTGATGGTCATCGGTGCAGCATTCGGTGATCGAGCGGCGCAGGACGCCGCACGCGGCGGGCGCGTCATCCGGGGTGGCTGGTCGAATCTCAAATCCCATAAGAACTCACAAAAACAATGATGACGGGTAAAAACTCTTGCTGCGCTCGGCGCGACGCGGCCCGACTATACACTGAAGCGGCCAAGCGTGCCCGCCATGCCCTCGTCGGCTTGAAATCGCTCACGCTGGCGCGGGCAAACCATGTAATCTAAGCATATGACAAAACAAACCTTTTGTTTTCGGCGCGGATTTTAGACCATGCGCTTTCATAACCACAACACCGTAGAGGCGAGAACCACCATGATCAGATTACCATCCCGCGCCCGCCGCCGTCTTTTGCTGGCCATCGGCGCCGGCGCCTTGGCGTTGCCGCTGGCCGCGCAGGCCGCCGACGTCGAACTGCTCAACGTCTCCTACGACGTCGCGCGCGAACTGTACAAGGACATCAACCCCGCCTTCGCCGCCGCCTGGAAGAAAACCAGCGGCGACAACGTCGAGATCAAGATGTCGCACGGCGGCTCGAGCAAGCAGGCCCGCTCGGTGGCCGACGGCCTCGAAGCCTCGGTCGTGACCATGAACCAGGCCAACGATATCGACATGCTGGCCGAGCGCGGCCTGGTGGCCGCCGACTGGACCAAGAAGTTCCCCAACAACGCCGCGCCGTATTATTCGACCATGATCTTCCTGGTCCGCAAGGGCAACCCCAAGCAGATCAAGAACTGGGACGACCTGGCCAAGCCCGACGTCAAGGTCGTCATCCCCAATCCGAAGACCGCCGGCAACGGCCGCTACTCCTACCTGGCCGCCTGGGGCTCGGTAATCAAAAAGGGCGGCACCGAAGCCCAGGCCCGTGAACTGGTCGGCAAGATCTTCAAGAACGTGCCGGTGCTCGACGCCGGCGGGCGCGCCGCCACCACCACCTTTACCCAGCGCCAGATCGGCGACGTGCTGGTGACGTTTGAAAACGAGGTGCAGATGGTGCGCACCGAGTTCGGCGACAATTTCGACGTGGTCTACCCGACCGTCTCGATCACCGCCGACACCCCGGTCGCCGTGGTCGACAAGGTGGTCGACAAGCGCGGCGTGCGCAAGCAGGCCACCGCCTACCTCAACTTCCTGTATTCGGAAGCCGGCCAGGAAATCGGCGCGAAACACTTTTTGCGGGTGCGTTCGGCGGCGGTGACGAAGAAGTTCGCCGCCAACTACAAGCCGATCACCCTGTTCACCGTGGAAGACGTGTTCGGCGGCTGGAAACAGGCCCAGAAGAAGCATTTCGACGATGGCGGCGAATTCGACAAAATTTACCAAACGAAATAAACACTTAACGCTTTTTGGCAACTAGTTGCCACTCGAAAAAGGCTCTGCGACCACGCGGAGCCTTTTTTTCGCCGATTGTTACAAGATGAGGCCGGTTTGGTGCCATGCACCATAGACATGCCCGGAGGATGGTGATATCGTCCAACATAACTTATTGCTTTGCAGCCAGTATACTTTTGATGCTCCGCGCCGCGCCCCCGACCCCGGCGCCTGACATTGAACCTTCACCTCCGAATTGATCCTATGAAAAAACTCATCGCCACCATCGTGCTGTCGATCACCGCCGGCGCCGCGCTCGCAGTACCGTTCGGCTCGCAGTCCGTGCTCGTCATCGAAGACGGCACCGGCAAGGTTCTGCTCGAAAAGAATTCCAACGCCATCGTGCCGATCGCCTCGCTCACCAAGCTGATGACGGCGATGGTCGTGCTCGACGCCAAGCAGAACATGGACGAACCGATCTCGATCGACAACAGCGACGTCGACATGCTCAAGCACAGCACCTCGCGCGTGCCGGTCGGCGCCACCATCGCCCGCCGTGACGTGCTGCAACTGGCGCTGATGTCGTCGGATAACCGCGCCGCCGCCTCGCTCGGCCGCACCTTCCCCGGCGGCCCGGAAGCGTTCAAGCTGGCCGTCAAGGCCAAGATCGCTGCGCTGGGCATGAGCCAGACCGTGATCGAAGAGCCGACCGGCCTCTCGCCCAACAACAAGTCGACCGCCTCCGACCTGGTCAAGATGGCGGTGGCCGCCTCGGCCTACCCGGACATCGCCCGCATCACCACCGATTCGAAGGACCTGATTCACATTAACGGGCGCGATGTGGAGTACCACAACACCAACCGCCTGGTCGGCGCCAAGGGCTGGGATATCGGCCTGTCGAAGACCGGCTACACCCAGGAAGCGGGCCGTTGCCTGATCATGCGCATCAAGGCGGCTGGCAAGAACGCCACCCTGGTGCTGCTCAACGCGCGGGCCTCCTCGGTGCGCGTGCTCGACGCCATGAACATCCGCCGCTTCATCGCCGGCGACGAAGCCAAAGAGCGGCCGGCGGTGATCCGCACCGCCCTGCGCACCCGCGGCGGCAAGACGGTCAAGGCGCGCCACCGCCGCGCCTGAGACGGGGGCACTGCCCAACACACAAGCCGGCCCGCCTCGCGCGCGCCGGCTTTTGTTTTGTTCACCCTGCGCGGCCGACCCGCTCGCGCAGCCCGCTGGCGCGCCGGGTGCGCCGCGCGATCGCCTCGCCCAGGCCGCCGCTGCCGCCGCTCACCAGCGTAAACACCTTGCTGGCGCGCGTGATGCCGGTATAAATCAGCTCGCGCGCGATCATCGCCCCGCGCTCCTTTGGCAGCACCAGCACCGTGTGGGCGAACTCCGAACCCTGCGATTTATGCACCGTCATGGCGAACGCCGTCTCCACGTGGCGCAGGCGGGTCGCCAGCACGCTGCGCACCGCGTCACCTTCGAGGAACACCACCCGCAAGGCACCCGGGCGGGCCGGATCGGGCAGCGTCAGGCCGATGTCGCCGTTGAAGACCTTGGTGCCGTAGTCGTTCCGCGTAATCATCACCGGGCGGCCCACATACCACTCGCCGCGCGGGCGAATCAGGCCGGCATGGCCGAGCCGCTGCTCGATGGCCGCATTCAGTCCGCTCACGCCCCACTCGCCTTCGCGCACCGCGCACAGGATGCGGAAGGTCTCGAAGCTTTGCAGCACCGCGCGCGCCCAGCCTTCGTGGCTGTCGGCCGCGCCCTCGGCGATCAGCCGCAGGTAAGGCGCATAGCCCTCGGCGGCCAGCTGCACCACGTGCTGGGGCGCTGCGTGTTCAATCCAGCGCACCGCCTCGTGGCCGCCGCGCAGCACCTCCTCGGCGCGTTCGATGTCGCCCTCGTTGACCGCCAGCGCCAGTTGGCCGATCGGCCCGCCAAAGCGCCGGCTGTGGCGCAGCATCACGGTTTGCTGGGCCAGCGCGCCGGCCTGGCCCGCGAACGCGTCCGGGATCGCCTCGCCGCTGGCAGCCAGCACCCAGGCGCGGGTCTCGTCCGCATAGCCGCCGGCCTGGGCGTCGTGGCACAGGTCGCCCAGCACCGCCCCCGCCTCCACCGAGGCCAGCTGATCCTTGTCGCCCAGCAGGATCAAGGTGGCAGTCGGCGGCAGCGCGTCGAGCAGCGCGGCCATCATCTCCAGGTGAACCATCGACGCCTCGTCGACGATCAGCACGTCGACGTCGAGCGGATTGCCCTGGTGGTGGACAAAGGCGCGCGTGTCGGGTCGCGCGCCGAGCAGGCTGTGCAAGGTGCGCGCGGCGCCCATCCGGTCGTTCAGTTCACGCAGCGGCAGCTTGGTGCCCACCTTGTCGGCCAGTTCGTCCAGCGCCTTGTCGATCGACTGCTTGAGGCGTGCGGCCGCCTTGCCGGTTGGCGCGGCGAGCGCGATGCGCTGCTGGCGTGCGTCGGGCGCGACGGCAAACAGCAATGCCAATAGGCGCGCCACGGTATAGGTCTTGCCGGTGCCCGGGCCGCCGGTGATGATCGCCATCGAGGCGCGCAGCGCCACCGCGCAGGCCAGCTTTTGCCAGTCGGGCTGCTCGGCCCTGCGCTCGGAGGCGAACAGGGTGTCGAGCCACTCGCGCACCTTGGGCGCGTCGACCGCGCGTGCAGTCGATGCACGCTGGCCGATGGCGCGCGCGACCCGCGTCTCGTCGCGCCAGTAGCGGCGCAGGTACAGGCGTTCGCCGTCGAGCACCAGTGGCTGGTCGTAGTCCAGCTCGCCGACCTGCCAGACCTGCTCGGCGGCGATCAGTTCGCGCGCCCAGCCTTTGGCGTTCTTCGGCAGGCCGGGCGCGGCGTCCGCCAGCGCATGCCAGGTCTCGCCGTCCCAGCCCATTAGCGCGGCCGGGTCGTGCGCCAGCTCGTCCAGCAGCAGGCAGCTGTGTCCGCGTCCTTCCAGTTCAGACAGCAGCACGCAGGCGACCATCAGGGCCGGCGAACTGGCGCCGAGCGAACCGATAAAGCGCGCAAAGGCGCCGGACAGGCGGCGCAGCTGGCCCGCCTCGGTCAGCACGCCGACCTGGTCCCACAGCGCGGTCGTCATGCGCCCTCCCCGTCGGTGAGCAGCGCGCCCAGCCAGTCGAGCAGGGTCGGGTCGGGCGCCAGCAGGTAGCAGCCGCGCGTGACCGGGTTGCCGATCCCGCGCAGGAAAAAGAAGATCGCCCCGCCCAGCTGGCGCGCCGGATCGTAGGCCTCGCCCAGCCGGCTCGCCAGCAGCCGGTGCAGCGCCAGCATGTAGATCGCGCCCTGGATGTCGTAGCGGTGCGCCGCCATCGCGCCGGCCATCGCCGTCCGGCTGTAGGCGGCGTCGCCGGCGCCGAGCGAATTCGATTTGTAGTCGAGCACCCAGTAGCGGCCCTCGTGTTCGAACACCAGGTCGGCGAAGCCCTTGAGCATGCCGTGCAGTTCGCGCTCGGGAAGTTTTGGCCGGCGCGTGTCGTCGAGCAGGCGGGCGGCGCACAGTTCGTCGAGCGCGGTGCTGTTCAGGCGCTCGCTGGGGAACCAGAATTCCATCTCGGGCAACACGTCGCCCAAGGCCGTCAGCGGCGCGCCCAGCGGCGGCAGCGGCGTGCGCGCCAGCTCGGTCAGCCAGGCGACGGCGTCGTCCTTGCGGTTGCCCCAGCCGGCCCGCTCGCAACGCTGTTCGAGGCGAGTCGCGAAGGCTGGATCGTCGACCATCGCAAAGCCTTCCTGCCCCATCCATTCGAGCTGCTCGTGGAGGAAATTGCCGGGCACCGAGCCGCGCGGGAAGCGGTGCCATGGGGCGTCGTCCAGCCGCATCGGCGCCGGCTTGTCGTCGTCCTCAAGCAGCGTTTCCTGCTGCGCGCGCATCGGCGCCGGGCCGGTCTGGCGCGTGAGCGAGGTGAACGAGCCGACCGCCCAGTTGCGCTCGAAGTCGCCGTCGAAGGTGGCCGCCTCGATCAGCGGCGCCGGCGCATCGAAGCGCGCCAGCATGGTCATGCCTTGCGGCTCGTCGAGCGCGGTCAGGTCGATCGCCTCGGAGTCGCCGCGCAGGGCGCGCCAGTGCTGGTCCATGTCGGCCGCGCCGATCGCCGCGCCGCCTGTCAGCAGATAGCCGAGCGCCGATTCGTGCAGCCGGTTGCCGCTGCCACGCGCGGCCGCCACCGCCGCCACCCCTAACCAGAGGAAGTGGCGCGCGCGCGTCAGCGCCACGTACAGCAGGCGCAGGTCTTCCTCGATGCGCGCTTCCTCGACAAAGGCCATCGCCTGGTCCGACAGCGACAGATCCAGGTGGCGCTCGCCCTCGTCGTCGGCATAGTCGACAAAGCTGCGGTTGCGCTTTTCGGCCTTGCGCGCCGTGACGGCGAACGGCAGGTAGACTAGCGGATACTCGAGGCCTTTTGATTTGTGCACGGTGATCACTTTCACCAGCTCGGCGTCGCTTTCCAGGCGCAGCACGCGCTCGTCGCCGCTTTCGCCCTCGCCGGCGATCTGCTCGGCCAGCCAGCGTATCAACGCCTGCTCGCCATCGAGCTGGCGGCTGGCCGACTGCAGCAGTTCGGCCAGGTGCAGCAGATTCGTCAGGCGCCGCTCGCCGCCCGTCTGCTGCAGCAGCATGGCGGGCAATTGCAGTTCGTGGATGAAGCGGCGCAGCATGGCCAGCACGCCCTGGC
>JBDSTZ010000654.1:0-19560 GCA_039927975.1 Massilia sp. | reverse complement strand
ACTTGACGGCGTTGTTGACCAGGTTGGCGAACACCTGCACCAGGCGCGTGCGGTCGCCCTACACGTGGACCTCGGCCTCGCCCAGGCGCAGCAGCAGCTTGTGGCCGCGCGCTTCGAGCAGCGGCCGCACCTGTTCGACGGCGCCGCCGACGACCGCTTTCAGGTCGAGCAGTTCGTTCTCCAGCTCGACCAGGCCGCGGGTAACGCGCGAGACGTCGAGCAGGTCGTCGACCAGTTCGGTCATGTGCTTGACCTGGCGCGAGATGATTTCGCTGGCCTGGCGCACGCGCTGCCCGTCGGCGCCGACGAACTTGAGCAGCTGGGCGGCGGTGCTGATCGGGGCGAGCGGATTCCTCAGCTCGTGCGCCAGCATCGCCAGGAATTCATCCTTGCGCTGGCTCTCTTCCTTGAGGCGTTCCTCGGCCAGTTTCTGGTCGTGGATGTCGGTACAGGTGCCCATCCAGCGGATGATTTTCTTCGATTCGTCGCGCACCGGCATGGCACGGCCCAGGGTCCAGCGGTACTGGCCCGAATGGTGGCGCAGCCGGTACTGCACCTCGTAGATGTCGCCGCTGGCCAGGCTGTGGCGCCACAGCTCGCGGGCACGCCCGCGGTCGTCGGGGTGGAAAATCGCGGCCCAGCCGTCGCCGTCGGTCGAGCCTTCCGGCATGCCGGTGAAGGCGTACCACTGCTGGTTGTAGTAGTCGTGAAAACCGTCCGGCAGAGTCGACCAGACCATCTGCGGCATTGCGTTGGCGATGGTGCGGAACTTGGCCTCGCTCTCGCGCAGCGCCGCCTCGGTGCGAATCTGGTCGGTAATGTCGACCTGCGAGACGACCGAGCCGACCACGTTGTTGATGGCGTCGTGGATCGGCGTGCTTTGCATCAGGATCGTGCGCCGCTCGCCGGAGGAGCCGTAGGGCGCGATCTCGAAGATGTCGCGCGCCGCCTCGTTGCCGGTGGCGGCCCGCGCGACCGCCCATTCGTGCGGTTCGAGACGCTGGCCGTGGCGCGCCGAGCCGTCGGCCCACCAGCCGATCCACTCGGTGGTGTCCTGCTCGCCCTCGTCCTCGCCCTCGGCCTCGCCCGTGCCCCTGCCCGCGCCCCCGCCCTCCCCCTGGCGCGCGGCGCCCCAGATGCGCTTGTTCTCGGCGTTGGCCATCACCATCTTGCCATCCTTGTCGGCCATGCCGATGCCGACCGGCGCCGCCGCCAGGATCGCGCCCAGGCGGCGCCGTTCGCCGTCGATCTCGGCCGCCGAAATCTGGGCGAAGCGCGCCACCGATTCGGCCAGCGCCTGGTCGATCGCCTCGTTGAAGCGGTTGACGTCGTCGGCGTCGGTCAGCTGCGCGCTGGCCGGGTCCCTGGCCCACTGGCGCAGCACGCTGGCGCGCAACGCGCGGTATTCCGCGACCAGCTGGTCGATCGTGAAACCGGCCCGCAGGCGCTCGCTGGCGTGGATTTCGGCGTAGGTCTCGCCGCCCGCGCGGCGCCCCAGGCCGAGCGTCTTGGCCGACTGCTCGGCCTCGCTCTGGGCGCTGGCGATGTCGATGATGATCGCGTCGAGCATGAATGAAGCGTGGTCGCGCAGTCCTGCCACGCTGGCGCCGGCCGCTTCCAGGTTCGACGCGTGAATGGTGCGCGCGAAGTCTTCCCAGGCCTGCAGGATCGACTCTTTGTGGATGGCGATGAAATCGGACAGGCGCATGGATTCGGCGGCGGCAGGAAGCGGCACTCGGTGGCTGGGACAGCGCGGGCCGGGCCAGGCCGGAATTCAGTGCGCTGAAATATTTACAAAAGCCAATAATAACAGACTGGCAAGCAGTTTTAGCACCTTGGGGGCGCAGATCGGCACGTTGCTCTCCGCCCGCCCGGATGGATCGCGTGAAAATATGCTTACCGCACAACAATAAAAAGGTGACAGAACGACACACTTCCGTGCGAAAATTGCATCATGATCACATCGAGCGACTACCAGGCGATCTTCCGCCACTCCCCCTACCCCTACCTGGTGTTCACGCCCGAGCTGACCATCGTCGCCGCCAGCGACGCCTATCTGCGCATGGTCGCGCGCAGCCTGGACGACATCGTGGGTCGCCACGCCTTCGAAGCCTTCCCCATCAATCCGGACGATCCGGACACCACCAACCAGGACGAGATCCGCCGTTCGGTGCAGCGCGCGGTGACCAGCTGCAAACCCGATTCGACCGCCTTCCTGCGCTACGCGGTGCCGATCCGCGGCGCGCAGGGGGTGCAATTCGAGGAGCGCTTCTGGAGCACCGTGCACACGCCGGTGCGCGACAACGCGGGCGCGGTGACGCTGATCATCCAGAACGCGATCGACGTCACCGAAATGTACCGCTTGAACCGCGAGACCAAGCGACCGGTGCTCGATCTCAATCAGCAGGCCGAGAACCAGGCGCGCGGCTTCGACGAGGACTTCAACCGGGCCCAGATGAACGAGGCGGTGTCGCGCATTCTCAACGACGAGCGCGGCCACTTGCGCAATCTGTTCAACCAGGCGCCCGGCTTCGTCGCGGTGCTGACCGGGCCGAACTTCGTGGTCGAGATGGTCAACGAGGCCTATTACCAGCTGGTCGGCCATCGCCAAATCGTCGGCAAGCCGGTGTTCGAGGCCCTGCCCGACATCGCCGGCCAGGGTTTCGAGGAACTGCTCGGGCGCGTCTACACGACCGGCGAGCCGTGGAGCGGGCGCGGCATCCCGGTGTCGATCCAGCGGCTGCGCGGCGGCCCGACCGAGAAGCGCAATATCGACCTGGTGTACCAGCCCTACCGTGCCAAGGACGGCCAGATCGTCGGCATTTTCGCCCAGGGCTACGACGTCACCGAAGCGTTCGAGGCGCAGGACGCCCAGCGCGAGAGCGAGGAGCGGCTGCACCAGGGCATGCAGGCGGCGCGCATGGTGGTGTGGGACTGGCAGCTGGACTCGCGCCGGATCGTCTTCTCGGACAATGTGGTCGAGGTGCTCGGCCGCAGCGCCGACACCATCGACGAACTGTACGAGTCGATCGACCCGGACGACCAGGTCATGATGCGCCACGCGCACCAGCACGCAATCGACACCAGGAGCGGCTACCAGGCGGTGCTGCGGTTTACCCGTCCCGACAACGGCAAGCAGATCTCGCTCGACGTGCGCGGCACGGTGCAGTGCGACGCCGGCGGCACGCCGCGCACAATGCGCGGGGTCACGCTCGACATCACCGAGCGGGTCAAGGCCGAGGCCGACCTGCGCGAAGCCGACCGCCGCAAGGATGAATTCCTGGCCATGCTCGCGCACGAGCTGCGCAACCCCCTCGCGCCGATCAGCACGGCGGCCCAGCTGCTGTCGATGGGCGGCGCCAATCCGGCGCTGCTCAAGCAGGCCGGCGACATCATCACGCGCCAGGTCACGCACATGACCGGGCTGGTGGACGATTTGCTCGACGTCTCGCGGGTCACGCGCGGTCTGGTGGAACTGAACAACGAACACCTCGACCTCAAGGCCATCGTCAACCACGCGGTGGAACAGGCGCGCCCGCTGATCGAATCGCGCGGCCACGCCCTGACCACCTATATGGGATCGGCCCATCCGGTGGTCAACGGCGACCGCCTGCGCCTGGTGCAGGTGATCAGCAACCTGCTCAACAACGCGGCCAAGTACACCGCCCAGGGCGGCGCCATTTCGCTGTCGGTGGAGACGCACGACGAGCAGGTCGAGATCAGCATCGGCGACAACGGCCTGGGGATCGACCCGGCGCTGCTGCCGCGCATCTTCGACTTGTTCACCCAGGGCGAACGCACGCCGGATCGCTCGCAAGGCGGGCTGGGACTGGGACTGGCGCTGGTCAAGAGCATCATGGAGCTGCATGGCGGCAGTGTCGGCGCCTACAGCGCCGGCATCGGTCACGGCAGCATCTTCAAGGTGGTGCTGCCGCTGGCGCAAGCTGGTGCACAGGCGGCGCCGGCGGACCGCGCCAGCGAGGCCGGCGAGGCTGGTGGACTGACGCTGATGGTGGTCGACGACAACGTCGACGCCGCCGACACCCTGGCGGAACTGCTTCGGGTGCTGGGCCACGCGGTGTTTGTCGCGCACAACGGCCAGTCGGCGCTCAAGGAAGCGCTTCTGCGCCGGTATGACGCCTTCGTGCTCGATATCGGCCTGCCCGACATGGACGGCTATGCGCTGGCGCGGCGCCTGCAAGCGCACGCCGACACGCGCGCCGCGGTGCTCATCGCGCTGACCGGCTACGGCCAGGCGCACGACCGGGTGCTGTCGAAGGCGGCGGGGTTTTCGCACCACTTCGTCAAGCCGGTCGACCTCGGCTGCCTGCATGGGGCGCTGGAGCAGATTGCGGCGGCGCGGCGCTGAGTGATGCCACCGGCGCGACAGGGTGCGCCGATGTGCCATGAGTTCGACGCCTGCGCGGGAACGACGTGGTCGTGCGGGAACGACGACCACGGGGGCTTAGCTTAGTAATCGACCGGATAATCCTTCTTGAACTTCTGTCCGGAGAAGGCCTTCTTCTGGGTCCAGTCCTGGGCCGGCGCGGTCCAGTAGCTGTCGTTCTCGGGCAAGCCGAGCGAGAGGAAGCCTTCGGACGCGATGTACATGCTGCCGTTGTTGGAATACCAGTCGCCCAGTTCCGGCTGATGGCCGACGAAGCCGATCGTCAAATACCCCTCGCTAGTGAAATTGCTCGGCGCGCTCCAGACAGCCTTGGTCACGGCCTGCATCGCAGCCCTGACCTGGCCTTCCGGCAGACTGGCCGGTAGCTGCTTGCGCCAGGCCAGTAAGCCCAGCGGCTGGAAGGCGGCGGTGCGGTAGGTCAGCGAACGGCCGATCGGCGGGTAGGTGCCCTCGGGCGAGACGAAGCGTTCGAGGTGTTCGCCGTAGCGCTGCATGCGCTTGACCGCCTGCGCCAGCAGCTCGGCCGGCTTGGCGTTCCAGAACGGCCCCTTGCACTTGACCAGCACCTCCAGCACTTCGACCAGCATCGGGAACATCACGTACGAGCTGTAATAATCGAAGTGGAAGCTCTCGCCATCCTTGATCCAGCCGTCGCCGATGTACCACTCGTTGATCTTGCGGATCGCGACATTCATGCGCATCGGGTCGTACTGCTCGCCAATCGACATCAGCCAGGCCTCGTTCATGGCGGCGAACAGGAGCCAGTTAATGTACGGCGGCTCGATCCGCCGCAAGCCCTTGATTTCGGCGATGATGCGCTGCTTGGTGGTGTTGTCGAGCGGGTCCCACAGCGCTTGCGGCGCGCGCATCAGCGCGTTGGTGAAGTAGGCCGAGTCGACCAGCACCTGGCCGTGATCCTTCCACAGCAGATAGTCGGGGCTCTTCGGGTCGACCGAATTGGCGTAACTTTGCAGCGCCATCTGCTGCAAGCGCTTGCGCGTGCGGCCCTCGGCACTGGCCTCCTCGGGCAGCGCCAGCCAGGGCGCGGCGCCGGCGATCAGGCGGCCGAACGCCTCCAGGTAGGCGACTTTCTTGTTGCGGCCATCCCAGGTCGGGCTCACTTCAAGCTGGAATTTCTGCTGCAGTTCACCTTTCGACATGGCCGACAGGACCGGCTCGGCCATTTTCTGCAGGAGGCCAGCCATGTAGGCGCGGTCGCCGCCGGCGGCGGCCAGGTTGGCGCCCGGCAGCGTGGTGGCGGCCTGGAGCTGCGCGCTGGCGCCCAGCAGGCCGCTCGCCGTTGAACCGGCCACCACGGCGCGCATGAAGTTACGTCGTTCCATCTGATCTCCTGAAATCTGGTTTTGTAAGGGCGTTGATAAGGGTGCTTATTGATCGGCCACCAGCGCGTCGCCGACATACACGCGATAGTGCTTGATGCGGCCGGTGACGCCGTCGGCGCCCTGGCGCGGCGTGTAGCGGATGCCGGCCACCTCGGCCGCAACGCCCAGATCGAGGATCAGGCGGTGCGGATGCGCGGGCAACGGCGCCTTGCCGCTGTAGGCCGTGTGCCAGTGATCGGTGACCTGGCCGTTGATGGCGTTGAGGGCCGAGCCGTCCTCCTTGGTGGCCTCTTCGCTACTGGCGTAAGCGATGGTCCAGCTGGACTGGTTGAGGGTCTTGCCGTTGACGCCCAGGAGCGCCAGTTCGGCCACCGCGGCGAACGGCTTGCCGTCGAAGCCGTCGAGCGCTTCGAGGCAGACCTGGCGGCCGCGCACCGGCTTGGCGAACAGCACGTCCTGGGTGGCGCCGCCGGGAGCGAACTCGCCCTCGTGGGCCGGCGCCACGCCGTCCAGCGCGGCGCGCGCGGTGCTTGGCGGGCGCGCCAGGTCCTTCTCGGGATGGAGCTGGTCGAGGATCGGCATGGTGAGGCCGGCCACGCGCGCGCTGGCCGGGCCGGTCAGGTCGAGCACGACGATCTCGTTGCGGCCGCGCTTGAGCCATGGCCCCGGCAGGTACATGGTCTGGGTCGGCCCGATGCTCCAGTAGCGGCCCAGGCAGCGCCCGTTGATCCACACCACGCCCTGCCCCCACGTCGACATGTCGAGGAAGGTGTCGCCGGCGCTGGCGACGTCGAAGGCGCCACGGAAGAAGGCCGGGCCGCTGGCGCGTCCCTTCTTCCAGGCCAACGGCGGCAGCTTGCCGTCGGCGTCGAAGTCGATGGCGCGGATTTCCCAGTTCTCGACCGGCAGCGGGGCGCTGTCTTTCGACTTGAACACGACCGGGCCGTGCAAGCCCTTGCGGTCGTGGATTTCGACGCCGAAGTTGACCCGCGCGATGGTGTACAGCAGGATGTCGACCGTGACCGGCTTGGCGCGCGCCGCGATGGCGACCTTGAAGCGGCGCACGCGGGTGTCCATGGTGCCGACCTGCTTGCCGTCGACCAGCACCCAGGCCAGGTCGCGCACCTTGGCCGCCTCCAGCGTGCCGGCGGGACCGGCCGGCAGCGTCACGCGGTAGGCGACCAGGCCGCGGCTGATGTCGTACTGCTCGATCGGGCGCGGCGAGACATTCTTGATGGCGCGCGCCGGGAAGCTGGCGAACACCGAGGCGCTCTGGGTCAGGGCGAACGGCGCGATCGCGATCACCGGATTGCGCTCGGGGGCCTCGGGCAGCGTCTCGCCGGCCGCCAGGTACGGCTTGATGCCGTCGCGGTAAGCCTTGAATTTGTCGCCCATCCAGCCGGCCTCGCCGATCGGCGCGTCGTAGTCGTAGCTGGTGGTATCGGGGCGGAACGGGCGGTCGCAGCCGCCCCACAGGCCGAAGGTGGTGCCGCCGTGCGCCATGTACAGGCTGAACGAGCCGTTCGCCTTGAGCATGGTCTGGATGTCGGTGACCGCCTTGGTGGCGTCGCCGCGCCGGTGCGGCGCGCCCCAGGTGTCGAACCAGCCCGAATAGAATTCGCCGCACATCAGCGGCCCTTTCTGGACCGAGGCGAGCGTCTTGAAACCGTTCAGCGGATCGCTGCCGAAGTTCGCCACCGAGAACAGCTCGGGAATGTGGGTCTTGGCGACCGCGTTAGTCGGGTTGCACTGGAACAGGGGGACCTCGAATTTGGCGTCGAGCAGGGCCTGGCGCATCACGCGCAGGTACTCGAGGTCTTCGCCGAAGAAGCCGTATTCGTTCTCGACCTGCACCATCAGGATCGGACCGCCCTGGGTCACCTGCATCGGCGCCAGCACGCGGCCGACTTCATGCATCCAGCGCCGCGCCGGCTGCACGTAGGCGTCGTCGCGGGTGCGCAGGAAGGCGTCGCCGGGGTGCTTGAGGAGCCACCATGGCAGACCGCCCATTTCCCATTCGGCGCAGGCGTAGGGACCCGGGCGCAGGATCACCCACAGGCCCTCGGCCTGGGCGGCGCGGCAGAATTCGACGGCGTCGCGCTGGCCGGCCCAGTCGAACTTCCCTTCGCGCCATTCGTGGTAGTTCCAGAACAGGTAGGCGCAGACGGTGTTCAAGCCCATCGCCTTGATGGCTTTCAGGCGGTGACCCCAGTATTCGCGCGGCACGCGGGCGAAATGCAGTTCGCCGCAGCGGATCTGCAGGCGTTTTCCATCGAGCAGGAAGTCGTTTTCACCGATCTGAAAACGCGCCGAACCGGCGGCCTGCACGCTGGCCGACAGCGGCATGAGCATGCTGCCGGCGGCGGCGGCGGCTCCCTGGATGACACGGCGGCGGGCTTGGTATGTGGTCATAGTGATGTGGTCCCAGATAAGAAAAACCGAAGGCAGCCAGCGGGCGGCCTCCGGTGAAAAGATCCAAGGCGGGAGACTACCACTCCTCGGACGGGAAAGTCATCTTTTCGGCGCCGATGATCGGTCTAGCGATCGAGGAAGCGGTGCATTTCGGCGGCCGCGAGCAGGAAGGCGCCGACGCCGAACGGAGTGGCCGATTCGGCGTCCACCACCTGGCCGGGAATCGCGCGCTCGCCGATCGGCTGGACGTATCCGAGCTTGCCGCTTGGCTGCAAGGCGATTTTGCTCAGGTAGTGCCAGCTCTTGCGCACCACCGGGGTGTACTCGGCCTTGTCCAGGTAGCCGTGGTTCATGCCCCACAGGTAGCCGTAGGTGAAGAAGGCGGTGCCGCTGGTCTCGCGCCCGGGCGCCTGGGCCGGATCGAGAATGCTGCGGGTCCAGTAGCCCTCTTCCTGCTGGGCCGCCTTGAGCGATTTGGCCATCTGGCGGAAGCGCTGCTCGAACAGGGCCCGCGATGGATGCTCGGGCGGCAGGTCGGCCAGCACCTTGGCGAGGGCGGCGAAGACCCAGCCGTCGCCGCGCGCCCAGAAGTCCTTGCCGCCGTTGCCGCTCTTGTGCTTGGGGTAGATGTATTTGGCGTCGCGGTAGTACAGGCCCGCGTCCTTGTCGAACATGAGGTTGTCGGCAAAGAGGAAGTACTCCTGCAGCTTGTCGAGATAGCGCGCATCGCCGGTGACCTTGTACAGCTTGGTCATCACCGGCATGACCATGTACAGGCCGTCGGCCCACCACCAGTAATCGCTGTTGGCGGTGCTCATCTGGTATTCCATCACCTCGCGCGCGCGGGCGATCTTGCGCGGGTCCTTGAGCGGGTCGAGGTTGTACAGGTCGATATAGGTCTGGAAGCTGACCTGCCAGTCGCCGAACAGCACGTGTTCGCTGGTCTCGCCGTAGTTGTACTTCCAGGCCGTCTTGACGTCCGAATCGGCCGAACGCCAGCGGTTGTGCTCCGCCCAGGCGGTCGAGTAATCGCGCCAGGCCGGGTTGCCGGTCAGCTTGTAGGCTTCCATATTACCGGTGTGGTAGGCGGCGACGTCCCAGAACGGCGACTGCGCCGGCGCGTTGTTGCGCTGCCAGTAGCCGTTGGCCAGTTCGAGCGCGGCCAGCACCTCGGCCTTGCTGGTACCGATCCGGCTGTCCTGCGGAGCGCGCTCGGGCGCCACGCCATTTACGCTGCAGCCGGCGGCCAGCGCCACCAGTCCTGCCGCCGTCACCCGCAAAAATAATCGTCGCGTCATAGTAGTGTGTTCTTCGCTTGTGAAAATGGCGATCGAGGACGGCGCCGGCCGGCGCCGTCCCCTTGCATGCCTGGCCCGATGCGGCCGGGCGCGCGGCTTACATCTTGCCGCGCAGGCCGATCTTGATCGTGCGACCGTCGTACTTGGCGTAGTCCATGCGGGTCTTCTTGCCGTTGCCGTACTTGCCGGTAGCGTCTTCGAAGTAGTCATAGGCCAGCGTGTTCGACAGGTTGAGCGCGTCGATACGCAGTTCGAGCGATTCGCTCAACTTGTAGCTGATGTTGCCGTCCATGTAGCCGCGGGCGGCGCGCCAGCGGATCATGTCGTCGCCCAGGTTGGTCGGATTGTCGCCATGCAGGGACTGTCCCTTGTAGTTGTAGGACAGGCGCACCGCGAGCGGGCCCTTCTCGTAGTAGCCGGTGAGGCTGTAGGCATACTTCGGCACCGAGTTGACCTTGATTTCCTGGCCGGCGTTAGTGATCCACTTGGCGCTGTTGAACGGGTTGATGTGGGTGTAGCTGGCCAGCGCGCCGAAGCCGCGATACGCTTCCGGCAGGAAGTTGAAGGCCTGCTGGTAGGACAACTCGTAACCTTGCAGGGTCTGCTCGCCGGCGTTGGTGAAGCTGCGCAGCAGCATCGGCAGATTCGGATCGACCTTGCCTTGCGCGTTCTGGAAGATGCCGCCGAGCGCGGTGTCGGGCAGGCCGAGCGAGCCGAAGGTGATGTTGCTGACGTTGCTGACGGTGGCGTCGGTCAGCTTCTTCTTGAAGAAGGCGGCCGAGAGCAGGCTGCCCGGCTCGAAATACCATTCCAGGCTGGTGTCGAAGTTGCTCGACTTCTGGGGCTTCAGGTTCGGGTTGCCGGCCGTCGCGGTATTGTCGAACGGGTTAGGAATGACAGTTTGGGCGGCGATGATCGACAGCGAAGCGCGGCTGATGGTCTTGCCGAACGAGGCGCGCCACATCAGATTTTCGGTGACGTCGAAGGCGGCGCTGACGGCCGGCAGCAGGTTGCTGTACGAGCCCTTCTCGGTGTTCGGCAGGTACGCGCCGCCGGCGCCGGTTTTCTTGAAGTTCTCGATACCGGTGTCGGTGCTCGAGTAGCGCACGCCGGCGTTCAGGCGCAGGTCGTGCTCGAAGACCTGGCCCTTGAAGTCGGACTGGACGTAGGCGGTCTTGACCTTTTCGGTGGCGCTGAAACTTTGCGCCGGGGTGAAGGTGGCGGCCGAGTTGTAGGCCAGCGGATCGAAGGTGGCGTAGGTGTAGTCACGCGAGAACGAGGCCCAGCTATGCGGCCAGCCGCCGCCGATGTCGAGGTTATCGACCGGCAGATTCGGCGACATGGCGCTGCGCAGGCCGGCCGTACCGATCGCGTTCAGGCGCGTGGTGGCGTCGGCGGTGCCGTTGCGCTTGTCGACGCCCTTGGTGGTTTCTACGTAGGTCAGGCCGGTCTTCAGATGGCCGGTCCAGTCGCCAGGCAGGTTGTAATCCCAGTCGGCGGCCACGCGCGCCTGCTTGCCCTTGTCGGTTTCGCGGGTCAGGCCGGTGCCGATGCTGAAACCGGAATAGCTGTTCGGATCGGTATAGCTGGTCGGCGAAGACAGCGATGGATAGACATGGTCGTCGCCATAGCCGATGGTCGAATCGACGCCGAAGATCTGGCCCGACAGGGTGTCCTGGTAGCTGAGCGCCTTGCTGTTGTTGAGGCTGACCTGGCCCGAGAGCACCAGCTTGTCGCTGGCGGCCCAGCGCGCGTTCAGGGCGTTGTAGCTGAAGCGGGTTTCATCGTTGGTGTAGGTGAAGCCGTTGCTGTAGGACGTGTTGCCGAAGGTGCCGGTGAGCAGATTGCTCGACGGATCGATCTTGACGTTGAGCGGAATCAGGCCCGAGTTGCCGGTCTGGCCGGCCGGCGCCGCGCGGTTGGTGGTCTTGCTGTTGCGAATCAAGATGCCGAACACCATTTCATCGCGCTGGTTGGCCAGCTTGGAGTACAGACTGTCGAAGCTCAGGTTCAGGGTGCCGGTCTTGTATTGCAGCGACGTGACCAGGCCATTGCGCTCGCGCTCGTTCTGCGAGCCGTAGAAGCGGTAGATGCGCGGCAGCAGGGCGTTGTCGATCTGGTCGCGGGTGTAGCCGCTCAGGTTGGCGCGCGGGCTGTCGTAGTCGAGCGCCACGGCGAAGTTGCCCTTGACCGGGGACTGGTTGCCGCGGAAGGAACTGTTGTAGCCGCCGGTCGCTTCGAAGCCCGAGCGGTTGTTGATCGCGCTCGAGTGCGAGGCGCCGATCAACAAACCCCAGTTGTTCCAGGTGTTCGAATACAGCGCGAAGCCGGTCGGATCGAGGTGTTCGGACATGGTGTTATACGAACCCGACACCGCGTAGCGCACGGTGCGCTTCGGATTGTCGAACGGGCGCGGAGTCTGTAAGTCGACCACGCCGCCGAGGCCGCCTTCGGTCAGTTCGGCCAGCGGCGACTTGTAGAAATCGACGCGGCCGAACAGTTCGGACGCGAACACGTCGTAGTTGAAGCCGCGCGCTGCGCTGCCGATGGTGGCCGTCGAGGTGGCGTTGACGGGGGCGCCGTTGAGGGTGGTCACCGAGTACTCGGTCGGCAAGCCGCGAATCGAGATGCGCTGGCCCTCGCCCGAGCTTTCGTCGCGGTTGAGGATGACGCCCGGCACGCGCTGGAGCGACTCGGCCACGTTAGCTTCGGGGAACTTGCCGATATCCTCGGCGACAATCGAATCGCGCACGCCGATCGCCTGCATCTTCAGCGTGAGCGCCTTTTGCAGGCTTGAACGGAAACCGGTGATGGTCACGGTGTTGACGGCATCGGCGGGGGCCGACGAAGCGGCCGGCGCATCGTTTTGCGCGGGCGGGCTGGCGGCCGGCATTTCCTGCGCCATCGTTTCCGATGCGTAGAACGCGGACAGGGCGATTGGCAGCAAGCTGGCCAAGATTTTCTTTTTCACAATTTTCTCCGTTAAATGACAGACAGTCTGATGCTGCATTGAATTGGTACTCAACGACGAAACGACGCTGGACGGCGGGCGGCGTTCGGCGCTGCGGTGTGGTCCACCTTGTACTCAGTGTTACTTTCCCCAAACACATGGTCACGTTACCATAGGCAATTTGCTTGAACAAATACAATTTGACGTCCATACATCGTGGGGGCTGCAAGCCCTTGATTATCAAGACGAATATTCATTTGAAAAAAAATTTGGCGATGTGGTATCGTTGCCACATTGCGTTGCAGACTCATCGGTATCGCCCGCTGCGCAGGATGTCCGACGCGCCCACTGCACGGGGTCACACCCCAAGCGTTTGACCCCAAGCGTTTGACCCCAAGCGTTTGACCTCGTGCGTTGGAATTGCCGGTGGAAAAGACTGGCCCAAAAGTGCTGCTTGCGGGACAATTCCATGAGTAAAAAGAAATATGCTGAAATAACGATTCCTGGAAAGAATAATGCGCAAAGCAAGCAAGTTGAGTGAAGTGGCGAAGATCGCCGGCGTGTCTCCCATTACGGCCTCGCGCGCCATCCGCGGCGTCGGTTACGTGTCGGAGGCGGCGCGCGCCCGCATCATGGAGGCGGCCGCCCAGCTCAACTACACGCCCGATATGCTGGCGCGTCGCATGCGCGGCGACAAGAGCAATCTGATCGGCGTTTTCGTCAACAATTACGGCTCGATCGTGCTGCACGAGATCATCAAGTTCATCAGCCATGAGGCGCGCCGCATGGGCTACGACTTGATCGTCTTTAACGCCGAGCGCTTCGACCGCCCCGGCCGCATGGAAACGAGCGATATGCTCAGCAAGCTGTGCGACGGCATTCTGCTGATCCTTCCCAACGTTAATGATGGCTACCTCGATGTGATCGAACGCCAGCACTTTCCCTGTGTGCTGGTCAACTTCGACGCCAAGGAAATCGCGCTGCCGATCGTGGTGGCGGAAAACCGCAACGGCGGGCGGATGGCGGTCGAGCATCTGCTGCAGTTGGGCCACCGGCGCATCGCCTTCGTCGCCGGTTCGCTCGCCACTGGCCAGAGCGCCGAACGGCAAAAAGGCTACGAGGATGCGCTGCGCGCGGCCGGCATCGAGATCGACGAAGCGCTGATGTTGCCCGGAAAGTTCACCCAAGCCGGCGGCTATGCCGCCAGCGAGCAATTGCTTTTGCTTGAGCACCCGCCGACCGCCATCTTTTGCGCCAACGACGAGATGGCCTTCGGCGCGCTTGACGCCATCAACAGCCGCGGCTTGAAGGTGCCCGACGATATCTCGGTGATCGGCTTCGACGACATTCCAACCTCGAGCCACGTGTTCCCCACCCTGACCACCATGCGCCAGCCCTTCGCCGACATGGCCAGCCGCGCGGTCAGCGAGGTGGTCGCCATCATCCAGGGACGCGAGATGAATCCGGCCAGGATCGCCTTTCCGATGCAGATCGTGATCCGCAATTCGACCGGGCCGGTGCCGGCCGCACCGCACAGCGAACGCCGCTGACATTTTCCCGCATGTCAGACGCACCCGCTCCCGCCGCCCTTCCGGACGGCGCGCCAGTCACGCCGCCGACGGCGCGCTTTCGGGCCGGCACTTTGCAGTACAGCACCTTCGGCCTGGTGGCCGTGGTGTTCTGGCTGCTGATCGGCGAACTGGGCATCGCCATGCGCGACCGTTCCGCGCTGCCGAGCGGACTGGAACTGCTGCGCCTGAACGCCGCCTCCGACACCACCACCTCGCTGCTGATGTCGACCGTGCCGGCCATCCTCAGCCTGATGTTGCTGCCCCTGATAGGCTACCATTCGGACCGCTTCCGCAGCCGCTGGGGCCGGCGCCGTCCCTTCCTGATGGTGATCGCTCCGATCGGCGCGCTCGCGATGCTCGGCCTTGCCGCCTCGCCCGCGCTCGGGCGCCTGAGCGACGCGCTGCTGGGCGGCCTGTCGCCAGGCGTGCGCACCTGCAACCTGGCCTGGTTCTGCGTGTTCTGGACCATGTTCGAATGCGCCGCCATCACCACCCTCGCCCTGTTCACCGGCCTGGTCAACGACGTCGTGCCGCACGGTTTCCTCGGCCGTTTCTATGCCGGCTTCCGGGTGGTCGGCCTGAGCGTCGGCATCGCCTTTAACAGTTTCCTGTTCGCCCTGACCGATCATTACCTGTCGGAGATCCTGGTGACGGTGGGCCTGGTGTTCGGCGGCGCCATCCTGCTCATGTGCGCGATGATCCGCGAAGGCGCCTACCCGGCCGACCCTCTGACCAACGGCAAGTTCAGCTTCGCCAAACTGGCCGTGCCGCGCGCGCATATCGCCGAATGCTTTTCGGCGCGGCCTTTCCTGTGGGCGTTTGCCGCCTTCATGCTGGCCGCCGTCACTTTCAGCCCCTTCAATACCTTCTGCCAGTATTACGCCGGCATGCTCGGCATTTCGAAGGCTTCGCTCGGCACCATGACGGCCTGGTCGTACGGCGTGTCGATTGTGATGGCCTTCGGCATTGGCTGGATGGTCGACCATTACGGCGCGGTGAGAATGTCGGCCATGATGATGGGCCTGTATTTCCTGGTGGCGGCGCTGGGTTTTTTTTGGCTCAACGATGAAGCCAGCTTTCGCCTGTTCTACGTTGCCCACGTGGTGATCTCGGGCGCCTATTTCACGGCGGCCGCCTCGCTGCCGATGGTGCTGTTTCCGCGCTCGCAGTTCGTGCGCTACAACTCGACCAAGGATTTGATGGCGGCCTTTGCCGGCATTCTCGTCAGCGGCATCCAGGGACCGGCGCTCGACCTGTCGGGCCACAATTATCGTCTGACATTATTGAGCGCGACCATCTTCTCCCTGCTGTGCGTGGCCTGCCTGACCAGGGTGCAGCGCTGCAGCCAGCCTTAGTCTTCCAGCATCGTTTTGTCAGGGCGATCGTTTGTTTGAATGCCATACTGTGCGATCGGCGCAAGCTCACACCAGGACCGGCGGCGTGATGTTTCATGGCGCGGGTTTGGCGCAATCGCAGACTTCCCAGCCATGGTCGAACACAATCTTCCAGACGCCGGGCGCTTCCTGGCGCCAGATCGAACTGAAGCGCGAGATCAGCTTGCCGTCGCGGTTGTAGACCGGGCCGCTGGACATGGCCAGGGTGCCCGACGCAAGTACCTCGACTTCATCGGGCTCCCAGGAGAACGGCGCCTCGGGCTTGTCGTAAAGTTTCTTCCAGAAGGCAGCCACCAATTGCTTGCCGTGCAGCGGCGTGGGGCCGGAATAAAATACGGCTTCGTCGGACAGGAAGGTGGTGAAGGCGGCGTGATCGCGTGCCTTCATGGTGGCGGCGAAGGCGCGTTCGGTGTCGGCGACCTGGCGTTTGAGGGCGGCGTTGTCGGGTGCGTGCACAGCCGTTGCGCAGGCGGTGAGGGTCGCCAGCGAGATGCAGGCCAACCATGTTCGAATGCCCATCGTACGCGCTCCATTTAGTTGGTTGACGCTGCCAGAAATTATCCGCCGGACGACTGGAAGCTTGCGGGCATGCATCGCCAACGTGGCGCCCGTACCGAGATTGTGGTGGCGCAGGCATGCAATCAGTTCGCGCTTGAGCTCGCCGCGAGGATGCAAATAAATGGCGTTGTAGATGGTCTCGTGGGACACAGATTTCTCAGAGTTGTCGGGCCAAAGGACCTTCAGTTTGAGCGCTATTTGCTGCGGTGACCAGAGCAGTTTTAAATGGTGCCGAACGACCTGGAACAAAGCACCATCGACGTGCAGCTTCGGACGGCGTGGTGGCAGAAGGCGGCGAGCGTGGCATTGCGCATGGGCCGCGTTGGCATCGTAGACGCCGCTGCCGCTGGTGCGTTTGAGCTCGCGGCTGATCGTGCTGGCTAAACGGCAAAGGCGTTTAGCAATGGACCGGATGGAGCACAGGTCGGCACGCATGGTCATGACGACGGCGCGCTCCTGGGTAGCCAGATGTTCGTATATTTTCGCCATGGCGGCACCTTACAGCAGAAGGTGTTGCACTTGGTCTTTGAGAACGCCGTGGATCCGCCAGGGACGGCTCTGCTTTTGCGACGCCTGGCGGCCAGCGTTCTCTTCGGGAAAAATGCACCTAGCAAGCGAACGGTTTACGCTTTAGCGGGATGTCGTTCTCAACGATCGCAAATATTGATGTGGCAAAAGAATTGTCGTGCAGCTACAATCTACAGTGTGCTTAAGCATAGATTAATCCGGCCTTTTCTTCCGAGGTCGAATTCAAGTGAGAAGAAAAAATGCGTTTTATTCCAGCAGAACCAGATATTGCAACTGTTTTTGGACGGATCACCGATAAGGATATCGACCTCCAACCCGATTTTCAACGGGGCGAGGTGTGGCCCACCGCGAAGAAGCAACGCTTGGTGGACTCGGTGTTGCGGGGGTGGGTGATCCCTCCAGTCTTATTGATTACCGGAGGCGCAGGTCAACCTCAACAGGTGTTGGATGGCCAACAGCGATTAGCGTCGATTCGCGATTTTATGCTGAATGAATTTCCGATTGATGGGTTTGTGGAGCCTGCTGATCCCCTCATTCAATCGTTGAACGGTCTGCGGTTCAATGTCCTTCCGCCAGAGGTGCGGCGTGCGTTCTTGCGAACTCCCGTGCGGATGTACGAAATTATGGACTACAAGCCCGAAGAGCCCGCTGAAATCTTCTTTAGGTTAAATCAACCGACCGGCCTCACTCCAGCAGAAAAACGTAACGCATTTTTTGGCCCAGTTCGCGACGAAATTCGTCGGATTGTAGACGGTTTCGAAGAAGCGGCAGAGGATCATAAATTGATCCTAGGATTTTCCAATAGCCGAATGGCTTATGATGATGTATTCGCGCGATTCGCATGTACATTAGAGATGAATACTTTGCGAACCAAAGTTACTGCTGCCGCTGTTAATCAGATGTACCGTCGAAATTTGCCGTTGCGTGGTGATGTACTTGAACGCCTCGAGTTGACCGTGGGTATAGCGCTTAAGGTTTTTGAAATAGTAAAAGTCACGGACTCTTCGACACAACCGCGCCTAAACAAAGCGACCTTTTTCTCTTGGCTGCTATTTTTTTCACGACTAGACGCATTAGGAGACCTGACGACTGTAGCAAAATTCTTACTTCAGTTTGAGACGGTAAGGCTTGGGTTGTCAAACAAAGATGAAGCAATAAACGACGTTGTTATGCAACGAAAGTTAGATAGCATTCCTCTTGTTAATCTCATGCTCGCCTACACTGACCGCGCGAGCGCGCGGGTGGCTGACGTTACGTCGGTTGTACTCCGGGATTTCGCACTTTGGGCGAGTTGGTCAGTATTCGGTGGCGCCTCAGCAGCAGGGTGCTTGGATCCTGCGTATTCGCGTATTCCAAATTTTGTCGGGAACGTTGGGCAGATTGACTTCGATCGCTTTGAGACCGTAGCCCTTCAGTATATAGACGAAATTGGATGGGGTGCGAGGTTGCAACATGCGTAAGGCGGTTATAGATCACGCTTGGGAAGAATGCCGTCAAGAGCAGCGAGCCCAGCTAAGTGTTTGCGAGTTCGAGGTAGGTAGTGATGATCAGCTTCTATCATTGCCTATAACATCACGAATCACCGGGTTCATTGGGCCGAATGGTGCAGGTAAAACCGGATTTCTGACGAGTCTTCGAGCTTTATTTGCCGGGAATACCTTTGCCCGCTCCACGCTAAGAAAAATTAACGGTCAGTTTCGTGGTCGCGATTTTTCGATTCGGCCAGGTATCGATTCTTTGCCTGCGGGGATGAATGTAGAATTCATCGATGTGTCGTTGGAAGTGCATTTCTTGAATAGGGACTTTGAAGGACAAGTCAATTTTGAGGAGCTGCTATCCCAGTTTGAGCCGCATTTACCTAATACGGCACAGCTTGGTCTTTATCGCCACGTTTGCGGCAGACCATACAATAACTTATCCGTCGTCGAGTTGGATGCATCGACTCCGCCGACGGTTGGTGACGCAGCTGAGGAAGGCGCGGAGGAACGGGTTTATCCTTTTTTCCAGGTAGTTGTTAATGACGTCAGCTACGATAGTCGAACAATGGGCTTCGGCGAACTTTGTGGCTGTTATCTTTTATGGCGACTTAATCGGGCGAATAAAGGTACCATTATTTTGCTCGATGAGCCTGACTCCCATCTTTCCCCACTAAGTCGCCGCGCCTTGATTGATGCCATGGCGATCCTTGCAAAGGAGCGTCAACTGTGGATTGGATTTACCACCCATTCTATAGAACTGTTGGAAAGCCTCAAAGACAACGAAATTTATCTCGTGTCGTCGGATACGGTCGGAATTCCACCAGAAATCACGCCCGTAAGACAGCGCCGCCAAGCTGTTCGAAATCTCGGTTTAGCATTGTCCCGGCGCCTTCTTATCGTTGTAGAGGACGTCGACGCGCTAGCAGCCGCGTGGTGCATTATTAATCGATGGGGGAGCGAAATAGCTAGACTTGTCGATGTCCAAGTTGTCTTGGGCGGCGCAACTGAAGTCGTTCATTTCATTAACAATTTTCCAGAGACTCGAATTTGCAGCGTAATCGCGATCCTCGACGGTGACAAGCGTTCGCAAATTGGGGATATCCCTCGTATTTATTTTCTTCCAGGAGTTGGTGATCCAATTGACTTGGCACGTGCGCATGTGACTCGAAACTGTGATCATTTTGCCAGTGTTTTAGGAGCAGACGCGAACGAGCTTCGTCGCGCTCTTGGACGGACGTCTCACGTGAATCATCATGATTTCCTGGCGCAGCTTCTTGACGAGCAAAATATTGAAGGAAAGGGTGTCCAGGATATTCGCATCGCCTTGCTAAACTCTTGGTTAAGTGACCCTGGCACGGCAGATGCCGCAAAAGGGCTAGTTCACGGAATTGTGGAAATTGTTGATGCGACTGACTAAAGCGTGTAGTAGTCCGTCGGCCTCGGTGGGACGTTTCGAAATTTGACTACTAAGCCAGTTCAAACAAGAACAATGAGGGCGGTTTCAAGTATCAAGCGCAACACTGGGTTAATTAACAGTGTCGGTCGGATGTTGTAGCAATTCGATGTGCCGAGTATAAACGACGAGCGGCGAGTCGGAATTGAACCTCGCCCTCGGGCGGG
>JBDSTZ010000653.1:0-8124 GCA_039927975.1 Massilia sp. | reverse complement strand
CCGGCGGATTTTCGTCATTGACCAGGCCGGACACGAACTGCTCGGCCGCACAGTCTCGCCCGGACTGCGCGCGAACGCCGAAGCGGCCCTCGTCTCCGGCGATGCGCGTCACGTGGTGCGCAAACTGACTTCACCCGACGGCCATGTCTATCTGGTGTTCCTGCCGCGCGAGGTGCGTGCCGGCGGCCCCGGTTTCGGACCCGGGTTCGGCCCAGGCTTCGGTCCGGGTCCGGGACCGGCATCTGGTCCCGGTGCTGATCCCGGTCCTGGCGCCGGTCCGGCTCCCAATTCAGGTTCCGAGCCAGGCCCCCGCCTGGATCCAGGGCGCGGTCCTGGTCATGGCCCCGGTCTTGGCCGACCCCCCGCCGAACCCGGCGGCCCGGGCGGAATGGAACCGCCCAACCCCATTCTCGGCAGCCTGAACGCCTTGTCCGGATCATTCGGCGAGCGCCGTCTGCCGCCCGGCATGGACCATCGCACCCCGATGCTTGCAGCGGGTATCGCCGCCACGCTCGCCAGTCTGTTCTTCGCCGCCCTGCTCGCCTGGTACTTCGCGCGCCCGATCAGGGCTTTGCGCCATGCTTTCGAGGCGGCGGCCGGCGGCGATTTGGCGCCGCGCTTCGCCCACGTCAAGCCAGGCCGGGGCGATGAGCTGAGCGACCTTGGCCGCGACTTCGACCGCATGAGCAGCCAGTTGCACGCCCTGATCGACGGCCAGCGCCGCCTGATGCATGACGTCTCGCACGAAATGCGCTCGCCGCTGGCGCGCCTGCAGGCGGCGATCGGCCTGGTCAGCCAGCAGCCGGACAAGCGCGACACCTGGCTGCGCCAGATCGAGCGTGAAGGCGTCCGCATGGACAAGCTGGTCGGTGAACTGCTGACCCTCTCGCGGCTTGACGCCAATGCTTCACTGCGCCGCGATGAAATCGCGCTGGCCGAACTGGTCCAGGAAATCGCCGACGAAGCGCGCTTCGAAGCCGGTCCGCGCGGCGCCAGCGTGGCTTTCACACCGACCGACAACGTCATGGTCGACGGCGACGCCGACCTGTTGTGGCGGGCGATCGAAAACGTCGTGCGCAACGCCATCAAGCACGGCGGCGGCGAGGTGGATTTGAGTGTGGCGCCGCGCGGTGGCAAGGCATTCCTATGCGTGATGGACCGCGGCCCTGGCGTCGCAATCGCCGAACTGGCCTCAATCTTCCAGCCCTTCTTCCGTTCCAACCCGCGCGAGAATAATATCGACGGCCACGGTCTGGGCCTCGCGATCGCCTCGCGCGTGATCAGCGCGCACGGCGGCACAATCGTCGCCGCCAACCGCGTCGACGGTGGCCTGTGCGTCACTATCACCTTGCCGCTGGCTGGCTAAGGACCAGGCAAAACTCGGCGGTCATCGGATATCGCTGCCCCCCACACCCGAGCGGGACAAGCGCCTTACAAATAAAATAATTCAAAATATCAATTTTCCTTGTCATTTCGTAAAGTTGTTGTCAAAATGCACGCGCTCGTGTGCAAAATACAATAGTTATCGTCTTGCCAGGGAAAATATGAAACCATCGTTTATCAAATCAGCGCTGCTTCGCGCTGTCGGCGCCGCTTCGCTGGCGCTGTCCATGATTGCCGCCCGAGCGCGCACGCTAACATCGTTGGCGACACCGTCAACGAAACTTACTATTGGCCAAACGCTTCGAGTGTGTATGTCACCAGCGGGAGCCGGGTGGTCGGCGCCGGCATTGAGTTTCTCGGCAATCTGAGCGGCAGCGAAATCACCTATTTCGACGTCGACTTGAGCAACGCCGGGATTACCTTGACCTACCACACCAATGTGACGTGGAGCGGCGCAAGCTTTAACGGCGTGAAGCTGACCGACCTCACCAAAGCCTTCGATCCGTTGACGTTCGTGTCGTCGACCAATGCAGCCTTCACCGCTGCGAATTTCTCGGTGGCCGGCAATGTGGCCTCGTTCAACTGGCAGGGCATCTCGTTCAACAATGGCGACCAGATCGTGATCAGCGCCGCGTCGGCCGTGCCTGAACCTCGCACCGTCAGCCTGATGCTGGCCTGCCTGGCCATCCTCGCTTTCGTCTCGCGCCGCCGCAAGGTCTGAGTTCCAGCCCCTAACCGATGCCTCGAACAAGCCCGCCACGCGCGGGCTTTTTTTCGCCCTTCGACACTCCGCCCGGCTTCACCACCAATCCGGCAGTTCGGCCGCCACGAACCACCCTCGATGCCGGCATGGCGAGTAACAGCCTACTCGCCATACCAATAGCGACGATGCCGCTCGCGGTAACCTTCGACCGTGATGCGCTCGCCGAAATCAAGCGTGACCGCCCCCGCCTCGTCAGTCCGCAGGCGCCCAATGCCCAGCGCGCCGTAACGGGCGTACACCTCAGGCTTGGGATGGTGGTAGCGATTGCGATACCCCACCTGGAACACCGCCACCGACGGCTGCACGGCTGCCAGGAAGGCCGGCGTCGACGATGTGCCGCTGCCGTGGTGCGGCGCCAGTAGCACGTCGGCGCGCAGCAGCGCGGCTGATCCGTGCACCAGCGCCGCCTCCTGCGCCGCCTCGATATCGGCCGCCAGCAGCATCGAGTGGCCGGCCGCGCTGATGCGCAAAGTGCAGCCGCGCGCATTCGGTTTCAGCTGCGCGTCGTCGTAGCTGGCCGGCGTCGGCTGCAGCATCTCGAACAGCACGCCATCCCAGCGCCAGCGCTGACCTGCCGTGCAGCGGCTGTGCATGCGCGCCGCGCCCACGATGGGGTGACTGAGCCACAGCGACGACGATACCCAATCGACCGGCAGCGCCTGCAGCACCGCCAGCGCGCCACCGGCGTGATCGGCGTCGCTGTGGGTGATCACCATGCCATCGAGGCGGTCGATGCCGCGCGCCTTCAGGTAGGGCACGATCACGCGGCTGCCGCCGTTCGAGTCGGCGGAATATTGCGGCCCGCTGTCATACAGCAGGCGGTGGCCGGCCGTCTCGATCAGTAGCGCCATGCCCTGTCCGACGTCAAACGCGATCACCGAGAACTGGCCGGACGGCGGCTGCGCCGGCACACTGGCCAGCAGGGGCAGCCAGGCGATTGCGCCAACCCAGCGGCGTGGCCAGCCGCGCGGCGCCAGCATCCACAGCGTACCTGCCAGCGCAAAGCAAAACAGCCACGGCGAGGGCGCCGGCGCGCTCCACACCGCAAGCGGCATGGCGCCGAGCCAGCCGAGGAAGGTCGCCAGCATCTCGACAGACCAATGCGCAAGCTGCAGCAGCAGTGTCGACACGGGCGCCGGCAGCAAGCTGCCCGCCAGCGCCAGCGGCGTGACCACCAGGCTGACGAGCGGAATCGCCACCGCGTTGGCGATCGGGCTGACCAGCGACACCTGCGCGAACAGCAGCATCGTCAACGGCAGCAAGCCGAGCGTGACCACATATTGGGTGTGCGCGCCGAGCTTGAGCGCGTGCAGGTATCCCGGGCGCCGCACGCCGGTGCGGCCCACCGTCGCGTACAGGATGATGGCGACCGCGCCAAACGACAGCCAGAATCCGGGCCACAGCACCGCCCACGGGTCAAGCAGCACGACCAGCCCGAGCGCGCAGCACAGCACGTGCGAGATGCTGGCGATGCGCCCCGACCACAGCGCCACCGCCACCACCGCCAGCATATACAGCGTGCGTTGCGCCGGTACGCCAAAGCCCGCCAACAGCACATACATCAGCGCGACGAGGACGCCGGCCAGCGCCCCCACCTTCTGCGCAGGTATCAACAGCGGCAACTGCGCATCTGTGAAGAACGATCGGCGCCACAGGCTAGACGCCACCAGGCCGGAAAGCGCTGCGATCATGGTGATGTGCAGGCCGGAGATCGAGATCAGGTGGCTCACACCGGTGCGATTGAAGACCGACCAGTCGGATTGGTCGATGGCGCGCTGGTCGCCCACCACCAGCGCGACGATCACGCCGGCGTATGGCTTGCCAGGCAGCGCGCGCAGGATGCGTTCGCGCAGGATGGCGCGGCAGCGTTCGACCAGGTTGCCAAAGGTGGCGACAAAGCGGTCGAGGCGCCGGTTTCGCTCTTCATCGGCGCGCACATAACCGGTCGCGCGCACGCCTTGTTCCAGCTGCCAGACCTCGTAATCGAAACCGTCTGGATTGGCGTTTCCGTGCGGCCGTTGCAACCGCACGGCCAGCTGCCAACGCTCGCCAGGCCGCACTGCGCCGACCTGCTGCACCGAATTGCGAAAGCCCGCATACCACGCCAACGCTACGCGCGGCGGCACCGACATCGACGCGCCGACCACGCGCTCCACGGCGAAATTGAAGCGCACGCCTTGCTCGAATTGGTACGGAAGACTGTCGATGGTGCCGATCAGCGTGACGTCGGCGCCTTCATCGTGTTTCGCCAGCTGTGGCGTCAGCACCGCCTGGGCGAGCAGTGCGGCCCAGCAGAAGCCGAGCAAGGCGCCGGAAACTGCGGCCCGCGCAGATCCGCGCACTGCAAGCAGGAGCAGGATGGCCAGCGTGGCACAGGACAGCAGCGTCGTTCGGCCGGGTAAGGAGCCGAGCGTCTGCAGGAAGGCCGCGCCGCCGACAAAGCCGAGAATCGCACACCGCATGGCCGTCTGCCCGAAGCGAAAAGACGCCAGTGTCGACGGGATTTACCAAGGCGCACTTGGGCGGGATCGAACATCGGCTAAAAAGCGCAGCCGCTAGATGAGCTCGTGTACGAATGTCGGACCTGACCCCGCGGCTTTGACTCCGCTGCTTTGGATGACCCCGCTGCTTTAGCGTGGCGGGCGGGCGCTCAGGCGCGTTTGCGGCGGCGGGCGGCGGCGAGGCCGGCGACGCCAAGGCCGAGCAAGGCCAGCGAGCCTGGCTCTGGAATCGCGGCGGCCGCCGGGGCGCTGCTCAGCGCGAGGTCGTCGATGAGGAAGAAGTCGCCCAGGTTCAATTGCAACTGGTCGATCTTGCCGGCCATCCCGGAGAAGAAGGCAAAGCTCGGGGCGATGACGATTTGCTGCGACCATACTTGCGCGCCGTTGTTGAAGCCGCTGATGGTGCCGCTACGCGACGCCGCGAAGGCCCAGGTTTCCGCCCACACGCCATCAAAGGTAAAATCCGACGCATCGGCCGCCGTGACGATAATCGGACCGCCGTTGTTATTCAGCAGGACGAATTCGCCGCTGTGCGTGCCGTAGTTCCAGCCTGAACCGACCGTGTCGATCCAGTCCGACGTCTCGTTGAAGACGAATCCCTTGTACGCGGCCGGCATGTCGCCGACATTGTTCGGCGAGGAGGTAGGGATGTCGTCGAAACTCAACACGGCCGCGTTGGCGTTCAAACCGGCGATGGAAAACAGTGCTGCGAGTAAAATGCTTTTCATAAAATCCTTAATTGGTGGTTCGTCTCTTGTGTTGTAGGGAATTACTTCGAGTTTTGCTGTCGCAATTCTCATGCCAAGAAAGAACATTGCATCCAATCAGGTACTTACATTTCGGGCGGGATTTTCAAGGAATTTGGTGTAAATTATTTCGACGTTCAGGAAATATGAAACCCATCATGTTTCCGTATTCCGCGTGCGAAAAAACGTAATCGCACGCTTGCCGAGCACGGCAGGCGATGCGCCCAACGCGCCGGCGTTTTATGCGGGCAGAATAGCCGCCAGGCGAGGCATCGCCTGCAGCGCGCTGGCCAGAGTCGCTTCGGCGATCGCATCCTGGTCCACGCCGCGCAGCGCGGCCAGCGCGGCGCCGATGGCCGGCAATTGTTCCGGACTGTTGCGCGCCGGGTGTATCCAGGCGGGGGAAATATCGGGCGCGTCGGTTTCAAGAACGATCGCGTCGAGCGGCAAACTGGTGGCGAGGCGCCGGATTTGCAGCGCGCGGGTAAACGTCATGGCGCCGCCGAAGCCCAGCTTGAAGCCGAGATCGATATAGATCTGCGCCTGCTGGAAGCTGCCGTTGAAGGCGTGCGCGATGCCGCCCGCCGGGCGGATCTGGCGCACATGCTTGAGCACCTGGTCTTGCGAACGCCGCACGTGCATCAGCGCCGGCAGCCCGAATTCGCGGGCGATGCGAAGCTGGGCGCGAAAGAAGTGGTCCTGC
Organism: Massilia sp.; assembly: GCA_039927975.1. Taxonomy (GTDB): domain Bacteria; phylum Pseudomonadota; class Gammaproteobacteria; order Burkholderiales; family Burkholderiaceae_D; genus JBDSTZ01. Next base: position 2,028 of record JBDSTZ010000653.1, on the reverse strand, counting down.
TTTTCGCGCATGGCCGGCTCGCACAGCATCGGTATAAAAAAGTCGAGACCGATTTCGCCGATCGCCACGAAGCGCGGATCATCCATCGCCGCTTCCACCGCCAGCCGCAAGGCGGCCAGGTCGTCCTCGCTGGCGTTGGGCACGCAGATCGGATGGATGCCGAGCGCGTAGCTGGCGTTCGGCGCGGCGCCCGCCAGCGCGGCCACGGTGGCAAAGTTACCGCGCTCGACCGCCGGAATGACGATCATGCCGACCCCGGCCTCCTGCGCGCGGCGCGCCACCGCCAGCGATTCGGCGCCGAATTCGTGCGCGTCGAGGTGGCAGTGGGTGTCGATCCACATGGTCAAGCGGCGCCTTAGAGCTCGGCCGGCTGCAGTCCATGTTCGGTCAGACGCAGCACGCGGTCGCAGCGGCGCGCCAGCTCGATATCGTGGGTGACGATGACGAAGGCGGTGCCGAGGGTGCGCGACAGTTCAAGCATCAGGTCGAAGATCGATTGCGCGGTGGCGTGATCGAGGTTGCCGGTCGGTTCGTCGGCCAGCACGCACGCCGGCTGGGTCACGAGCGCCCGCGCCAGCGCGACCCGCTGGCGCTCCCCGCCGGACAATTCGCCCGGCACGTGGATCACCCGTTTCGCCAGGCCCACGCGCTCGAGAATCGTCTGCGCCTTGGCGACCGCATCGGCGCGCTTCTCGCGCCGTATCATCAGCGGCATGGCCACATTGTCGAGCGCCGAAAACTCCGGCAGCAAGTGGTGGAACTGGTAGACAAAGCCGAGGGCGGCGTTGCGCAGGTCGCCGCGCACCGCTTCGGACAGGTTGGCGAAATCCTTGCCCATCAAGGTGACCGATCCGGTCGACGGCGTGTCGAGCCCGCCCAGCAGGTGCAACAGGGTCGATTTACCCGACCCCGAGGCGCCGACGATGGCAACCCGTTCGCCCGGATAAATGGTGAAGTCAACCTGGTTGAGCACCTTGACCGAGTAGCTGCCTTGGGTGAAGGTCTTGCCCAGACCACGGCAGGACAGTACTGCCGTCGCGTTGTCCTGTTTGATGTTCAATGCTGGATTATTCATAGCGCAAAGCCTCCGCCGGTTTCACGCGCGAGGCGGCGTAGCTGGGATACAGGGTGGCGACAAAGGCCAGCAGGACCGACACGCAGCCGATCTTGAAGACGTCCGGCCAGCTCAGGTCGGACGGCACGGCGCTGATCAGGTAGATGTCGCGCGACAGGAACTGCACGCCCAACAGGCGCTCGATAAACGGCACGATGACGTCGACGTTGAGTGCCACCAGCACGCCGGCGCCCACGCCCAGCGCGGTGCCCATGATGCCCACCAGCGCGCCCTGGATCATGAAGATCTTCATGATCGAGCGCGGCGACGAACCAAGCGTGCGCAGGATGGCGATGTCGGCCTGCTTGTCGGTCACCGTCATCACCAGCGTCGACACCAGGTTGAAAGCGGCCACCGCGATGATCAGGGTCAGGATAATGAACATCATTTTCTTCTCGGTCTGGACTGCCGCGAACCAGTTGGCGTTCAGCTTCGACCAGTCGCGCACCACCATGTCGCCCGGCAGCGAGGCTTTCAATTCCATACCTACTTCCGGCGCCTTGTGCATGTCGGCGATGCGCAGGCGCAGTCCCGAGGGGGCGTCGAGCCGCTCCATTTTCTCGGCGTCGTCCAGGCTGATAAAGGTCAGGCCGGAATCGAATTCGTAGTGCCCCGCCTCGAAAATGCCGGTCACGGTGAAGGTGCGGGTGCGCGGCAGCATGCCGGCCGGCGTGGTCTGCACCTGCGCCAGCAGCATGGTCACTTTTTCGCCCACGCCGACGTTGAGCGCGCGCGCCAGCGCGTAGCCCATCACGATATTGAAGCTGCCCGGCGTCAGTTCATTGAAGCTGCCCTGCTTGATCTGCTTGGCCACGTCCGACACCTTCGGCTCTTCGCTCGGCAGCACGCCGCGGATGACCGCCGGGCGCATCACGCCGTCGCGCAGCAGCATGCCCTGGGTCTCGACGAAGGGC
>JBDSTZ010000652.1:0-2852 GCA_039927975.1 Massilia sp. | reverse complement strand
GCGATGAACATCGCTTCCCAGTCGAGGCCACCGGCGCCGGGTGCGGTGGCGGCGGGCAAGGCAGCAGCAGGGGCCGCTGGCGCAGCGGCAGCTACGACCGGCGCTGCCACAGCCACCGGCGCGGCGGTTTCCACGGTCTTGCCTTCGATGGCGTCGATCAGGATGCGTTCGAGCGCGTCGGGCATGGAGGCGAGCTGCTCGGGCGCGGCGCCGTTATTCAGGTCGGTCAGCTGGTCGGCGACGAAACCGGAGGCTTGCAGGGCCGCCTCGATCGCCAGCGGGGTCACCGGCGAGGTGCCGTTGCGCAGCGCGTCGAACAGGTTTTCGGTCAGATGGCAGGCGGTGACCATGGCCGGCAGGTTCATGAAACCGGCGCCGCCCTTGATCGTGTGGAAGGAACGGAACACCGCGTTCAAGGTTTCCTTGTTGTTCGGATCACGTTCGAGCCGCAGCAGGTGTTCTTCTACGTTAACTGCAAGATCCATCGCCTCGACGACGAAATCCTTGAGCATATCGTCCATTAGAACCCCAGGTCGGCAAGAAGATCGTCAACGTTGTCCTGGTCGAGCGCCACCGACGGCACGGAAGGGCCTTGCATGAGGGCCGGCTTGGCGGCCAGTTTCTCGCGCACGGCGGGCGGGGCGTTGTCGCGCAGCAGCTGGGCCAGTTCGTGCTCGACGGTCTTGGTGATGTTGACGACTTTCTTGATGAGCTGACCGGTGATGTCCTGGAAGTCCTGCGCCATCATGATGTCGAGCAGGCGGGCCTTTTCTTTCTCGGTGGCGTCGTTGACGGACTGGGCGAACTGGCGGGCGTCGCCGGCCAGGGCCTTGAATTCGTCGATGCTGAGCTTGCCGGCGAACAGATCGTCCCAGCGGGTTTCCATCTGCTTGGCCTGCTTGGAGAGCACGTCCTGGGCCGGCATGCCTTCGTCGAGCGTGTTGAGGACCTTGTTGGCGGCCTGCTCGGTCAGGCTGGCCACGTATTCGAGGCGGTCCTGGGCGTCGTTGATCTGGCTCGACGCTTCGTTGAGGGCCTTGTCGTAGCCCAGTTCGCGCAGCGAATCGTGCAGCAGGCGGACGATGCCGCCGAGGCGTTCGAACATCGGCTTGTCGGCGGCGGCGTCGTGCTCGGCCGCGTCGTGCGGCTCGGCGGCTTCGGCGGTAACGGCGGCGGCGGGCGCCACCGGGGCGGCCGGACGGGCCGAGGCTACCTGGTCGAACAAGGCTTCCATATCGTCCTCGTCGGGCGGCGCGGCGGCGGCGGCCGGCGCTGCCGGCGCGCTGGCGCGCTGCGCGGACACTTCGTCGAACAATGCATCAAAATCATCAGCGGCGTCGGTCATAGTCCCTGCTTCTCCATAATTTGAAAATATCGCAATTTACTTTTTGCTAAATCGCGTGATGCCGTGCGAATTTTTGGCAGAGCAGATCGTGGCCAAAAGGCCGCGTTGGTGCGAGTGTAGCAGTGCGCTTGCGGTTGGTAAATCTCCGTGCACCAGGCAAATACATTTCAGGCGTGAAACTTATTTCCTCGACAATCAAATCCCGCGCCAAGCATGGCTTTTGCGCCGGAAGTGTTGTATTTCGTTACGAATTCCAAGGGAAGCAGTTAGGAATAGAATAAGTTCTCTGCCGGGCCGCACTGGCGTCTTTGAGCGCGGTCAAAGTAAGCGCCAGAACCCTTAGGCAGATTCCGACACCGCGCTCAAAATGTCACAGAAGAGGAGATGCACCATGTACCGCAAAATCCTGATCACCACCGACGGCTCGACCGTCTCCAAGCACACCGCCTGCGCCGGGGTCGAATTCGCGCGCCAGATGGGGGCCGAGGTGCTGGCCCTGTATGTGGCGCCGGAATACCACTATCCGGTGTACGTGGAAATCATTCCGCCGACCTATCCGAGCGAGGAGGAATACCTGGCGCAGATGCGGCGCACCGGCGACGACCATTTGAGTTCGATCGCCGAGTCGGCCGGCAAGCACGAGCTGGTCTACGCCGGCGTCACGGCGTTTTCCGACAGCCCGGCGTTGAAGATTGTCGACATCGCCGAGCAGCGCGGCTGCGACCTCATCTTCATGGGTTCGCACGGGCGCAGCGGCTGGGGCCAGCTGCTGCTGGGCAGCGTCACCAACAAGGTCTTGTCGCACACGCAGAAACCGGTCCTGGTGCACCGGCTCATCAAAGCGCCGTCCGCCTAGCTGAACGATATCGTTTCGTCAAGCTAACAGAGTGCCAGTTGCGCCGCCGTTGCCGGTGGACGTACGCTGGCACTTACCGGGCCGGGTATTCCGGTCCGCTTGTCGCTGTCACACAGGAAATTTATGATACGCATTGTCATTGCCGACGACCACACGATCATGCGCGAGGGCCTCAAACGCATCCTCGACGGCGCGCTCGATATCGAAATCGTCGGCGAGGCGATCAATGGCTTCGAGGTGCTGTCGCAGGTGCGCCAGGGCGGCTTCGACCTGCTGCTGCTGCTGGACCTGTCGATGCCGGGCCGCAGCGGAGTCGACCTGATCCGCCAGATCCGCAGCGAGGCGCCCAAGCTGGCCATGCTGATCCTGACCATGCACGAGGAAGAACAATACGCGGTGCGGGCGATCCGCGCCGGCGCCCAGGGTTATCTGACCAAGGAGAGCGCCGGCACCCAGCTGGTGGGGGCGATCCGCAAGGTGGCGTCGGGACGTCCTTATATTAGTACCGAGGTGGCCGAGCAGCTCGAGGGTGTAAATAATTTTGTGTAAACGGTCATTTGGCAGGACACTGCCGCCATCAAGGAGAAAAAATGACCGTTGTAAAGCGTAACAAGCGTGCCAAGCCCGATCCGGAACTGCTCAAACTGGCCG
>JBDSTZ010000651.1:0-1649 GCA_039927975.1 Massilia sp. | reverse complement strand
GGCGCTTCTTGACAGATTGCCACCACCAGTGCGCGCCCGGCAGGGTGCCCGGCGCCGCGCATTGCACCACCCGGCGGGAGATGGCCTACAATGCTGCATGACCCGAATTTCGCTCGTTTTGCCGTTTGCCCTTCCGCCTCCCGAACTTGCGCCCGACCTGGCGCGTGCGCTGCAAACCCCAAGCCTTGCCGCGCTGATCAGCCGTCCGCGCAGCCGTGCCGATACGCCACACGACGATGCGCTGCGCACCCTGCCCTACGAAAGCTGGCTCGCGCGCCACATGGGCGTGAGCGCCGACGGCCGCCCGGCCTTCACCGCCGCCGTCATGCGCGCACATGGCCTCGATTCGGCTGCCGGCACCTGGTTCATGCTCCATCCCGCGCATATTGAAGTCACACGTAGCCATCTGCTGCTGCACGACGCGCGCGGCCTGCGCCTGGACGAAGAACACGCACGCGCCCTGTTCGATGCCGCCAAACCGTACGTTGACGACACCGGCAAGACGCTGCTGTATGGCGATGCCAGCACCTGGTTCATGCGCGCCGACGGCTGGGCCGAGCTGTCCACCGCATCGCCCGATTCCGCCGTGAGCCTGAACCTGACCGACTGGCTGCCCGCCGGTCCGAAGGCGGTGGAATTTCGCAAGCTGCAAAACGAAATTCAGATGCTGTGGTTCGAGCACCCCGCCAATGTTGAACGCGCCGCGCGCGGCCAGACCAGCATCAACGGCTTCTGGCCGTGGGCCCCCACGACTGCCAGTGCTGGCGCGGCGACTGACGCGCTATATAGTATTGACGTGCCCCCCTGGCTGGCCAAACTGACTAACCAGAAGGACGCCGGTATCGGCACGCTGATCGGCGCCCGCCGCGACGCTACCCTGGTCTGCGGCCAGTTGATCGAATCGGCCATGGCAGGCGACTGGGCCGCCTGGCTGGCGCACATGGCGCAGCTGGACGCGAGCGTGTTCGCGCCCGCGCTTGCCGCCGTGCAGTCCGGTGCGATCACCCTGCAACTGCTGCTGAGCGACCGCACGCGCCAGCGCGACCTGACCATCACCAGCCTGGCGCAGCGCGCGTTCTGGCGCCGCCCCTCTCTTTCTGCATTGTTGCCATGACCCGTATCAGCACCCGCGTTTGTTCCTTCCGCACGTCCGAAATGCTGCGCCAGAGTGGCGTTCATCCCGTCCTGGCGCGCCTGTATGCATCACGCGGCCTGACCGACAGCCGCGAACTGTCCTGCGAACTGGCCTCGCTGATGGCGCCATCGGGCCTGCTGCACATCGACGCAGCCGCCGTGTTTTTGGCCGACGCCATCGCGGCCGGTAAAAACATGACCATCGTGGCCGACTACGATTGCGACGGCGCCACCGCTTGCGCCGTGGCCCTGCGCGGCCTGCGCGCGATGGGCGCGCGCATCGACTACATCGTGCCGAACCGTTTTGAGTACGGTTACGGCCTGACGCCGGAAATCGTGGCGCTCACGGCGCGCGAGAAGTCGCCCGACATCATCATCACCGTCGACAATGGCATCGCCAGCGTGGATGGCGTGCTGGCGGCGAAAAAGCTCGGCATCGACGTGGTGGTGACCGACCATCACCTGCCCGGCGATACGCTGCCCGACGCACGCGTGATCGTCAATCCGAACCAGCC
>JBDSTZ010000650.1:0-14491 GCA_039927975.1 Massilia sp. | reverse complement strand
CGGCCGGCAGCAGCCGGGCCAGCAGCGGCTGCAGCAGCGGGATCTGGTCATCGTGGAAGCCGCTGGCGTGGATCGGCGTATGGGCCCGGCACACCGTCACGTTCGGCGCCGGACTGCTTTGCTCCATGAACGGCTCGCCGTCGTCGTGGACCGGCTCCTCCACAAACAGGACGCGATAGTGTTGCGCCAGCCGCGATAACAGTTGCTGCGGTCGCTGATACACAAAATCCCAGCGCAGGTGGCAAAAAACGACGATCGTTGGCATGATGACTCCTTCTCGCCCGTGCTGGGCGTCAGTTAAAGACAATGGTTTTCGTGTTGACTAGGGTCGCGCTGCCGTTGGCTGAACCCGATGGCGACATCGTCCGGGGCAGGCTGCAAGCTGCCACCTGGTCGATCCCTGGCGGACCTGGCGGCGCCCATCATGGGCGCCGTGCGCGATCCTGGTTCGGCAAATCGGCCACCCGCGACTCTAGGGGCCTGGCGTGGGCGTGGCTGGAATTTCCCAGTTGCGCCCTGACCCTGGTTCCTCCTCATCCTTCTCGTGACGGACATTGGTTGTGGCCGCGTAAATCTGGTCGAGCGGAATCTTTGGTGTGCGGTCTGCGCGCAGCAGACCATTAGCCTCCTGAAATGTGTCGGTGAATTGGGTGTAGCAAAAGCCGCTGAACATGAAGGTGCTGTTGACCACCGTCAGCAGGCTGCGGTACAACGCGAAAAAACTGTCGGCGTTGTAGGCGCGCGAATAGCCCCATGTGATGGCCCGTTTGCCGGTCTCGGGGGGCGTGTCGGGCGCGCTCGGCGTCGCGGCGGCGGCGTCGGCCTTGTCGTCGAAGGCGATGCCGCCGAACTCGGTAAGCACGATCGGCTGGCCGCGGTGCGGAAAGCCGTCCAGCGTCAGGATGCGCCCGCCCGGACGGCGCTGGTCGAACAGGGTGCGCACCGGATCGGTCACGGCGTAGCGCGCGCCGAGCCGTTCGGCGTCGCAGTCGTAATCGTGGATGCCGAGGATGTCGGTGGCCGAGGCTTCCCAGCCATCGTTGCCGATCACCGGGCGGGTGGCGTCGAGCGTGCGGGTCAGGTGGTACAGCGCTTCGACCGCGTTGCGGTGGGCCTGGGTCAGGGTCAGGTTCGGCACGCCCCACGATTCGTTGAAGGCGACCCATACGATGATGCAGGGATGGCTGTAGTCGCGCTCGATCGCCTCGGTCCATTCGCGCACCATGCGGGTGATCGCCTTCGGGCTGAAACGGTAGGCCGAAGGCATTTCCTCCCACACCAGCAGGCCCAGCTTGTCGGCCCAGTACAGGTAGCGCGGGTCTTCGATCTTCTGGTGCTTGCGCACGCCGTTGAAGCCCATCGCCTTGGCCAGCTCGACATCGCGCCGCAAGGCCGCGTCGGACGGCGCCGTCATCAGGCTTTTAGGCCAGTAACCCTGGTCCAGCACCAGCCGCAGCGGGTAGGCGCGGCCGTTGAGCATGAAGCGGTCGCGGTTGATCGCCACCGAGCGCAGCGCCGTATAGGAACGCAGCTTGTCGAGCACCTTCCCGCGGCTGTGCAGGGTGACTTCGGCGTCGAGCAGGGTCGGCCGCTCGGGACTCCACAGCAGCTCGTTGCGCGAGTCGTCGATGCCGGGGTCCGACAGGGCGATCTTGCGGGTCGCCTCGTTGCCGACCAGCTTGTAATGGTCGTCGGCCAGCAACAGCGCGCCGTGCCAGATCTTGACCTCGACGAACAGGTCTTCGAGGATGTCGCCGGTGGCGATGATTTCGCAGCCGATTTCGTAGGTTTCGAAGATCGGCGTCCAGCGCAGCGTTTGGATGAAGGTGCTGGCCACTTGCTCGACCCACACCGATTGCCAGATCCCGGTGGTGCGCGGATACCAGATCGAATGCGGTTCGAGCAGCCAGTCCTGCTTGCCGCGCGGCTTGGCCAGGTCGTGCGGATCGTCCTCGACCAGCACCGTCACCAGTTGCTCGCCGGAGAGGTCGAGCGCGCTGCTGATGTCGATGGCGAACGGCGTGTGACCGCCCTCGTGCTCGGCCACCAGGTGACGGTTGACCCAGACCCGCGCCTTGTAGTCGACCGCGCCGAAATGCAGGATAGTGTGGCCGACGGCCGGCATCACGTGGAAATTGCGCTCGTACCAGCAGACCTTGTGGAATCCGGTGTCGCCAATGCCGCTCAATTCGGTCTCGGGCGCGAACGGCACCTCAATCTCGTGGGTCCACTCGGCCTCGCCGTCGGGCAAGCCGTAGCGGCGCTCGTCGTCGAACATGAATTTCCATTTGCCATTGAGACTGATCCAGTGCTCGCGCACCATCTGGGGACGTGGATACTCGAAATCGCTCATTGTTTTCCCTTTATCGAATCAATGCGGCCGGCGCCATCGGCCGGCCAGGTAATGCCGTGCGGACCGTGCGCATGCAGGCCGCGCTGCGCCCTACCACGTGACCTCCAGCCACAGCGGGCGCATGCGCCCCTGCACGGCCAGCGCCGGCCAGTCGGGGTCGCAGGTGAGGTTTTCCAGGCCGTGCTCGCCGATCAGGAAGGTGTCCTCGATCTTGATGCCCTGGAAACTCGGATTGAAGGCGACCGCCATGCCGCTCTCTAACTGCAAGGCAGTGCTCGGAGTGGCCACCAGCTCGCGCGCGCGGTAGCCGGTGACGCCGCCCTGGTGGTGTTCGCGGATCGCCGCGGGCTGGCCGGCATGGTGGTAGGCCTGGACCAGCGCGTGGTAGACGGCCGACAGCGAATTGCCCGGCACGCAGGCGGCCAGGCCGGTCGCCTCGACCTGCTTCATTTCGCTCTGGCGCAACGGTGGCTGGCAGAAGCAGACGAAGCGCGTGAGGTTGGCCACCAGGCCGTGGCGGCGCGCGCACAGCACCAGCATGGCCTGGCGGCCGAGCGGCGCGTCGCTCGGGGTCGGATGCCGGTATTGCTGCACGCGCCGCTCGCCGGCGGCCAGCACCAGCGCCGGTTCGATGCCGCGCCGCCACAGCGCTTCGGCGCCGGCGCCGGCCAGCGCGTACTCGGTCCAGTCGGGCCGCGCCTTGCGCATCACCTCGCTCGCGGCGCACGCCGCGTCCAGCCCGAGGGCGCGGTAACGCGCTTGCTCGGGCGCCGACATGCGCAGGCGCAGCTGGCGCGCGCCGCCCGGCAGCGGCAGCTCGCCGGGCCCCGGATGGTCGCTCAGCACCGGCGCGCCGCCGGCCTCGCCGAGCACGAAGGCGTCGTGCAAGTCGGTGTCGGTCCATGGCGCGACGTGGAAGGTGAAGCCGGGCGGCACCTGTTCGGCCTTGAGGCGCTCGGCCTCGATTTCGTCGGTCAGGATGCAGGCCTCGGCGCGCGTGACCAGCACCTCGGCCACGCCGGTGTCGCTGGCCAGCAGCACCGTGTTGGCGCCGCCCGCCGTGACCCAGGCGAACCAGTCGCTGCCGCGCAGGCGCAGCGCCCCGCCGCCGTGCGCAGCCAGGAACTGGCGCAGCGCGCCGAGCTTGACAGCCACTTCGGCCGCGCCGGCCGCCAGCGCCGGCCTCACGCGGCCTCCAGTTCAACGGCGACCTGCTGCAACTCGAAGGCCGTGGTTTCGGGCAGCACGTCCATGCTGAACAGGCCGGCGCCCAGCTCGGCGCCGCCCAGCACCTTGCGCCGCTCGCGGGTGCGGCAGGGCGGCAGCAATTCGGCGTGCAACTGGGTTTCCGGGTGGCGCCGGCCGTCGGCGGGCGCCTGGTACCAGCACATCAGGTAGGGAAAGGGACGGTCCCACAGGCCGTCGTATTTGAGCAGCACCGTCTTGAGCGCGCGCGCCAGGTCTTCGCGCTGAGGCAAGGTAAGCGAGGCAAAATCGGGCGCCGGCGCGGTCGGCACGATCCACGCTTCGTAGGGATAGCGCGCGCAGGCCGGCACGAAGGCGGTGGCGTACTCGCCTTCATACAGCACGCGCGCGGCACAGGCCGCCTCGTCGCGGGCGATGTCGCACAGCAGCGCGCTGCCGTGCTCGTCGAAATAGGCGCGTTCCTGCGCCAGCATGCGCGCCGGCACCGGCGGCACGATGGAATAGGCGTGGATCTGGCCGTGCGGGTGGGCCAGCGTGGCGCCCACCTCGGCGCCGCGGTTTTCAAACGGCTGGACGTAGGCGATGTCGGGCAAGGCGCCGATCCGCCGGCTGCGGTCGGCCCACACTTCGAGCAGCAGTTCGATGCGCGAGAGCGGCAACTGGCCCAGTGCCAGCGCGGGATCCTGGCTGAACACCACCACTTCGCAATGCCCGGTGGCCGGCGCGCTCGGCACGCACAGCGTGGGCGCCGCGCTTGCGGCCAGTGACAGCGCCGGATAGCAATTGTCGAACACGGCGATTTCGTAGGCGCCGGCGGGAATCTCGGTGGCCGGCATGGCCTCGCTGGACGGCGCCAGCGGGTTGTAGGGCGGGGGCGGCTGGTAGGCGCGGTTCTGGCAATAGGCGGCGTAGCTGACCCATTCGCCGCGCAGGGCGTGCCAGCGCAGATGGGGGTTGGCGCCTTGCGGCTTGCGAAACGGACTCGGCGCGCACAAGTCGGGCGCGATCGGATGCGCGCTGTACAGGGTCAGCTGGCGGCCATCGGGCTTCGTGAGTTCAAGTATATGCATGGATCGTCTTGTTCTTGGTTCGTCTTGTGCTTGGTTCGTCTTGTTCCTGGTTGACGGCGTGTATGGCTGGCGCGCTTTCCGCGCCAACCAAGCGCATCGATTGAAACGCACCAGTTGGCCGGGGAAACACACCAATTGGTTAGATTTCTCAGCGCGCGCTCAGTTGCATGTCGCCTGTTGCGGTGGGTCAGGCGCCGCGACAATCGGCTTGCACGATCGATCCCGGCGTCGTTCCCAAGCATCGTTGATGACACCGGGAACACCCAACAAACCGCACTGGAGAATTCATCCTAGCATGCGTTTTTCGCCACTTTTTATGGCCGGAAAATCCACCGCTTGCATCGAAGTAAGCCTTGTAACCATTGGCCTTCTTTCATATCGACCAAAGCGGAGCGGCTCATAGTGAGTCCGCTTGAAAGTCACAAAACATCACGCGTTCAAAAAACTCGGCGTAGGGCGCGACCTACAGGACAAATGGATGTTCTTACGGGGGATATCGAAGCGGACGCGGACGCTAGAGTGAGGAATGTCCCGCTGTCTGGCTGACAAATATCGACGCTGGCAGAGGCGCGCCGCGATGCCGCCACTTGCTGTAAAGTGATGCTGTTTCGATCACGAGAGAGCCTCAGGCATGAGTCAGAAAAACATCAAGCGCTTCCACCCTTCGCTACGCGACGACATCGGCGACCTGCTCACGCAGCGGCCCTTGCCGGGTCCGCACCTCGAGCAGATCGATCCGTTTCTGTTTCTGAACCACCACGGCCCACAGACTTACCCGCCGGGCAATCGTGGCTTGCCGTTCGGACCGCATCCGCATCGCGGCTTCGAGACCGTCACCTTCATCGTCGAGGGCATGCTCACCCACAAGGACAGCGCCGGCCACGAGAGCATCATCCGCGCTGGCGGCGTGCAATGGATGACGGCCGGCAGCGGCATCGTGCACGCCGAGATTTCGCCGCAGGAATTCCTGCGCGACGGCGGTCCGCTTGAAATCCTGCAACTGTGGATCAACCTGCCGGGCCGGCTGAAGATGACGGCGCCCGCCTATACCGGCCTGCAACGCGAGGAAATTCCCGTGCTCGCGCTCGACGCCGGCAAGGCGAGCATGCAGCTCATTGCCGGCGACTGGGACGGTGTCAGCGGCCCGGTGAACACGCTCACCGGCGTCTTCATGAGCACGATCGCGTTGAAGGCCGGCGCGTCCCTGGCACTGCCCGGGCTGATCGGACGCAATGTGTTCCTGTACGTGGTGAGCGGCGCGGTGCACGTGGGCCCGGACCGCGCCGAGGCCTTTCATCTGGCCGAACTGAGCGAGGAAGGCGACACTATTTCGCTGAGCGCCGAGGACGACGCACTGGTGGTCTACGGTCACGCCGCGCCGCTGGGCGAACCGGTGGTCGCGCACGGACCTTTCGTGATGAACACGCGCGAACAGATCGTCGAGGCGATCAACGATTACCAGGCGGGACGCTTCGGCCCGTCGCCGAGGTGAGGCCCGACGCCGCGAACTGCACTTAACTGATCAGCTGCAGCAACATCCCGGCCAGCGGCTCCACCACCTCGGCATCGGACCAGTAGGCATTGTGTGACAGCGGGTTCCAGCTTTTCAGGATCCAGTTGATCAGGCCCTGGCCGGCATTGATCGCGCGGTCTTCGACCAGCAGCCGGTAGCCCTCGGACAGCGGCTGCAAGGGCCAGCCAAGCACGTCGTCGGGATCGTAGATATTAATCCAGCGAAAATTGGGCCGGGGCCGGGCGATCGGGATGATCGTCATCTCCTTGTGCGCGGCGACGAAGATGGGAATATTGCAGCCGGTGCTGATCCAGCCCATCGCCGTCTCGGCCGCCAGGAAAGCTTTCTCGGGCGCGCTCAGCGCCTTGCCGCGCAAGGTGATGGCCCAGTGGTCGATGTCGCGCCACACGCCGGCCGCGACCGGCAAACCGCTGCGCGCCTTCTGCGCGTCGTAAATATAGTTCGACAAGACCTGGCCGCCCAGTGAATGGCTGAGGAACACCAGCGGCGTGCCCGGGCCGTTGCGGCCGCAGGCGTCGAGCAGGGTCTTGGCGATTTCCATTTGCGCCAGTTCGTACACCGAACCCGGTTCCTCCTTGCGGTTTTCAAGCCCGGCGGCGTCGCCGAAGCCGAACAGCAGGAAGCGCCGCAACTGGTCGTAATGGAGCTTGGCGCGCGCATCGACCCGGTCCCACACGACCTGTTCGTTGGCTTGCAGGATGGATTGGTAATACACGGCGCGGAAATCGACCTGCTGGGCGAAACGCGTGCCAACCCGGTCGGCCACCCGGCGGCGCAGGTCGTCGGCGTAGGTGGCCGGGGTGTCTCCCATGCCGTGAATGGTGATCAGGGCCGCTGGCGACATGGCTCCCCCTTTCGAATGGCAAACGCCGCGTGCGCGACGCAGGCGCATGCGGAAAAATCCTACCCCGATACTACACAAAGCCGGCAAGGCACGGCGCCCGCACGCCCGTGCTGAAAGCCAGCGTTGCAGGAAGGCCACGCTCGATTCTGAACACCGCGTGCCGGCGCGCACTGCTGCGTGAACCGGCCACGAAAGCCCTAAAACACAGGTAGACTGGTGCTCATGAACAACACCAAAAAAGTAGCAAGTCTTGCAGGACTGGCCAGCGTATTGTGGTTGGGAATGACCGCTGCGGTCGCGGCCGGCCAGCGCCGCCTGCTGTTCAATCCGAATGTGCGGCGCGAAGTCGACCGGCCGCGCAGCAGCGGCCACCGGACCCGGCCCATCGTGCTGCACAGTAAAGACGGCACCCGCCTGTCGGGCTGGCTGATGACGCCGAAGGTGCCGGGCCCGCATCCGGGCGTGGTGTATTTTGGCGGCCGTTCCGAGGAAGTGTCGTGGGTCGCGCGCGACGCCGGCCGGCTGTTCCCCGGCATGGCGGTGCTGGCCGTTAATTATCGCGGCTATGGCGAATCGCACGGCGACCCGGCCGAGCTGCACATCGTCGACGACGGGCGCATGCTGTTCGACTGGCTGGGCGCGCGGCCGAACATCGATCCGGCCCGCATCGCGGTGGTGGGCCGCAGTCTCGGTTCGGGCGTGGCGGTGCAGGTGGCGAAGGAGCGCCCGGCCCACGCGGTGGTGCTGATCACGCCGTACGACTCGATCCTGGCGATCGCCAAGCGGCGTTTCCGCGCCGTGCCGGTCGAGTACGTGTTGCGCCACAAGTTTGAATCGGTCAAGTATGCGCCCTCGCTGAAGGCGCCGACCTATGTGCTGCGCGCGGCCAGCGACGACATCGTGCCGCATTCGCACACCGATCTGCTGGTGGCCCAGCTCGGCACGCTGTACAAGGACGAGATCGTGCCGCATTCGGACCACCTGACGATTCCCTACCTGGCCAGCACGCAGGAGAAGATCGCCGCCTTCCTCAGGGAACAGTTCGCGCAGCCGCGTCTGAGCCTGGTGGCGGCCAGCGCGCCGGCCGCCATCGTGGACGGTGACGGAACCGATGCGCCCGAGGACAAGCTGGCCGGCACGGCGGCCAGCGCCTAGGCGCGCGGCTCTGGCGCCGGTGGGCAGAGGACTTTCACCTGCAAGTCAACGCGCCCTGCAGCGCGTACCCGAAAAAAAACCCGGCGCACGCACCGGGCTCTCCTGACGCCATGTCTGAATTAGACGGAACGCTTGGCGCGCTTGCGCTGGCTGGCGATACCGGCCAGGCCGAGTGCCAGCAGGGCCAGGCTCGCAGGCTCAGGCACTGCGTTGGCGTTGGTCTGACCGTCGAGCGCCAGCAGGGTAATCGTCGCGGCCAGGGTCTGGGTGCTGCTGCCGGCCCATGAGAGGTCGGACAGCGAGATGCCGTACTTGCCGTTGGTGCCGAAATTGATCGTGACAGGGGCCCAGACAATCGAAAAGTCCACGTCGGTATCGTTTACCGGACCAGTCACGGCATTGCCGCTGGCCGTGACCAGGTGGGCGACATTGTCGGGCGCGGTGAACAAGAAGTTTACGGTAACGCCGAGATTGTCCGTTTCGGCGGCGACGATGCCGGAATTGGTGTTCGGCTCGTTGAACAGGATGGTGCCGACGTCGAATACCTTGGTACTGTTGAGGACGCTCAGGGCGAAATTTTGCGCCACGAAGGTGTTCGTGAACACGGCGCCGAGCAAGGTCGGATTGGCGTTGGTTTGCTCAGAATCGTCGACGCCGTAGCCGGTGCCCTGGTCGATGGTAGCCGAGGTGACCGAAAAAGCTGTGGCATTGGCCGAACCGCTGGCGGCGAGGCCGACCAGCAGCGAGGCGACGAGCGTCGCGAAGAGTGTGGAGATTTTCATTTTAAGTTCCCGTGTAGTTTTGAACAACGGTCACTCCCTAAGCAAAGATCGTTCCAGAGAGCTTTTGTTCTTTAGAAACATATAGTTACAAAAATGAAATTTGAGTTGGTAAATAGATATGTAAAATTCTTCGACAAAATGTTCTTGCTTGCCAACATTAATTTCCATTTTGTCCAAGCCGAGGCGCGCATTCAGATGGCATGGCGCCAACTTAGACCTTGTGGCAATGCCGGCGGACCAAACACCACGTGCAGCACCCTGCGCCGGCCGCAGCCAGCCGATTTCGACGAGGCGTGCAGCAACAGGGGGCGCATGAGCAGCGCATCGCCGATGTCCGCTTCGATCGCCAGCGCCGGCCGGTCCGCTACCGCGCCTGCCGCCATCCGTCCCGATGCATGCGAGCCTGGCACCACCTTGAGCGGGCCGTCAACGGCGCCGCACGGGTCCAAATGCAGGCGCAAGGCGATGAGCTGGCCGAGCACCTCGGGCGGCGCATGGACAAACAGCTCGCCCTCCTTTTCCGACCAACCGCGCAGCCCGGCTCCGTCGACCCGGTCCGCCACGGGAATGCTCAAGTCCTGGTGCAGCGGCACCAGCCAGTTGCATGACGCCGACTTTTCAAAGTAGTTGCACTGCACCGCCACATGGGTAGCGGGAATCAAACCCGCCAGCGCGGAGTCGCGGCGCAGTTCGATCGCCAGCGCGGCGCACCAGTCTTGCGCCAGTAGGCTTCGGCTGCCGGCGGCGCCGGCCCCGACGGACACGGACGCGGCCAGTCGCGCGCAGTGCGCCGGCGTCAGTACCCCGGGCACGACGACATAGCCATCGCTGGCGAATTGTTCCTGTTTCATTCAAGCTGTCCCTGCTGTCCCTGCTGTCCGCGTGCCGCCATCATAGGCGACAGCGGCATGCTGTGGGCAGGACGGCTAGAACAGGGATCGGAAGCCGCGCACGGCCGCGCCGATGTCGCTCGCCTGGTAGACGCTGGTGATAGCCGCCACCATGTCGGCGCCACGGTCAGCCAGTGGGGCCGCGTTGGCGACCGTCATGCCGCCGATGACCACCACCGGCAGCGCCAGCGCGGCCTTCGCTTGCGTCACGATCGCCGGCGCGGTCGTCACCGGATAGACCTTGACCAGCGACGGATAGAAGCCGCCGAACGCGACGTAACTGGCGCCGCCCTGCTCCGCCGCATGCGCCAGCGCGAGGTCGCCGTAGCAGGAGGCGCCGATGATCTTGCCCGCGCCAAGCCGCGCGCGCACCTCGGCCACGCTGGCGTCGGTGCCGCCCAGGTGCACGCCGTCGGCGTCGATCTCTTCGCACAGTTCGACGAAATCATTGACGATGAAGGGGCAGCCATGGCGGCGGCTCAAGGCCAGCAAGGCGCCGGCCTGCTCGCGCCGCAATGCCGGTGAGGCGCTCTTGTGGCGGTATTGCAGCAGCGCCACGCCCGCAACCAGCGCCTGCTCGGTGCAATCGAGCAGGCGCGCGGTGTCGTCCCAGTTGGGGGTGACGAGATAAAGTCCACGCATGAAAAATCCTTTAGTGCTGTGTGAGTTGGCGCCCAGGGACACTCTGCCCGGCGCCGATGCGGTAGGCGGCGGACAGGCTCAGGGCGCAATAGCGCTGCGCGCGTTCGAGCGCCGTTTCCATTGAATCGCCCACCGCCAGGCGGGCGGCGATCGCTGCCGCCAATGTGCAGCCGCTGCCATGAAACTCGCCGGCCAGGCGCGGCCAGGCCCACTCGCGCACGTGGCCGCCGTGGTGCCAGCGATTGATCACCTGTTCGTCCTGCGCGTGGCCGCCGGTGACCAGCACGTGCGGGCAGCCGGCCTCGCCGAGCGCCTGTGCTTCGGGCAGATTCGGCACGACCACGGTCGCCACTTCCAGCAGCGGCGCCAGCGCGGCCAGCGCGTTGCCACGCGCGAGACTGTCGCCATGACCGCTGGCGAGCACCGGGTCGAGCACCACCGGCAAGGCCGGATGCTGCACGCGCAGTTCGCCGATGATGACGGCGATGGCTTCGGCGTTGGCGCGGTTGCCGGGGATGCCGATCTTGACCGCCTTGATCTCGATACTCGCGGCGAGCACGCGCGCCTGGCGCAGCAGCAGTGCGCGGTCGACCGGCACCACGTCGTGCACGCGGTTGTTGTCCTGCACCGTCAGCGCGGTGACCACCGGCAGCGCGTGCGCGCCCTGGGCGCCGATTGCCTCGATATCGGCGCTGATGCCGGCGCCGCCCGAGGGATCGAGCCCGGCGAACACCAGCACCGATGGCCGCATCATGTCATCCGTCCAGCCATCGGCGAGGACGGCGAGGCGGCGAAACGTTTGGCGATGCGGCCGGCGAGGAAGGCTTCGCGGCCCGCTTCAACTGCCAGGCGCATCGCGCGCGCCATGCGCACCGGGTCGCGTGCGCCGGCGATCGCGCTGTTCATCAGCACACCGTCGCAGCCGAGCTCCATCGCGATGGCGGCGTCGGAGGCGGTGCCGACGCCGGCGTCGACCAGCACCGGCACCTTGGCTTGTTCGATGATCAGCGACAGGTTCCACGGATTGAGGATGCCCATGCCGGAGCCGATCAGCGAAGCCAGCGGCATCACCGCCACGCAGCCGATGTCTTCGAGCAGCTTGGCCTGGATCGGATCGTCGCTGCAATAGACCATCACGTCGAAGCCGTCGCGCACCAAGGCCTCGGCCGCGACCAGGGTTTCCGGCATGTGCGGGAACAAGGTCTTCTCGTCGCCCAGCACTTCGAGCTTGACGAGCTTGTGGCCGTTCAGCAGTTCGCGCGCCAGCTGCAGCGTATAGACCGCATCCTTGGCGGTGTAGCAGCCCGCCGTGTTCGGCAGGATGGTGTATTGCGACGGCGGCAGCACGTCGGGCAGGCTGGGAGCCTTGGGGTCCTGGCCGATGTTCACGCGGCGGATCGCCACCGTGATGATTTCCGCGCCGGCGGCGTCGGTCGCCTCGCGCGTTTGCGCCAGGTCGCGGTATTTGCCGCTGCCGACCAAGAGGCGCGATCTGTACTGTTTGCCGGCGATGGTCAGGGGCGCGTCCTGCGGGCCCTGCACCAGTGCTTCATGATTGACTGTCATTGCTGTTTATCTTTCCCTGATCTCTACACTGTTTTATAGGCGCAGCCGCGACACTCGCTACCGCCACGCTCGCCACCGCGCCCCTCACCGCCGACAATGAACCGCATCGCTCGTCGACGTCGACGGGCCGAACACGCGCCGCCGTGGACGGGCCGACCACGCGCCGCCGCCGATGCGCCGAACGGGCGCCGCTGCGACGGCCGGTGCCGTTAGCCGCCGGAGACTGCCGCGCCGCTAGCCGCCACCGATTGCCCGCACCACGTCGACCTTATCACCGGCCTGGAGCTGCTGATCATGCCAGCGCTCGCGCCGCACCACCTGGCGGTTGACCGCCAGCGCCAGCGCCTGGTTTTCCAGCGCGAGCGAGGCGATCAGCGCCTGCAAACTGGAGCCCTGCGCCACCTGGTGGGCGGCGCCGTTAAGTTCGATCTCGATCACGCCGGCCTCACTGCTTGCGGTAGATTTCGGCGCCGCTCTTGACGAACTCGATCTTCTTTTCCTCCATGCCTTTGGCGAGCGCGGCGGCGTCGGACAGGCCTTGGTTGGCGGCGTACTCGCGCACCTCCTGGGTAATTTTCATCGAGCAGAAATGCGGGCCGCACATCGAACAGAAGTGCGCCACCTTGGCCGAATCCTTGGGCAAGGTCTCGTCGTGGAATTCGCGCGCCTTGTCCGGGTCGAGACCGAGGTTGAACTGGTCGTCCCAGCGGAATTCAAAGCGCGCCTTCGACAGCGCGTTGTCGCGGATCTGCGCACCGGGGTGGCCCTTGGCCAGGTCGGCGGCGTGGGCGGCGATCTTGTAGGTGATGATGCCGTCCTTGACGTCGTTCTTGTCGGGCAGGCCGAGGTGCTCCTTCGGCGTCACGTAGCACAGCATGGCGGTGCCGTACCAGCCGATCATGGCCGCGCCGATGCCCGATGTGATGTGGTCGTAGCCGGGTGCGATATCGGTGGTCAGAGGGCCCAGCGTGTAGAACGGCGCCTCGCCGCACTGGTCAAGCTGCAAGTCCATATTCTCTTTGATCAGGTGCATCGGTACGTGGCCGGGGCCTTCGATCATCACTTGCACGTCGTGCTTCCAGGCGACCTGGGTCAGTTCGCCGAGGGTGCGCAGTTCGGACAACTGAGCTTCGTCGTTGGCGTCGTAGATCGAGCCGGGACGCAGGCCGTCGCCGAGGCTGAACGAGACGTCGTAGGCCTTCATGATGGCGCAGATCTCTTCGAAGTGCGTGTAGAGGAAGGATTCCTTGTGGTGCGCGAGGCACCATTTGGCCATGATCGAGCCGCCGCGCGAGACGATGCCGGTCAGGCGCTTGGCCGTCATCGGCACATAGCGCAGCAGCACGCCGGCGTGGATGGTGAAGTAGTCGACGCCCTGCTCGGCCTGTTCGATGAGGGTGTCGCGGAAGATTTCCCAGGTCAGGTCTTCGGCCTTGCCGTTGACTTTTTCCAGCGCCTGGTAGATCGGCACCGTGCCGATCGGCACCGGGCTGTTGCGGATGATCCATTCGCGCGTTTCGTGAATGTGCTTGCCGGTCGACAGGTCCATCACGTTGTCGCCGCCCCAGCGGATCGCCCAGGTCATTTTTTCGACTTCCTCGCCGATCGACGAGGTGACCGCCGAATTGCCGATGTTGGCGTTGATCTTGACGAGGAAATTGCGGCCGATGATCATCGGCTCGACTTCCGGGTGATTGATGTTGGCCGGGATGATGGCGCGGCCGCGGGCGATTTCCTCGCGCACGAATTCGGCGGTGATCTCGGCCGGAATGGCGGCGCCGAACGACTGGCCCGGGTGCTGGCGGCCCATCAGGTCGGCCAGCCGATCGCCCATGGGGCCGGCCGCGCGCAAGTTGCGGGCCTGATCCGCGACGGCGAGGACTTCGGTGCCTCGATCCCCGACCACATGACCGGCGAGTTCGTCCGCGACGAGATCGCCCGTGGACGCGCCATCCTTCCCGCCAACATCAACCACCCGGAGCTGGAGCCGATGGCCATCGGGCGCAACTTCCTGGTCAAGATCAACGCCAACATGGGCAACTCGGCGGTCACGTCGAGCATCGCCGAGGAAGTAGAAAAGCTGACGTGGGCCATCCGCTGGGGCGCCGACACCGTCATGGACCTCTCGACGGGCGCGCACATCCACGAGACGCGCGAGTGGATCCTCCGCAACTCGCCCGTCCCCATCGGGACGGTCCCGATCTACCAGGCGCTCGAAAAAGTCGGTGGGGCGCCCGAGGATCTCACGTGGGCGCTGTTCCGCGACACGCTCGTCGAGCAGGCCGAGCAGGGCGTGGACTACTTCACGATCCACGCGGGCGTCCTGCTGCGCTTCGTCCCCCTAACGGCCAACCGGCGGACGGGCATCGTCTCGCGCGGCGGCTCGATCATGGCCAAGTGGTGCCTCGCGCACCACCAGGAAAACTTCCTCTACACGCACTGGGACGAG
>JBDSTZ010000649.1:0-5664 GCA_039927975.1 Massilia sp. | reverse complement strand
GCCCGACGACGCCTTCGCGGAGCCCGACTTGCGCCAGGCGATGGTGCGCTTGCGCCGTACGGTGGCGCTGTTCGTCGCCCCGGCCTCGGCCCGCCTGGCGCAGGCCTCGCCGCCGGCCCGGCTCGATGGCGCGATGCTGTGGTGGGTGCGGCGCCTGCAGACCAATGCCGATTCGGTCACCGCGCTGTTTCAGGGCATGGCGGCGGCGCGCACGCCCGACGACGTGCGTACCGCCCTTCATCTGATGGGCAATATCGCCGGCGAGGCGATGGACGAGATCAATCCCCTGCTCGAAGCGCTGGCCGGCTACAAGGGCGTGCTGCTCGAGGCGCACGGCGCGCTGGCCGCCATCTGCAAGGACGCATTTCCGCGCCTGCGGCAGGCGCAGGACGAACTGGGCGCCCTCGAAACGCGGATCGCCGCGCGTGAAACTGAACTGGCGCAGCTTGGCCTGTTCAGCCAAGGGAAGAAGGCCGAAATCAAGGCTGAACTGAGCGCGCTTGAAAACGGCCTGCTGGTCAGGCAAGGCGAAACGGAAGCCCTGCGCAGCGTGCTGACGCGGCTCGAACCAATCCTGGGCGACGGCGTCTGGCTCGACACCGCGCTCGAAGAATTGAGCGACTATCTCGAACAGCTGCGCGCGGCCTGGTCCACCTTCGGCTCGGGCATCTCACAGCTGGCCGCCGACGCCGCGCCCGCCGAATTGAGCGATATGATCTACATGGACAAGAAGCTGTTGCGCGGCGAAGCCATCGCCCAGTGGAATGCGCTCAATAACGCCGCGCGCGACTTCGTCCAGGATGCCCTGCAGGCGCGCGCGCGGCCGCTCGGCGCGGGAGCCATCCAATGAAACGCCACCCCCCAGACTTCTTCTACCGCCTGGATTTGACGGTGGTCAACAGACCCTCGATAACGCTGGCTGCCACCAGCGCCGCGCCATGAGCCCCGTCCACGCCGCACGCCGGCGGCTTGCAATCAAACCGGAATCGGAGTATAAAGACTCCATAACAGGAGCCGCCATGAATCTTGCCTTTGCCTACCCGAAGAGTCGCTTTGAACCTGCCGTCCTGATCGACCTGAACGCCCGCGCCGAGCGCGAGCGGCTGTCGCAGTCGGCTCTGAAAGGCTTTTTCAAGCTGACCGCCGCCTGGCAGGTGCGCGACGACGACGCCCGCGAACTGCTCGGCGGGCTGTCGTCGTCCAGTTTCTACGAGTGGAAAAAGAACCCCGACCGCGTGCTGGAGGTCGACCGCATCACCCGCATTTCTTATCTTCTTGGCATCTACAAGGCACTGCACATCCTGTACGGCGACAAGCTGGCCGACGAATGGATCATGCTGCCGAACAAAAACCCCGTGTTTGCCGGCCGCACCCCGCTGTCCTACATGCTCGCCGGCGGCCTGCTGGCCATGCAGACGGTGCGCAAACTGCTTGACGCACGCCGTGGGGGCCTTTGAACTTGGCCCTGGTCCCGAAGCTCTCCCCCCTGCGACAGTTCGACACCTGCCGCCTGATTCCGTCGCGCTTTGCCGATGTCGAAGATTCGGTGCTGTGTCCGCTGGCCGAATCGACCGACATTCTGCACGACCTGTTCGACCTCGACAACGCCACCAATGAACGCCTGCGCGGCGAATACGGCGGCCTGCCCGGCATCGGCGTCGACGAGCTGGTGTTCGGCGTGCCGCTTTTCCGCATCATCAACGCGGCCTACACCTACGCCCGGCCGGAAGGCAGCCGCTTCAACGACGGCGAGCGCGGCGCCTGGTATTGCGCCTTCGACCCCGACACCGCGCTGGCCGAAATCATTTTCCACAAGACCGTGGAATACCAGGAAATCGACCGTTTCGACGACAGCGTCACCTACCAGACCTTGCTGGCCGACTTCACCAGCACCTTCCACGATCTGCGCGGCGGCAACGGCTTTGCGCGCTACCTCGATCCGGCCAGCTATGTCGCCTCGCAACAACTGGCCAATCAGTTGCTCGAGGCCGGTTCGATGGGCATTATTTTTCCCAGCGTGCGGCGCGAGGGCGGCACCAACCTGGCATGCTTCCGCCCCGCATTGGTGGGCAATGTGCGCAAAGGTCTGGCCTATCGGTTAACATGGGAGGGTTCGCCGACCCCGGTGGTCGCCCCCTTCGAGCCATAATTACTGACCATGAAGACCAATCCAGACAACGATACCGACCTGCGCATCAAGATCAACCGCGAGACCGCCCGCCTGCCGTGGGCCGAGCTGGAAAAGCATTTCGCCATGGGCGCCGTGGTGTTCGTCAGCCCCGAACTCGACCTGATCGACGTCGCCGTGCGTATTTCGCACGACGACAAGGACAGCGTGACCCGCTGGATGAACGACGGCAAAATCGGCAAGGTCAGCGATGAACAGGCGCAAGCGTGGACTGAGGGCCAGGCCACCTTGTGGACCTCGGTCGTGAGTCCTTTCGTGCTGGTGCAGCCCGAGAAAGCCAAGCTGCACTGACCAAAAACGCCGCGCGCATCACGCGGCGCGCGCCGGTCACTTCGCCAGATCGAGCCGATACAGCGACAGCCCCTTGCCGCCGCCATCATCGGGCTTGAGCAGCGACACGTTTTCCAGCCCCGCCTCGCGCGCCAGGTCCAGCTTGTCGGGCGCCGAATGAAACACCACCGACCCCGCCGTGTCGACCTTGCTAAAGCGCCAACTGCGCTGGGCCGCATGGCGCGCGCGCAGCAACTGCTTCTCCGCCTTCACGTAAGCAATCAGCACATCGCGATTCGTATCTGGCGAGGCGAGCACCGTCTTGCTGCCATCCAGGCCAGGAAAACTGCCGCCCCCGCCGGCCCGATAATTGTTGGTCGCCACCAGAAACTCCTGCTGCGGCGTGACCGCCTTCCCCTGATACTGCAGCTTGCCGATCCGCGCCCCGGGCGCCTGGCTCACGTCGATCTCGTAGCTGAATGCCGGATCGGTGATCATGTCGAAGTTATACGATGCGAAGCCCTGGTTGATGAGCTCCTGCGGCGCCTGCTGGGCCGGATCGATCCGGTTGAAGCGCTCGGCCGCCCGTTCGAGCCAGGCCTTCAGTTCGGCGCCATTGACCTTCACCGCGTACAGCGTGTTGGGATACAGGTAGAGATCGGCGGCATTGTTCAAGGCCAGGTCGCCAGGCGCCACATCGGTAAAGTCGGTCACGCCGGCGAAGCCGCCCTTGAAGGCCGAAGTCATCGACAACACCGGCAAGTGGGCGTATTGGCGCAGACTGGCGGCGACGTAGCGCTTGACGTAGGCCGTCTGCGCCACGTTGATCACCTCGATCGCCGACACGTCGCCGACATCGGCAAAATAGCTCGCCATGCGGAAGTCGCTGCTGCCGAGCGGGGTCTTGACGTAGGCAAGCGTCGCCGCGTGCTCGTCGCCGACCAGCGTGGCCAGCGAAGCGTCCGGCGCGACGCTGCGCTTGTCGGCCAGCTGGGCGGCACGCGCCTCGACCGTGGTTTGCTCCTTCTGCGCGACCCAGTGCTTGCCGTCGTAACGCAAATG
Organism: Massilia sp.; assembly: GCA_039927975.1. Classification (GTDB taxonomy): domain Bacteria; phylum Pseudomonadota; class Gammaproteobacteria; order Burkholderiales; family Burkholderiaceae_D; genus JBDSTZ01. The sequence goes on along the minus strand of JBDSTZ010000649.1, from coordinate 2,144 downwards.
CAGGCCGATCACGCCCAGATGCTTGCCCCACTGGTTGGCCATGACGGTCGGCACGCCATGCACCAGGCCGCGTACCTTGTCCACCCCGGGCAGATTGAATTGCGTAACCTTGCTGTCCGGATTGGGAAACAGCTGGTGCGAATGACCGATCAACATGGCGTCGATGCCCGGCACTTTCGCCAGATGATAATTGCCATTTTCCATGGTCGGCGAATACGGGCTGTCGTCCAGACCGCCATGCGAAATCGCCACGATCAGGTCGGCGCCCTGGGCCCGCATTTCCGGGATGTACTTCAACGCGCTTTCGCGCAAGCCGGCCGTGTAGACCTTGCCCTTGAGCCAGCGCTGGTCCCACGACATGATCATCGGCGGCGTGAAACCGATGATGCCGACCTTCACGGTGGCCGTGATCGGCTTGCCCTCGGCATCGAGCGCGCTGACTTGTTTGTCGATGATCTTCCAGGGCGCGAACAACGGCTTGCGGGTCTTGGTGCTGTAGACGTTCGACAACACCAGCGGAAACGCCGGCCCGGCGCAGCGCCCCTTGCGCTGGTCGACTCCGGCCACCTTGAAGCGACTGCCGGTCACCTGGCTCAGGTAGGGCAAGCCGTAATTGAACTCGTGATTGCCGATGCTGCCGCCATCGTAGCCGAGCTGATTCATCGCCTTGTAGATCGCCAGCACCTTGTCGCAAGGCAGCGGCTTGACCAGCGCCTGGTAGTCCGCCAGCGCGCTGCCCTGGATGGTGTCGCCGTTATCGAGCAGCAAGGAGTTGGGGAAATCGCGGCGCGCCTGGGCGATCAGGGTGGCGGCGCGATCCAGTCCGAACGAGGCGTCCGGCGCCAGCTTGAAGTAATCGTAGCCGAGCACATTGGCGTGAAGATCGGTCGTCTCCAGCAATGCCAGCGTGGCGGTGGCGCCTTGCGGCGGCTTGCCGGCGCCCAGCACAGCGGCCGGCAGGATCAGCGGGAGGAAAAAGGTGCAGCATCGGGCGGTAAATACGCGTCGCATGGCCGGTCCAGTGGAAGAGATCGAACCATCATACGGCAGCGCGTTCGCGCGCATCAAGCGCTCATCCAAGGCTCATCAAGCGCTCATCCGGCGCGAACGCCCCCGCCATCGCCCGCGCCCGGGTGGGAACCGCCCCGCCAGCAGGCTGCTAAGGTATAATCGAAGGTTCGATTCAACCAATTCAAAGACCGACAAGCCCATGGAAGCCGAACGCATCAACGCCCTCTCCGCCCTGCTCAACGACCTGACCGGTCGCGAAGCCGAACTTCGGAGGTATCTTTGACTTCGATAAAAAGTCAGAGAAGCTCGAACAAGTCAACGAAGAACTAGAAGATCCGACCGTCTGGAACGATCCGAAGCGCGCCCAGGATCTCGGCAAAGAGAAAAAGGCGCTGGAATCGGTCGTCCACACGCTGATCAAGGCCGACGCCGACCTCAAGGACGCCAACGACCTGTTCGCCATGGCGCGCGAGGAAAACGACGACGACACGCTCGAAGCGGTCGTCGCCGACACCGAAGCCATCCAGAAGGTCGTCGAAGGCATGGAGTTCCGCCGCATGTTCGGCAACCCCATGGACCAGAACAACTGCTTCATCGACATCCAGGCCGGCGCCGGCGGCACCGAAGCCCAGGACTGGGCCTCGATGCTGCTGCGCCAGTACCTGCGCTATTGCGAACGCAAGGGCTTCAAGGTCGAGATCCTTGAACAGTCCGACGGCGAGGTGGCCGGCATCAAGACCGCCACCTTGAAAGTCGAGGGCGAGTACGCCTACGGCCACCTGCGCACCGAAACCGGCGTGCACCGCCTGGTGCGCAAGTCGCCGTTCGACTCGGCCAACGGCCGCCACACCTCGTTTACCAGCCTGTTCGTGTATCCGGAAGTGGACGACTCGATCGAGATCGACGTCAACCCGGCCGACATCCGCGTCGACACCTACCGCGCTTCCGGCGCCGGTGGACAGCACATCAACAAGACCGATTCCGCCGTGCGCATGACGCACGCGCCGACCGGCATTGTGGTGCAGTGTCAGAACGACCGCAGCCAGCACCGCAACCGCGCCGAGGCGATGGAAATGCTCAAGGCGAAGCTGTACGAGCACGAACTGCGCAAGCGCATGAGCGAGCAGCAGAAG
>JBDSTZ010000648.1:0-2335 GCA_039927975.1 Massilia sp. | reverse complement strand
GCGCCTGCGGCTGGCGCCCGAAGGCGCTGTAGCCCAGGCCCAGCCGGCCGCCGGCAAACTCGAAACCGCTCATGGTCAGTATCGTCGGCAACAGGTCGAAGTGGGTGATCTGCTCGGTGTTCTTGCGCAGGTCCTGCTCCGAGATGAAGGCGTTGTAGATATGCCGTTCGGCCAGCGGGGGCAGCTTGTCGGTGACCGGATTGCGGCGCGACAGGTGGTCGCCCAGGATCACCACGTTGGTATGCGCCAGGTAGCCGTTCTCCTTCATGTAGCGCACCAGCCCGGCCACGTCCTGCGCCGAGCACTCGATCACGCCCTCGAATTCGCGCAAGCCGCGTTGCGCGCAACTGCGCGACAAATGACCGGCCGGCTCGTGCGTGTCCACCGTCAGCAAAGTCAGGTTGTAGGGCCGGCCGGCCGCTTCGAGCTGGCGCACCTGCTGGCGCGCGCGCGCCAGCAGGGCGACGTCGTACAAGCCCCAGCCATTCATCTCATCGGCGCGCACGCCTTCGCGCAACCAGTCCTCCTTGCCGAGGATGGCGTCGTAGTGGTGGTCGTGCAGGAACTTTTCCTTGCCGGCGAAACGGGCGGCGGCGCCGGCCATGAAGACGTTGCGATAGCCGTGCGCGGACAGCAGGTCGCCCAGGCAGGTGGCGTTCGGCAGAAAGGACTTGAGCAATTCGCCCTGCCGGTTGCCGTCGAACACCGAGACCCGCTTGAGCGGCACGCCGCACTGGGTGGCGACGATCGCCGCGATGGTCCAGCCGGTGCCGGGCGCCTGGCGGTAAGCCTCGAAGCTGGTGCCGCCCAGCGCGTCTAGCGGCGCCAGCAAATTCTTGCCGAACAGCGCGGGCCTGGCGTAGCTGCTCTCCAGGCTTTCGACGTAGATCAGCACCAGGTTCTTCGGCCGCTCCACGCGCAAGGCGATGGTTTCGGGGGGCACGTAATTGGCCGAGAAATAATCGGTGCCGTAGGCGGCGGCGATGTGCGACAGCAGCGACAGCTGGAGCGCCCAGTACAGCAGCGCGGCCAGCAGCAGCGCGGGCGGCCAGGCTTGCAAGGCCGCCCGCCAGCGGCCGGCCAGCGCGGCGCCCCAGCGCCGTTCAGCCCACACGATCACGCCCCAAATCGCCGGCGGGGCCAGCACGCACCAGCGCACGAAGCGCCGCACCAGCACCGGATCGGCGTCGCTCGCCAGATCCAGCCCGTAACTGAGGTGATAGGCGATCTGGTCGAAGTCGGGCCGGCCGAACGAGCGGTTCAGGTAGTGGCTCAGGCAGAACAGGAACAGGGCCAGCAAGGCGGCGCCGTGGCGCAGGATGGCGCCAGTTTGTGGACGCGCGGCGCGCAAGATTCGGTGCGCCAGGGCGCCGCCGCGAAGGCGCCCGACAGGCAGGGCGGCGGTCATCGCTGCCGGGCGCGCAGCGCGCGAGGGTGAAAGCATTGTCCGTATTGACGCATGTGACCGCCTCCGTTTTGTACAAGGCGGAGATTGTCGAACGGGCACCTGTTAATTGCCTTTAAGAATTTGTAACAATTGGTAATCGGTCAATACAGCCCGGCGGCGCGGTGGGCGGCCGGGGTGGCCGGGGTGGCGCCGCCCGTTCAGCAAAAATCGCGGCTGCTGGTGGCGATCTTGCCGAGCAGATGGGACAGGTCGACCAGCCGCTTGGCCACCAGGTGACGCACCTCCCCTTCGCGCTGCCAGATGCCATACACGCCCAGCAGCGGCACGCTGAGCACTTCGCGGCGCTGCTGCTCGACCAGGCTGGGCCAGACGATCACATTGATGTTGCCGGTCTCGTCCTCGAGCGTCATGAACAGCACGCCCTTGGCGGTGCCGGGCCGCTGGCGCACGGTGACGATGCCGCAGGCGCGCGCCAGCTGGCCGTTCTGGTAGTCGGCCAGCGTGGCGGCCGTCATGAAACGCTGCTTGAGCAATTGCGGGCGCAGCAGCGCCAGCGGGTGGCGCCCCAGCGTCAAGCCTTGCGCGCGGTAGTCGCCGACGATCTCGTCGCCCTCGGACGGCGCGCGCAGCACCGGCGCCGCCTCTTCCGGCGTGGTGGGACGCAGCAAATCCTTGTCCGGCACCGCGCCGACCGCCTGCCACAGCGCCTGACGGCGGTTGCCGGCCAGCGACTGCAAGGCGTTGGCGCCGGCCAGGATCTGCAAGTCGCCGCGGTCGAGCTGGGCGCGGCGCGCCAGGTCGGCCACGCTGTCGAACGGGCGGATCGCGCGCGCATCCTCGATCCGCGCCGCCACCTCGCGCGCCATGCCGCGCTGCAGCGACAGGCCGAGCCGCAGCGCCGGCTGGCGCGCGCGGCTGTCGTCGACT
>JBDSTZ010000647.1:0-1569 GCA_039927975.1 Massilia sp. | reverse complement strand
CCTGGCCGTACTGGCTGGAGGTCTGCGCCGTTTCATACGTGTTATCGGTCAAGAACTGGCCGTCCGAGATCGTGAAGCGCGTCAGGTGGTGGCTGGCGTCGTAGCTCACCGAGGCCGGATCGACGTTGGTGACGGCGCCCATGATGGGGGTGTTGTTGCCGCGCGTGCTCAGCTCGTTCGGATACAGGTAGTAGCCGGAGGCCGGCACGGCGCTGCGCTGCAAGGTGGTGGTGTTGTCGGTGAACACCGCGCCGGTGTAGCCGGGAAGCGTCACGCTCTGCAGGAATTGCGGATTCTTCACCAGGCCCAGCTGCAAGGTCAGCTGCTCGATCTGGGTGTCGCGCCGGTTGAAACTGCCCTTGACGTAGAGCGTGAGCTGGTTGTTGACCTTGAAGTCGGCGCGCAGGTCGGCGTTCTGCTTGCGGTCGCGCTCCTTCCGGACGAAGTAGCGCGCGTTCGACGGCGTGTAATCGTTCCACTGGTTCAGGCAGGTCGCCAGTTCGTTGCCGCGCTGGGCCATCACGGCCGGCCGGCTGGCCGTCACGATCAGGTCCAGTTCGGGCTGGGTCAAATTGCGGAAGGTGCTCTTGCATTCGTCCTTGCTCTTGATCGCCCCGGCCTTGGTCACCAGCGACAAGGGCGTTTCCGAATCGAAGAAGCCGCCGGCGATCAGCGGGGCGTGCACGATCGCGGTGGTGGCCAGGCTGTCGCCAACGTTGACGGTGGAAGGGTTGAAGGAGTAGGTCTTTTCCGGCGAATTGTCGAAGTCGAGCAGGCGGTAGTAACCCTGCTGGGCGGTCTGCGACACTTGCATCGAGTGCGCCTCGTTGTTGAGGGTGTTGGCCGACAGATTCATCATCAGGCCGAGCCGGCCATCGAGGAACTTGTTCGACACGATCAGGTTCGCGTCCGGCGTCCATTTCTTGTCGAGCGAGTTCTGCGTGCCGCCGAGACGCAAGGACGCGAAGGCCTTCTTGAAGTCGAGGCCGGTGCGGGTCTTGATGACGATGCCGCCGCCGAGCGCGCCTTCGGTCATGTCGGCGGTCGAGCCCTTGACGACGTCGACGCTTTTGATCAGGTCGGCCGAGAGCTGGCGGAACTCGACCCCGCGTCCGGAACCGCCGCCGTTCTGGTCGGTGCCGCCGGCTGATTGCACGCCCTGGCCGTCGAGCTCGACGCGGGTCAGGTCGGCGCTGTTGCCGCGCACCGCCACCGTGACGCCTTCGCCAAAGTCGCCTCGGTCGAGCACGATGCCGGCCATGCGCGAGATCGCTTCGCCCACGTTGCGGTCAGGCAGCGAGCCGACGTCCTCGGCGACGATCGAATCCATCGCGGTGGCGGCGCCCTTCTTGCGGTCGATGCTGGACTGCTGCGACAGGCGCGTGCCCACCACCAGAACGGTGCTGGTCGGGACCGCAGCCGCAGCGGCGTCGGCTTCTGCGCCGACCGGGCTTTGCTGGGCCAGCGCGCTGTTGCTGGCGGCCAGCGACAGCAGCGCCAGCGATACCGCGCAGGCGACACGATTGGGCCGCAGCGGACCGGTTTTACTGTTTCGCATTGTCTATCTCC
>JBDSTZ010000646.1:0-2798 GCA_039927975.1 Massilia sp. | reverse complement strand
GCAGCTCGAGGGTGATTGCGTAGCCGGGCGCCGATGGCTGGCCGGTGGCGCTGTTGTTGACGTACGCAAGATCGAGCACGTTGACCAGCCGGGTGCGCTTGACCAGGCCAAGCGAGGTGGCGGTCTGCTCGGCTTCGACAGTGGCGGCGCGCACGTCGAGACGCTGATTGACGGCGAGCTGCTCGATCTCACCGAGGTCGTCCACGCGGTCCGGCAGCTCGGGCAAGCGTTCGGGCAGCAGGTAGCCGGCGTCGGCGCCCGACAATCCCATCAGCACAGTCAACGCTTCGCGGGCGGTATTGGCTTGCAGTTCGGCCTTGAGCAAGGCGGCGCGCGCTTCGGCGGCAAAGGCTTGCTCGCGCGCCAGCTCACGGCCACTCATATTGCCGACCTTGTTCATTTGCATGGCCAATTCCGCGCCGGCGCCAGCCGAATCGCTGACCTGGCGGGCGTATTGCGCCTCCTGGCGCGCCGCCAGCGCTGAATAATAGGCGCTGCGCGTTTGCGCGGCGTGGGCGATGACCTGGCTGGCCACGAGCAGACGGGTCTGTTCGAAGCGGCCGGTTTCGATACGGCGGGCGAGTGGCGCGGTGAGCAGGTTGACAAGATTGAACCCGAGCGAACGCTCGATCTCGACCTGTGCGCCGGCCCGTGTGCGCTGGAAGGTGAGGGAAGGATTGGACAGGCGGCCAGCCTGCATCAGATCGGCCTGGGCAATGCCGACGCTGGCGTACGAGGAACGCAGCGTCGGGCTATTCAATACCGCAAGACGGACGGCATCGTCCGCGCTGATGGGCTTGGACAAGATGTCCTTGGTGACTTGGGCGAGCGCGTGCTGGTCGGTTTCGTTCGCGGTCGCCGGCAGAGGCTGACCGATACGCTCTGCAGTCAACGCCGATACCTGGTTCAAACCTTGTCCGGGCGGCAGGGTGCCGCAAGCGGTGAGGGCGGCGATGGCGATGGTTGCCAGCGCGCAGCGGCCGGCCATCCGGGCCGGCGGATTTAATGGTGACATGCTAATCCTTGATCACAGTAATGGGAACGCGCACCAGGCTTGTCCATGCGGACAAGGCCGGCACCCGCGGACGCGGATGGACTCAGGATTGCGGCGGACGCTCGGGGCCGGCGAGATCGACCGCTGGTGCATGGCCGGCGGCGAAGGGGATGGTTTCGAAGGCCGGCCCGGCGGAGCCCACCGGCAGCACATTCGATGGCGCCATGGCGGCACCGTAGCAACATGTTGAACAGGCGCCGCACTTGCCGGCGCCATGGTGATCGGCCTTGCCGGCATGCGAGTCGCCCTCGCCAGCAGCAGCATCGTGCGCAGCGACGACGTGGCGGTGATGGTGGGCGGAATCCTGCGCCGCCAGCATCGCCTGGTGATCGTGGCCGACGCGCGGCATGGCCGAGGCAGCAGCCGCCTCCGGCGCGCACAGCATCATGGTGGCGGACGCGAAACCCTGCAGGGGCACGGCCAGCAACATGATCCAGACGATCAGCAATTTGACGAGTTTTTTCACGGGGACGAGTTTACCACAGGGGCGGGGACTAATAAATCAGCGGCTGTTCGCAGGAAGACTTGCTGCCGTGCAGGGCGCAGGTGTTGCGCACCCGGCCTTGCAGGTCCCACACTTTGATGTCCCAGTCCGCCGGGCCACTGCGCTGCATGGTCATGTAGCCGAAGCCGTCGACCCAGGAGCTGAACTGGTCCACCACCGCGCCGGGAGCCGGTGTGGCGCCAGGCGGCAACACGGCCGGCAAGGGCACGGTGTCTTCGGCGGTGCCGGAAAAGCCGCTAACCAGCTGACTCGGATGATTGCACGAAAAACTCACTTGCTGCCACAGGTGCACGTGGCCCGACAGCATGGCGTTGATGGTCGGCGGCAGCAACAAAGGATTGACCGCACTGAAAGCGTTTTGCAAGCCAGCATCGCCGGCGAACAACTTGACGCTGCCGTCCGGATTGCGCACCGCGCCCATCGCCAGGATCGGGTGATGATTGACGACCAGATTGACACTGGCGTTCTGCGCCAGCTTTTCCATCTTGCGGTACATGTCGGCGAACTTGGCCATGCGGATATCGTTCGGCGCCAGGCCCTTGTAGGTAGTGTTGGACGTATCGATGACGATCAATTGGGCGCCGTCGCCGAGCGGCACCGCGTACGGTTCGCTGTAATCGCCGAGTTGGTCGTTGGCCGCGTCGTTACAGCTCAGTTCGGGACGGAGGGCAGCCGGGTCGAGGAATCGGCGGAAGCCCTGGCCGGCGCGGGCGCAGGATTCGTGATTGCCGCGCGCCATGACCCAGGGCGCCGCCTGGAGCAACACTTTGCCCGGACCGAAAAAGTCGGCTTTCCAGGCATCCCAACCGTAACCCCACGGGCTGCCGGTGCAGCCGGGGCGATCCGCGGGGCAAGCGTTTTCGCGGTAATGGTAGTCGCCCACGTGGACGATCAGATCGGGCTTCCAGTTGGCCGCCAGCGACGCGATGTGGGCGAAGGGGTAGGCTTCCGGATGGTTGCATGCCTGGTAGCCGCCATCCTTCTTGAGCCGGCAGCCGGTGTCGCCGATCACCACGATGCGGTCGAGCCTGGCGTGCGGCAGGGGCAGCGGCTGTCCGGCCACTTCGGCGCTGGTGACACCGGGCGGCACCGGCGCCTCGCAGGTGCGCTGCGGGAAGTTGCTCGGCTTGGAATCCTCGGGACGCGAGACGGTGGTGCGCTGGGGCACGGATTGGGCCGGCGCCCGCTCCGTCATTGCGACACTGGCATGGTCGAACCTGACGGACGGGAAATGGTCGG
>JBDSTZ010000645.1:0-9516 GCA_039927975.1 Massilia sp. | reverse complement strand
TATGCAGCGTTTCGCAGTTACCGTCAACCCCTTTTTGTTACCGCGCCGTTTCCGGTACGCCCTTACAAACCCGCCAACTGCTTGATTTAGTTAACGTTTTCTTCGGGGAGGCGAACTATAGCAAAGCTGCGGAAGCCTGGCAAGCCCCCTTGCCTCGAATAATTCCTGATTCCCAAACCCGGCCTCTTCCCATGCCTGCCGCTGTCATTACGCGCCACACCTTTTGCCGCAGGAAGCGGTCAATCATGCTATATAAACGGGTTTGGCAGACTTCCTTCGGAGCGTACATGCGGCAACAACCATCCCAACTCATCACCGCGCTGCTCGCGCTCGGCGGCATCGGCGCGGCGCTGCCGGCCCATGCGGCCGACGACGCTCCGATCGACCCGAAGGCCATCGTGGTCGTCAGCGGCAGCCGCATCGAGCACAATAGTTTTTACCTGCCAGCCGCGATCGACGTCATCGACAGCGCACGGATCGGCGATGGCCAGATGCGCGTCAATGTGTCCGAGTCGCTCGTCGCCGTACCGGGCCTGGTGGTGCAGAACCGTCAGAACTATGCCCAGGACCTGCAGATATCGTCGCGCGGCTTTGGCGCCCGCTCGGCCTTTGGCGTGCGCGGCGTGCGGCTGATCGCCGACGGCATCCCCGCCACCATGCCGGACGGCCAGGGCCAGGCTGCCACCTTCAACCTCGACATGGCCGAGCGCATCGAAGTGCTGCGCGGTCCTTTCTCGGCCTTGTACGGCAACCACTCGGGCGGCGTGATCCAGCTATTCACCAAGGATGGCAAGGGCGCGCCTGCGTTCGAAGCAAGCCTGATGGCCGGCAGCGACGGCACCCGCAAGGTCGACATGAACGCGCAAGGCGCGGCCAATGGCGTCGGCTATGTGCTCGACGCTTCGCGCTTCGAGACCGACGGCTATCGCAGCCACAGCGCGGCCACCCGCGACCAGGCCTACGCAAAATTAAGCATGACGCCTACCGAAGGCGGCAAGCTGACCCTGGTCGCCAACGGCTTGCGCCAGAACGACACCCAGGACCCGCTCGGCGTGACATGGGCGACCTTGCAGCGCGATCCGCGCGCCGGCGAGATTGACCTCACCGACACGCAAAGCCCGCAGCGCACGCTGGCCGAGCGCTACGACACGCGCAAGAGCATCACTCACCAGCAGGCCGGCCTCGCCTACGACCAGCGCTTCGGCGACGACCGCCTGCATGTCATGCTATACGGCGGCAATCGCCAGGTGATTCAGTACCAGGCGTTCTCGAAGGCCTTCCAGGCGGCGCCCAGCCAGTCGGGCGGCGTGGTCGATTTCGACCGCGATTTTTACGGCGCCGATATCAACTGGACCAGCGTGCGCGCGCTGGCCGGCGGCAAGCTGACCGCCACCGTCGGCATCGCTGCCGACCGCTCCAGCGACGACCGCAAGGGCTACGAGAATTTCATCGGCGCCCAGTACGGCGTGAAGGGCGCGCTGCGGCGCGACGAGCAGGATGTGCTCAGCAGCGTCGATCCCTACGCGCAGGCCGAATGGGAAGGCGAACGCTGGGTGCTGACGGCGGGCCTGCGCCACACCCGCATGAAGGTGGAGGTCGAGGACCGCTTCACCTCGAACGGCAACGACAGCGGCGGCACCGAGTATATCCACACCAGTCCCGTGCTGGGCGTGCTGTACAAGGCGACGCCGTCGCTCAACCTGTACGCCAGCGCGGCGCGTGGCTTCGAGACGCCGACCCTGAACGAATTGTTTTATTCCGGGACCGGCGGCGGCTTCAACTTCGCGCTCCGCCCTGCCCTCGGCACCCACATCGAAATCGGCGCCAAGGCGCGCATCGCCGCCAACACCCGGCTTGGCGCGGCGCTGTTCCAGGCGCGCACCAGCGATGAACTGGTGATCGACAGTGCCAGCGGCGGGCGCACCAGCTATCGCAACGCCAGCAAGACCTTGCGCCAGGGGGCCGAGCTGACGGTCGATACCAGCTGGGAGCACGGCTTCACCAGCCGCCTGAGCGCGACGGCCCTGCGCGCGGTGTTCGACCAGGCGTTCGGCACCACGCTGGCCGGCAGCCGCCTGCCGGGCGTGCCGAACGCCAGCCTGTACGGCGAGCTGGCCTGGCACAACAAGGCGGACGATCTGTCGACCGCGCTCGAAGGCATCGCTACCAGCAAGGTGTACGCCGATGAAGCCAATCGCGAGATCCCGGCGCCCGGCTACGGCCTGCTCAACGCGCGCGTGCAGGCGCATCAGGATCTGGGCAAGTGGCGCGTCAAGCAGTTCGCGCGGCTGAACAATCTGCTCGACCGGCAGGTCGTCGGCTCCGTCATCGTGGGCGACACCAACAAGCGCTTTTACGAGGCGGCGCCTGGCCGCAACTGGGCACTGGGCGCGAGCGCCCAATACACCTTCTAGACCGCCGGCGTCAGGCGGCGATGACGGTGCCGGGATAGAGCTGGCCCAGCGTCGCCGCCGTCACGCGCGCGAGGGCTTGCTCGACCGCCTTGCTGTCGCCGCTGCGCGCGGCCTGCCACACGGCGCCCGGATCGCTCAGCTGCTGCGCGGCTGCGCGCTCGACTTCGGCCTGCCAAAAAGCCGGCGCCTCGCTTTCCTTGAAGTTGCCGCGCCCGCGGCCGAAGTGGGCCACCGCCAGGTAGCGCAGCACGCTGCCGGTCAGCATGGTCTGCAGGAAGTCATCGGCAAAGCGCACCGTGGCGGCGTTGCGCTCGGTGCTGGTGTTGAAGCCCCAGGCCGCACCGGCCATCGTCAAGGCGCCGACCACGCCGCCGATCAGCGCGCCGGCGCCAAAGGTCAGGCCGCCGGCCATCAGGTCGGCCGATAGTCCGGTGGCGGCGCCCGAAATGACCGCTCCCAGCAACCCTGCCTGAGCCTTGTCGACCGGCGCGCGGATGGCGAAATGCTCGCGCACGCGGGCGTTGATTTTTGGCGCGTCACTGGGATCGAGCTTGTGCAGCGCGAGCAATTGGCCGGTGGTGGCGGCGAGCTGCCTGTTCAAGCGTTCGAGCAGCAGGCCCATGGCTTTTTCCTGGCGCGCCTGCTCGGCCGATTTGCCGAGGCCGACCGCTTTCAGGGCCGATTTGAACATCCCCAATTCTGCAGTTTCCATGGCCTGGCTGTCCTGCGCGGCGGCCGTCAACTGCTCCGCGCTCAGGCGCATGGCGTCGTGAAAACGCCGCTGATTGTTTGCTTCCCACAGCGCGAGCAGGCGCGCGAAGCCGGCCCGCTTCGGTTCCGCGACGACCTCGCCGAGGGTTTCGTACAGCACCCGTTCGTGCACCCAGCATCTGGCAAAGGCGTCGAGCGCGAGCACCGCGCGCACGGCGGAAAACTGCGCGAGATGATGCTGCCAGCGGGCTTGTTCCTCGCGTTCCTCGCTGGCCGGACGGGGCGGGCCGAGCTGGTTGAGCAGCACCACCACCGGCTTGTCCAGCCACTCGAGGATCTTCATCTCGGCCGGCAGGTAACCCGCGTCCTTCGGGTTCTCGGATGAATTGACGAGGTAGAGGACGATGTCGGCGGCGTCCCTGGCGGTGCGCAGCGCCTGCTGGCTGAGCCAGAACGGGCGGTCGCGATAACGGTCGAACACCTCGCGCAGGAACCAGCCGATCGGATTGCCGGCCATGGTCAGGCGCCGCAGCAGGCGCACCGAATCGCCGAAGCCGGGGGTGTCCCACAGCTGCAGGGTGTCGCCCTCGGCGCTCGTGAGCAGCGTATGCGATTCGGCGAAGACGGTCACGTGGGCGGCGTCGCGCACCTCGCCGACATCGGCGCCGATGAGCGTGCGGGCCAGCGTGGTCTTGCCGTTGTTGGTGTGCGAGATCAGCGCGAGCTGGATCTGGACCGGCGCCTCGTTCATGCCAGCGCCTTGAGGTCGGGCTGCAGCAGATCGACGATGGTCGCGTCGGCGCCGTGGAAGCGGCAGAATTCGCGCCACAGCGCCACCCGTTCTGCGATGCGGCCGTCGGCGTCGGGCGCGCCGCCCAGGCGCTCGCGCAAGCCCGATTCGTCGATCAGCACGAGCAGCGGGCGCGCCGAGCGGCGCACCAGGTATTCGATGAAGGCGCCGTGGTTTTCCTTCTCCGGCGTGGCGGCCAGGTTGAACAGGACCGCCGTGGTGCCGCTGCCCGGGTCTTCAAGCGCGGCGTCGCCCAGCACCTCGGGCGGCTCGTCGCCATAGCTTGCGGAGGGCCGCAACATCAGTCGTGCCTCCTCCCCCAGCAGCGCGGTGGCGACCGCCGTCAGGCTGCCGTGGCGCGCCTCGTCGACGGTGAAGCTGTAGGGCAGCACGCGCAGCACGCCCGGCTGGCCGCGCAAACTTTTGTCGCCCAGGTTGCGGAAATACGGCTGCTCCAGATCGAGCGCGAAATGGCGCGCGCGGCGTCGGGCCTGCCAGTGCGCGACGGCGGCCAGCACCAGGCGCGGCGCAATCACCAGCAGGAACAGCGTGGCCGCGTACAGATGCACCCACAAGGCGCCGGTGTCCGGTTTGCGGTAGGGACCGAAGCGCAGCGCCTCGATGTCGGCCACTGAAAAGCCCGGCAGCTGGAACACGAAGCGGGCCGGCGCGAAGACGACCGACAGGATCGACTGGACTTGCGCGGCGTTGAGGAAGGTGCTTTCCCAGCCGGCGATGTATTGTGTCAGCAGGCCACGCGCATACAGCGACAGCAAGGCGCCGAGGCCGAACATGGCGGCGCTCAGGTGCACGGTGCGGCTAAGCCGGGCGCGGGTGAGCGGGTAACTGAGGGTGGTCCACTCGACGACATACTTCGCCAGCGCCGCGGTCAGCGGCTGCGGCAGGCGTCGCGGCAGCGCGGTTCGGCCAGTGGCCAGGCGCCGCATCAGGCTGTCGCTGGCCCAGCCGGTCTTCCTGGCCGGCACCAGCAGCCACACCAGCAAAGCAACATACACGAACAGGTTCCAGCCGACGATGGCCAGCAGCGGCGCCGACAGCAGGTCGACCCGGTGCGGGTCGCTGATGCGGTCGATGCCGGCGCCGAGCAGGAGGCCGATCAGCGGCAGCGCCAGCGGGAACGCCTTGAGGCGGTCGCGCCGCTTGACGAACACGGCGAACGACGGGATGCGTTCGCCCAGCCGCTTGATGATCTGCTCCGAACGCTGCTGCAGAAAATGGTCGGCCGTCACCGCCGATTGGTGCTCGGCGGCCTGCCATTGCGCCAGTTCGTGCGCGCTGCGGCTGGCGTACTTGCGGTCGTCATCGCTGAGGATGTCGCGCTTCTCGTCGATTGTCTCGATGGCTCGCACCAGCACCACGTCCCGCGCTACCTGCTCGTTCATGTCACTCCTGTTGAAATATCGGGTCCAGGACAAGCCTGTCAAAACGGCAGTGTCCGAAAGCCAATTGTGCCGTAATTTGGCTGCGCACGGTTTGGCGCGAACGGCAAGCGGAACAGGGGTCGCGCCCCCGGCCACGATGCCGCCAAACGCCGCGGCCACTACCGGTCCAGCGTCTCGGTGCCGAACACCGATACGCCGGGCAATTGCACATATTCGAATACGCCGTCGGTCAGCGCGCACATGGCGGGCGAGGCGTTTTGGCCAACGCGCGCGACGCCAAGCAGTTCGACCAGATTGAGCGAGACGCCCAGGTACAGATTGCGGTGGCGGCGCTGGTTGATCTCCCGCCGGGTTTCGGCGTAATCGCGCGCGCCGTAGCGGGCGCTCAGTTCGAAATAGCGCAGCCGGGGCTGATCGCGCAGCGCCGGCACGCCGGCCGCCTTGAGCGCCAGTACGTAGGCCTGGCCTGAATAGTCGCCAAGGGGATCGAAGTGGTGCCGATTGGACGCGGACGGCCGGTAGTGCAGGCGGAGGTCGACGATGTCGTCGAGCGCGCGGTGCTGTTCGAGCAGCACGGCGGCGCCGGCGCCCAGTGCGTTCATGGTGGCGTCTTCCTTGCTGAAACGCCAGCGGCGCGAAAAGCCGTCGAGCACTTCAACCGCGGTCATGGTGCCGAGGGTGGTGAGGGCGGCCAGCCGCAACGCGTGGGCGGGATCGTTGCCGTTCCAGGCAAACAGGCGCGTGGCCAGGCGCGAGGTGACATAGTTCATGTAGAAGTGGCCGAGCTTGTCGGCGCCGCCGGCGTAGGTGTTCTGGCCAAACCAGCCTTCGTTGACGGTGCGAAAGTCGGTGGTGAAGCCGCTCTTCCACCATTTGGCCCTGCCGTACAAGCCGATCAGCGCGGCTTCCGTGCCGATGAGGGCGACGTTGCGGGTGTGAACATTGCCCCATTCCGGTAGCGGCAGCCAGTGCTGTTGGGCGGCCGGCGGTGGCGCCTGGGCGCGGCAGCAGGCGCTGGCCGTGGCGAGCGCCGCCGCCGCCGCGCATCGATTGCGATTGAACATGCTTGCCCCCTCCTGCGACAGCGCAGGTACAGGAACCACGCTACGGCGATCGGCGCGCGCGGCCTTGATCTGCGCTTATGGGGCGGGGGAACCTGGCGCGGCATGCGCACCGGCCAACTGCGCGATGAACCAGCGGCCCGCCGGCCCCGGCGGCATATCCTTGCGGTGAATCGCGTGCATCGAGAAGCCCCTGCTGATGCCGGGATGGGCTTCGATATCGATGGTTTGCAGGCTGCCGCGCGCGAGATCGTCGGCCACCATGTGCAAGGGCATGTAGCCCCAGCCGAGCCCGGCGCGCATGAAAGCCTGTTTGGCGCCGAGATCGGCGAGGCGCCAGACCTGGGCGCCGATGACACCGAAATTGCGTCCGGCCGTCAACGTCGAACGGTCGGTCAGCACCAGCTGGACATAGCGCGAAGCGACCTGGCGGCCGATCGGCGCCGCCATGCTTGCCAGCGGGTGCGAGGGCGCGACGGCAGCCACGGCGGGCACGCTCAGCAGATATTGCGAGGCGCAGCCGGCCGGGATATCCGGCAGCGAACCGATCACCGCGACCCGGCAGCGTCCGTCGAGCAAGGGTTCAATGACGGCGCCGAGCGCCTCGACATGCAGCCGCAGCGGGACTTGCGGAAAGGTCTGGTGGAAGGCGAGCACCGCAGCGGTCAGCGCGTCGATCGGAAACATGGCGTCGATCACGACCGCCAGTTCAGGCTCGAGCCCTTCCGACAGGGTGCGGGCGCGCGCCTTGAACGCATCCATGCTGTCGGCCGCGATGCGCGCCTCCTCGAGCAGGGCGCGGCCGTTGTCGGTCAGCGTCGGGTAACGGCCACTGCGGTCGAACAGCGCGAAGCCCACCTGCTGTTCGAGATTGGCCAGGGTCTGGCTCACGACCGACTGGGCGCGCCGCAGCTTGCGGCCGGCGGCCGAGAAACTGCCTTCATCGGCGGCGGCGATGAAGGTGCGCAGCTGATCCATGGACATTGCGTCAAGCATCTATCTTCCTTTCCGATACATTCAATCGAAATATATAGGCTTACGCGATGGATGTCCACTCCGTATCATCGGCTCATTGTTGAACAACACAGGAGAAGACAATGAATGCAGTGCTTCAATCCAAAACCCGGGCGCGCCAGGTGGTGAGCCGTTCGGACGGACGCCAGCAACACGGTATCACCCGCCTGATGCGCCCGTCCGATCTTGGCGAGCTGGTCAAGCCGTTCGTCTTCCTCGACAACTTCGATATCGCCGGTTCGCGCGACCTGATGGCGGGCATGCATCCGCATTCGGGCCTGGCGACCGTCACCGTGATCAGCGAGGGAGCGGTTGAGTACATCGATACCATCGGCAACCGGGGCACGTTGGCTGCGGGCGGGGTGGAATGGATGCAGGCCGGTGGCGGCGTGTGGCACTCGGGCGCGCCGAGCAATGGCGGCGCGGTGCGCGGCTTCCAGCTGTGGGTGGCGCTGCAGCCCGAGGATGAGAACGGACCAGCCCACGCGGTGTTCCTGGCGGCGGACCAGGTTGAGTCGAGCGGGCCGGCGCGCGTCATTCTCGGCAGCCATGGCGGCGCGCTCAGCGCCATTCACACCCGCGCCTCAATCAATTATCTGCAGGTGAGCCTGAAGGATGGCGAGCACTGGCGCTACGCGCCGCCGGCCGGACACGATGTGGCATGGGTCGCGCTCGCCAAGGGCCAGTTGCAGGTCGCCGGCGCCGTGCTCGGCAAGGAAATCGCCGTGTTCGACCGGTCCGACACCGCGCTCGACTTCGTGGCGCAAGGCGATACCGAATTCGTGCTGGGCTCCGCCGTCAAGCATCCGCATCCGCTGGTGCTGGGCTATTACTCGGTGCACACGAGCCCCGAGGCGTTGCGCCAGGGCGAGGCGCGCATCGTTCAGATCCAGGCGCAATTGCCGACCTGATTCGTTAAATTTTTTTACTTTACTTCAACGAGGAATATCACCATGAACAACAGCACCACTAACAGCGTATTGCCCCTGACCGGGCGCATCCTGATGAGCGCGATCTTTATTCTGAGCGGCGTCGGCAAGCTTGCCGCGCCGGCGGCGACGATGGGGTATATAAGCGCGATGGGATTGCCATTTCCCGCGATTGGCCTGGCCGGCGCGGTTGCCATCGAACTGCTCGGCGGATTGATGCTCGCGTTCGGCTGGCAAACGCGCGCAGTCGCGTGGGTGCTCGCCGGTTTTTCCATCGTCACGGGCCTGATTTTCCATCACGCGATCGCCGACCAGAACCAGATGATCCACTTGCTGAAAAATTTCGCAATGGCAGGTGGCTTGCTGCATATAGCCGCGTTTGGCGCCGGTGCGGTGAGCATCGACGCGCGCCGCGCGCGCCGCTTGGCGGCCGGCCACGCTTGAGCGTGATGGCGCTTCGCGCTGATTGAGCCGCCCTACTGCGCCGGCGTCCGCGCCAGTTCGGCGTTGGATATCTTGAGCTGAAAATCCGTCGGGATGCAAGTAGTCCGCATCGCCTCCAGCAGCGGCCTCGCAAGATCGGGCCGCTGAGCAATCAAGTGAGCTTGGGCTATATGGAAATTTGCATCGCAAGACTTGGTCAACTCCTGCCGGTCAGTCTGCTGCGCCAGCCGCATGAACTCGGCGCTATCGATTTTCCCGGCATGAAAATCAAGAATCTTCTCTTTCCACGACGGCGACGCCACTTGTCCTTGTGCTCTTGCTGAGCGCAGTTCCTCGACGGCTTTGCCTGTATTGCCTGCCCGGGCGGCAGACAGATAACGCCAGAGCAGAATTGCAGGCGTCGTATCTCCCGCACTTGCTTCCTTGGACAACGCCGCGCTGGCCGGGAAATTTCCCCTTAAGAATTCAAACAACCCCCATGCGGACTTGGCATTCTTCTGCCCTTGGCCAGCTGCCTTCGCAAACCAGGCTGCGGCCTTATCGTCGTCGCGAGGGGTTTTGGTCCACGCATAGTAGAGCGCCATTCGGTATTGTGCGTCGGGATTTCCCTGTTCGGCCTCGGCTGGTACGCGTCAACTATCTTGGCCGGTCGGCGTCAATTATCTTGGCCGGTGAAGCGAGTTGTTGTTAATCCTTCCTTGTCGTCGATTTCCCACTGGCTAGCGCTTGGCCGGACTTGGCTGCTCGGCG
>JBDSTZ010000644.1:0-2327 GCA_039927975.1 Massilia sp. | reverse complement strand
CGGCCCAGCTGCTCGAACTCGAACTGCCGGCCCGCCACCTGACCCAGCTGCGCGAATACACCCAGGTCATCATCAAGGAAGCGGACCGCCTGCAAACCCTGGTCGACCGCCTGCTGGCGCCGCACCGCCGTCCGCACATCGTCGGCGACGTCAACATCCACGAAGTGTGCGAACGGGTGCGCAGCCTGATCCTGGCCGAATTCCCCACCGGCCTGGCGATCCGGCGCGATTACGACGCCTCGATCCCCGAGTTCCGTGGCGACAAGGAACAACTGATCCAGACCGTCCTCAACATCGCCCACAACGCCGCCCAGGCCCTCGCCGAGCGCATCGCCGCCGGCGACGCCGAGATCGTTTTGCGCACGCGCGTCGGGCGTCAGGTCACCCTCGCCAAGGTCCGTTACGGGCTGGCATTAGACTTGCATATCATTGACAATGGACCGGGCATCTCGCCCCAGATCCGCGACCGTATTTTCTACCCGCTGGTGTCGGGCAGGGAAGGCGGCAGTGGCCTGGGGCTGACATTGGCGCAAACCTTCGTGCAGCAGCACATGGGCGTGATCGAATGCGAGAGCCGGCCTGGATTGACCGATTTCAGGATTTTGTTGCCGTTGCCATAAGCAGCGCCGCGACTCCCTGGCAGCGGCATCCAAGAACGCAGATCCATATTGCAGGGAAGCGCAACACATGAAACCAATCTGGATTGTCGACGACGACGCCTCTATCCGCTGGGTCCTGGAAAAAGCCCTGGCCCGCGAGAACCTCGCCACCCGCAGCTTTTCGAACGCGCGCGAAGCCATCGCCGCGCTTGAAACCGAGACCCCGCAGGTGCTCGTGTCCGACATCCGGATGCCGGGCGAATCCGGGCTCGACCTGCTGCAAATGGTCAAGGCCAGCCATCCGGGCCTGCCGGTCATCATCATCACCGCCTTCTCCGACCTCGATTCGGCCGTCGCCGCCTTCCAGGGCGGCGCCTTCGAATACCTGGCCAAGCCCTTCGACATCGACAAGGCCGTCGAGCTGATCCGCCGCGCGCTGGAAGAGAGCCTGCGCGAGACCAGCGTCGACGCCGGCCCCACCGACACCCCCGAGATCCTCGGCCAGGCGCCGGCCATGCAGGAAGTCTTCCGCGCCATCGGCCGCCTGTCGCAGTCGAACGTGACGGTGCTCATCACCGGCGAATCGGGCACCGGCAAGGAACTCGTCGCGCGCGCCCTGCACAAGCACAGCCCGCGCGCCCAGCAACCTTTCATCGCGCTCAACACGGCGGCGATCCCCAAAGACTTGCTCGAATCCGAACTGTTCGGCCACGAGCGCGGCGCCTTCACCGGCGCGCAGACCACCCGGCGCGGGCGCTTCGAACAGGCCGAGAACGGCACCCTGTTTCTGGATGAAATCGGCGACATGCCCTTCGACCTGCAGACCCGCTTGCTGCGCGTGCTGTCGGACGGCCACTTCTACCGGGTCGGCGGGCACCAGCCGATGAAGGCCAATGTGCGCGTCATCACGGCGACCCACCAGAACCTCGAACAGCGCGTGCGCGACGGCCTGTTCCGCGAAGACTTGTACCACCGCCTCAACGTGATCCGCCTGCGCCTGCCCAGTTTGAGGGAGCGGCGCGAGGATATCCCCATTTTGGTGCGCCACTTCTTGGTGCAGAGTGCGCGCCAGCTCGGCGTCGAAGCCAAGCGCATGAGCGAGCCGGCGATGCAATTCCTGTCCGGACTCGACCTGCCGGGCAACGTGCGTCAGCTGGAAAACCTGTGCAACTGGATCACCGTGATGGCGCCCGGCCAGACGGTGGAAGTGAAGGACATGCCGCTCGACCTGACCCAGGGCCAGGAAGGCGGCGGCGAACTCGTCGCATCGGCACCGCCGGCGCCGCTGCAACACGGCGCCGCCGCCCATGTCGCCAACGGCCAGGTCCACCTGACCAATGGCGGCGCCACGCTCGCCTCGCTCGGCGCGGCCGGCGGCTGGGTCGGCCTGCTTGAACTGCAGGCGGCCAGCATGCTCAGCGCGGGGCAGTCGGAAGTGATGGACGTGCTGGGTCGCCAGTTCGAGTCGGCCCTGATCAAGACCGCCTTGAAGCATACCCACGGCCGCAAGAACGACGCGGCGGTGCGGCTCGGAATCGGCCGCAACACGATCACCCGCAAGATCGCCGAACTGGGCATCGACGGCGCCAAGGACGAATAGGGCCCGGACGGGGATGGAGGGCCGCCCGCATTGCCGGGGCGGTCAACCAAGCGGCGAGTGAGGCCATGCTTGTCATGCTCGCGCCTTGCGACCGCGCGGCCCGCGACCGGGCACGAAGGCCGCGCGCC
>JBDSTZ010000643.1:0-2709 GCA_039927975.1 Massilia sp. | reverse complement strand
AGCATGAACAGGGCCATAAAGAATGGCCACGCGAAGGACCAGCTCGATGCGGTCTCCCTGGTGGCTTCGGGCTGAGGCTGGGGGCGCAGGATCTGTTCCTGCGTGATCGGTGTGCCGCCAGCCTGCTGATACAGCCGGCGCCATTCGACGACCGCGTTGATATCGACGATCACGCTTAACCAGTTCGGAAAGCGCGCCGCCATGCGCTCGACCATCAGCATGTCGCGGCGCAGCTGCACCGCTTCCGGCGCGCCCCCGCGCAGCCGCCCGATGATCTCGCGCTGGGCGATGATCACACTGCTGTGCTGACAGTTGAATTGCGCACGCTCTTCGATCGCTTCGTCGATGATGGCGCCCGGCTCGCCAAGGTGACGCAGCCGTCCTTGCTCGTCGGCCCAGTGGAACACCCGCTGCGCGGCGATCAACAGATACTCGTGCCCGCGCTCCCAGCCATCAGCCAGCTTCGTCGCGATGGTATGTTCGAACAGCCCGCGCGCGGCGATATTGAGCAGCATCGGATCGTCGATCTGCGCGCGCAGGGTGCGCTCGCATACTTCCAGGCCATCGTCCTCCCGCAGGCCGGCCAGGTCGACGCTGGCGAGAAATTGGTCGTAGGCTGCGCGCGCGAGAAAGCGCGGATCGGCCGTTCGTTCCGCTGCCGTTGGGATGCGGAACTGGATTTGCGTCGCGCTGAGGGGCACCCCGTAGTGCGGCGCTGGCGCGACATTGGTCTCGCCTTCGCCTTCGCGCTCGCCGTTGCCTGCGCCGTTGCCGCCGTCAAGCTCCGGCTCAGTTTCGCTCGCCAACGCGCCGCTTGTCGGCGCCAGGTCGATCGACGGCGCTTGCGCCCCGGACGACGTCTCGGCCCAGCGCAAGGCCGCTTCATACGCTTCGCGCAGGACCTGGAAGCCGGCGCCATCGCGTTCCTGGTCGATCAGCTTGAGTTCGCGCGCATAGGCTCGCCGGATCGCGCGCGTGTCCGCATCGCGGTCCAGGCCCAGGCGGGTCAGAAACGACCGCTTCATGTCGGCGTTTTCATTGATTGGTCGCGTGGCGGCGCGCTGGCAAGGTGGTCGTCATGCTACTGCGGCGCCGGCTCGGTTGGTTTCCCGTCGGCCGGTGCCGTCCCCTTGCCGTGCGGCGTGCTGATGATACCGACTTCGAAGCGGCGCGGCGTGCTGGCCGCATAAGGCTGCGTGTCGCGAATCGCTTTTTCCAGCGCGGCGTCGAAGCGCGGGTCGTCCGACGGCTTCATTTTTTCGATCGACTTCACCATCCCCGCCGCATCGATATTGACGACGCAGGTCATCTTCAGCGTGCCTTGCGGCGCCTGCGCGTCGCCCACGTAAATCAGGTTGGCGAGCACGCGCTTGAATTGCCAATCGTCGAGCGAGCTGACGCGCGGCGCAGGCGGCGCGGCCGTGCCGTCGCGGTACACCGGCGGCAGAATCTCGACGAAGCTGCCGAACTCGAAATTTCTTGGCGTTTCCAGCGGATAGGCGCCCATCGCCAGGATGGCGCCGGCGACCGCCTTGTCGTACTTGGGGTCGCGCGAAGGCTTGATCTTGTTGGTGGACTTCACCCGTCCTTGCGCGTCGAGTTCGACCGCGTAGCGAACTTCGAGCTTGCCGTGCGGCGTGCCGCCGTCGGGCTGGAACGCGATCAGTGCGAGCAGGCGTTTGGTTTGCGCGTCCGACAGGTGGCCCTTGCTCGCGGCGGGCTGCTTCGCCATCGCCGACTGGATCCGTGTGACCGTGTCGTCGCGCCAGGCCGGCCCAGCCCATGAGGGCGCGCGCTTGTGCGTTGCGGCGCCGTCCGGCGCTTGTTGCGCCGAAGGCACCGTCGTTCCGCCGAACTGGGGGTACGGCGGGGTGGGGTGCCGGTTAGACAGCGAACGGTAGGCGCTGAACGCAAGGACCAGAAAGACCAGCGCCATGTGGGTGGCCGAGAAACGCGACTTGGTGGTCTCGAGGTCGAAGCTCGGCGCCTTGTCGGCCAGCGGCGCTGCTGCGGCGGCGGCAACCTGCGGCGCGTGCGCGGCGCGCGCCGGCCCGGCGCCGCCACGGCTTTGCTGGCGCCACAGACGCACGGTGTCGGCGTCCACCATCAAGCTTAGCCAGCTGGGAAAGCGCGCCGCCATGCGCTCGATCGTGGCCATGTCGCGCTTGATCTGCACCAGCCGGGCGTCGCCACGGCGCAGTCGCGCAATCACCTTGCGCTGGGTCTCGCGCACCGTGTCGGGCAGACTGTCGAACAGCAGGCGCTCGTCGATCGCCTGGTTGACGAGGGCGCCCGCGTATCCCAGGTTGAGCAGGCGACGCCGGTCCTCGACCCAGCCGAATGCCTTGCCGGCGCCGATGAACAGGATCTCGTGTCCCGGCTTCCAGCCCGCCGCCAGCAGTTCGGCGACGCGCCGCTCGAACAGGCTGCGGGCGGTGATATTGAGCAGATCCGGGTCCGCCAGGCTGGCCTCGATGGCGGCCTGGCACTTCGCGGCGCCCGACTCGGGTTCAAGCGCGGGCAGGTCGAGCAGCGCGCGGAACCGCTGGAAGGCGGCATCGGCGAGCTGGCGCGGGTCCGGCCCCTGGTCGATGTCCGGCTGCGGCACAAGCACTTCGATCGAAGGCGCGGGGCCCTGTTTCTCGCGCTTGATGAGCGGGACGCCATAATCGGGCGCCGGCGTGTCCAGTTCGAGCAGCGGCGCCGCTT
>JBDSTZ010000642.1:0-6963 GCA_039927975.1 Massilia sp. | reverse complement strand
CAGACGTAGTTGGAGCGGCCCTTGAGCAGCGCCACCGAAACCGGGGCGCGCAAGGCGGCCCGCACGGTCGGTATGTCGCGCAGAAACAACTGATCCTGCAAGTTCTTGGTGCCGGTCGAGACGATCGTCTTGCCGCCCCACAGCAGGGCCGGCACCAGGTAGGCGAAGGTCTTGCCGGTGCCGGTGCCGGCTTCGGCGATGAGGGTCTTCTGGTCGGCGATGGCCTGGGCGATCGACTTGGCCATCTCGGTTTGCGAGCGGCGCGGGCTAAAGCTGCCGACGGCGGGCGCGAGCGGGCCGCCGCTGCTGAACAGGCGGTCGATCTCGGCGTCGTACTTGCCTGCCGGCACGACAGGCTGCGCGGCGCCAAACTGCGGCACGGGCGCCAGGGTAGAATCGGTCAAAGTGTGATCTTGTCAGTAAGGCGGGCGGCGTGGCGGGCTCAGGCCGATACGTCGGGCACCAATTGCATTTTCAGCAAGGTGATGTGGTCTTTCAGCTGGAGCTTGCGCTTTTTAAGGCGGCGCAGCTGCAGCTGGTCGTGATGGCCATCGAGCACCAGCATATCTATGACAGCGTCGAGGTCGCGATGTTCCACGTCCAGCTCGATAAGGCGGCGCTGAATGTCTTGCACGTCAGTCATGTTTTGGTGTTCCAAACGTTTTATTTTATAAACTACAAAGGTGTGCGGCGCGGAAGCGCATTACAATCTGAAACAAAAATCGTCGCCCCCAAAATATTTACGGCTTGCAACATCGAGGCTTCTCAGTGCATAGTTTAATCTACGACGACCTTGCCGCCAACATGGATTGACGTTGGCGGAACTGAAAGCCCCAAAAGTTTATGAATTCATACAAGCTCGAAGCGGGCACCGCGCAACACATCGGTAACCGTCCCCAGCAAACCGACCGCACCGCCCTCTACAACGGCGCGCGGGCACCCGGCTACGTGCTGGCCGTGTTGGCCGAGGGCATCGCCGGCAATGCGGCCGGCTCCGAGCAGGTGCTGCACACGTCCAAGCAATTGTTCGACGAATTCAAACCGGGCGACAATCCCACCATCGAGCGGCTCGAACAACTGCTGCGCGACATCGTCCATGAAACCCACCTGGTCATCAAGATGAACGGCGTGGCCACCGGCAGCGAGCCGCACAGCAGCTTCGTCGGCCTGATCCTCACCCCGCAGGGTCAGGCGGTGTGGGCCCACGTCGGCGAATCGCGGCTGTACCGTTTCCACAAGGGCGAGTGCATCAGCCGCACCGGCGACGCCGCCTACGTCGAGCATCTGGTCGCCACCGAGGTGGTGCCGCCCGAGGCGGCCAAGAACCACCGCCATTCCAAGTTGCTGGTCAATGTGCTGGGCAACAGCCGCAAGGAACCGTTCGTCGAGGTCGGCAGCGTCGCCGAACTGCGCGGCGGCGACACCTTCCTGCTGTGCTCGGACGGACTGTGGCATTTCTTCACCGACAGCGAACTGGGCGCGGTGACCAACAAGAACACCCCGCGCGAAGCGGCCCAGCGCCTGATCGCCAAGGCCGCCGAACGGGCCCAGGGCAAGGGCGATAATTGCTCGATGGCGATCATCCGCCTGGTCAAGCCACCCAAGGAAGTGCCGAACTACACGGTGCAGAAAATGGGTCGGGCGGTCTGACAGCGGGCCGGCGCGGCGGGCCGCGCCGGCTACTTCGCCGCCGTCGACGCGGCGCCCTGCCCGTCTTTCTGCTGTTTCTCTTTCAGCAGTTTCTCTTTCCGCAGTTTTTCTTGCTGCTCTTGCTGCTGCTTCTCCAGCAACTTTTCCTGCTTTTCCTTTTTCTTTTCTTCGATCTCGCGCTGGCGTTCAAGCGACTCGGCACGGCGCTTTTCGGTGGCGGCGACGTTGGCCGCGCGGCGTGGTGCATCGGCCTGCTGGCGCGCCTCGGCCTGCTTGAGCCTGGCCGCACCGGCAGCGGCGCGGTCGGTGCCGGCCGGCTTCTTCCGCGCCGCCGCGTTGGCCGCCTCGGGCGAGGGCTGGTGCGGTTCGGCGGCGCGCCGCGCATCCTCGATGGCGGCGGCCTTCTCGGCCTCGGCGTTGGCGCGTTCGCGCTCGGCCAGCTTGGCGCGGCGCTGGAAGAGTTCGGCCTCGACCTCGATATCGCGCAGCCGCACCAGCGCGACGCGGCGCTGTTCCTTGGCCGCATCGAGGCACTTGGTGACAAAGAAGCGGGCGTAGCAAAACTGCTCGGCGCGCGCGTAGGTCGCCTCGACGGCGGCGCGTTCCCTGGCGGCGTCGTCGAGGTGCCGCTGGGCCTCGGCGTCGCTGGTGGTCGGCGGCGGTGGCGGGGTCGGCGCGCTGCGCGGCGGGCCGGCGCAGGCGGCCAGGCCGAGCGCCAGGGTCAGCGCGGCCAGCGGCCTGGAAAAGGGGAAGCGGTCAGCCATCGTGGTTATCCTTGATCGGTTCAGGCAATCGCGTCGGCCACGCCGCGCCGTTCGCTTTCCATGTATTCGCGCGACTGCATCTCTATGATACGCGAGACGGTGCGATGGAACTCGTTGGCCAGCATGCCTTGCATGTAGAGCTGTTCGGGCGGCGCCTCGGCCGACATCAAGAGCTTGACCTTGTGGTCGTAGAACACGTCGATCAGCCAGGTGAAGCGGCGCGCCTCGGACGACTGGCCGGCCGACATCACCGGCACGCCCGACAGCACCACGGTGTGGAAGCGGCTGGCGATTTCGAGGTAGTCGTTTTGCGAGCGCGGTCCGCCGCACAGGGTGGCGAAGTCGAACCAGATGATGCCGCCGGCGCGCCGCAGGGCGCGGATTTCACGCGCCTCGATGCGGATGCGCGGGTCTTCGTCGGCGGTCTCGGCGATCTTCGCGTAGGCCGCGCGCAGGGCGGCGTCGGCGCTGGCCGACAGCGGCGTGTAGTAGCTGTCGACCTGTTCGAGCGCGCGCTTGCGGTAGTCGACGCCGGCGTCGACGTTCATGACGTCGAGCTTTTCCTTGAGCAGGGCGATGGTCGGCAGCATGCGGTCGCGGTGCAGGCCTTCCGGGTAGAGCAGGTCCGGATCGTAGTTCGAGGTCATGATGAAGGACACGCCGTTGTCGAACAGGGCCGACAGCAGGTTGTACAGGATCATGGCGTCGGCGATGTCGGAGACGTGGAATTCGTCGAAGCAGATCAGGCGGTACTTCTTGGCGATGCGGCGCGCGACCTCGTCGAGCGGATCGGCCACGCCCTTGAGTTCATCGAGTTCGCGGTGCACCGCGCGCATGAATTCATGGAAGTGCAGGCGCGTCTTGCGCACCAGCGGCACCACCGAATAAAAACTGTCCATCAAAAACGACTTGCCGCGCCCGACCCCGCCCCACAAGTAGACGCCGCGCGGCACTTGGGGGCGGTTGATCAGGCGCTTGAAGCTCGACGAGCGCTGGCCCTTGAAGTAGACCCACTCCTCGTAGGCGCGCTGCAGACGCTCGACCGCGCGGCGCTGGGCGTCGTCGGCGCTGAACCCACGCTCGTCGAGCGCGTGCTGATAGAACTCTTGTACATTCATGGGGAAGACAAACCAGACGTAAAAGACAAAAATGCGCGGACCCGCCACAGGGCCGGTCCACGCATCCTCATCGGGGTACTGCCGATCAGAAGTTGAGCGAACGCTTGTCGATCGCGAGCGCGGCTTCCTTGGTCGCTTCCGACAGCGACGGGTGGGCGTGGCAGATGCGCGCGATGTCTTCCGACGAAGCGCGGAATTCCATCGCCACGACGGCTTCGGAAATCAGCTCGGAGGCCATCGGTCCGACGATGTGCACGCCGAGGATTTCATCGGTCGTCGCATCGGCGAGGAACTTGACCATGCCCGAGGTGTCGCCCAGCGCGCGTGCGCGGCCGTTCGCCAGGAACGGGAAGGTGCCGGCCTTGTAGGCCACGCCGGCAGCTTTCAACTGCTGCTCGGTCTGACCGACCCAGGCGATTTCCGGCGAGGTGTAGATCACCCACGGCACGGTGTTGAAGTTGACGTGGCCATGCTGGCCGGCGATACGCTCGGCCACCGCGACGCCCTCTTCTTCCGCTTTGTGCGCCAGCATCGGGCCGCGCACCACGTCGCCCACCGCCCACACGTTCGGCAGGTTGGTCTGGCAGTCGTCATTGACGGCGACAAAGCCGCGCTCGTCGAGCTTGAGGCCGACCGCATCGGCGCCCAGGCCGGTGGTGTTCGGCACGCGGCCGATCGAGATGATCAGCTTGTCGAACACGCCCTGCTGCGAGGCGCCGGCGGCGTCAAGATAGTTGACCGTGACCTTCTTGCCGTCGTTGACGATCTCGCCGATCTTGCAACCGAGGTTGATCGACAGGCCCTGCTTGACGAACATCTTGTGCGCTTCCTTGGCGATCTGCTCGTCGACCGCGCCGAGGAACACTGGCAAGCCTTCGAGCACCGTCACCTCGGCGCCAAGGCGGCGCCACACGCTGCCCATTTCAAGGCCGATCACGCCGGCGCCGATCACGCCCAGCTTGGCCGGCACGGCGTCGATCGCCAGTGCGCCGGTGTTCGACAGGATCAGTTTTTCGTCGAACGGCGCGCCTGGCAGCGAACGCGCGTTCGAGCCGGTGGCGACGATGACGTGCTTGGCCGTCAGGGTCTCGGCATTGGCGCCGGTGACGCTGATGCTGTAGCCGCCTTCAGCGGCGCCGGCAAAGGCGCCGCGGCCGTGGAAGAAGCTGACCTTGTTTTTCTTGAACAGGTACAGGATGCCGTCGTTGTTCTGTTTGACGACGGTGTCCTTGCGCTTCAACATCTGGCCCAGGTTCAGCTTGAGGCCGGCGACGTCGATGCCGTGCTCGGCGAAGCTGTGGCCGGCGTGTTCGAAGTGTTCGGACGATTGCAGCAGCGCTTTCGACGGGATGCAACCGACGTTGGTGCAGGTGCCGCCAGGTGCGGGACCGCCCTTGGCGTTGGCCCATTCGTCGATGCAGGCCACCGAAAAGCCCAGCTGGGCGGCGCGGATGGCGGCGATGTAGCCGCCGGGGCCGGCGCCGATCACGACGACGTCGAACTGTGTAGTTTTGCTCATTCTTGTTATTCCTAGTTTATTCTTCCGGGACAAAAATCCACATCAGAAGATAGATCAAAAGGCCGATCCCGAACCAGATCGTAAACAGCGTGAAGACCAGGCGCCAGATCCAGGTATCGATGCCGGACACCTTGCCAAGGCCGCCGCAGACGCCGCCCAACCAGCGGTCGCCGCGCGAACGGCGCAGGCGGCTGATTTCGCTGACGAAGTCGTCGCCGGCCGATGATGGCCTGTCCTTGTCCAACTTGACCGCGCCGGCCAGGGCGCGGGCCTTGGCTTGTTCGAATTCGGCGTCGGTCAGTGCGCCGGCCTGGTGCAGTTCGTGCAAACGCTTGATTTCATCGGAGACATTCATTGGAACACCCTCTCAAAAAAAGTCGCTCGGCACGCGCCGCAGGCCGGCGCCGGCACGCGTGTCAGCGCATTACAGGTCGAGCAGCAGACGCGCTGGATCTTCCAGCGTGTCCTTCATCGCGACCAGGCCCAGAACGGCTTCGCGGCCGTCGATGATGCGGTGGTCGTAAGACATCGCCAGGTAGTTCATCGGACGCACCACGATCTGGCCGTTCTCGACGACGGCGCGGTCCTTGGTCGCGTGCACGCCCAGGATGGCCGACTGCGGCGGGTTGATGATCGGGGTCGACAGCATCGAGCCGAAGGTGCCGCCGTTGGAGATCGAGAAGGTGCCGCCGGTCAGGTCTTCCAGGGTCAGCTTGCCTTCCTTGGCCTTCTGGCCGAATTCGCCGATTTTCTTTTCGATCTCGGCGATCGACATCTGGTCGGCGTTGCGCAGGATAGGCACCACCAGGCCGCGTGGCGAACCGACCGCGATGCCGATGTCGAAGTAGCCGTGGTAGACGATGTCGTTGCCGTCGACCGAAGCGTTGATGATCGGGTACTTCTTGAGCGCGGCGACGGCGGCCTTGACGAAGAAGGACATGAAGCCCAGCTTGACGCCGTGCTCTTTCTCGAACTTGTCCTTGAACTTGTTGCGCAGGTCGATCACCGGCTGCATGTTCACTTCGTTGAAGGTGGTCAGGATGGCGTTGGTCGACTGCGACTGCACCAGGCGCTCGGCGATGCGGGCGCGCAGGCGGCTCATCGGCACGCGTTCTTCCGGACGGTCGCCCAGGTTGACGGACGGCGCGGCGATCTGCTGCAGGGCCGGTTTGGCCGGTGCGGCGGGCGCGGCCAGCGGAGCCGGAGCGGCAGGCTTGACACCACCGGCGACGGCGCCGAGGACGTCGCCCTTGGTGACGCGGCCATCCTTGCCGGAACCTGCCACTTGCGACACGTTCAGGTTATTGTCGGCCAGGAGCTTGGCGGCGGCCGGCATGGCGACGTCGGCTTTCGAGGAGGAAGAAGCCGCCGCAGGCGCCGCTGCTGGAGCAGCAGCTGGTGCGACTGCTGCTGCTGCTGGAGCGCCGGCCGATGCCGATGCTTCGGTATCGATGATGGCGATGACTTCGCCGGCGACGACGGTCGCGCCGTCGGCCTTCAAGACTTGTACGACCACGCCAGCGCCAGGGGCCGGCAGTTCAAGGACCACCTTGTCGGTCTCGATGTCGATCATGTTTTCGTCGCGCGCGACAGCGTCGCCGACTTTCTTGTGCCAGGCAAGCAGGGTCGCTTCGGCGACGGACTCGGACAGCTGGGGAACCTTGACTTCGATTTGTGCCATGTAAAACTCCGTATCTTGTATTGAATGTGGCGCCCTCGCCGCGCTGTCAGAGAGCAGCGGCAGCGGGGCGCCTGTTTTTACTTACTTGGTCAGGAGCTGCGCGACTCGCGCAGCGCCCTTGACTACTTCGTCAGGATGAAGCCCTTGAGCTTCGAGAATGCCGTCTCCAGCAACTCCTTCTGCTGCGCGTAGTGCTTGTCGTAGTAGCCGACCGCGGGCGACGCCGAAGCG
>JBDSTZ010000641.1:0-16467 GCA_039927975.1 Massilia sp. | reverse complement strand
GCCAACAGGAGGACGGCAAGGGAGCGGTGAAGTCGCATGGTTAGTCGGCTTTCGGAATGGCCGGCGCCGGTGCGCCGGCCGGCGGGTTGACATTGGTCGGCAGCGGCGCGACCGGCTTGAACTTGCGCGCCAGTTCGGGCGTGGACATGAGGTCCCTGGCGCCGGCGGCGGCGGGCGCCACTTCGACGCCAAGCACGTAGGTGGCGCCGAACATATTGGTGCGGAAGATCACCAGCTTGTTATCGGGCGAGAAGCGCACGTTCGGTTCGAGCCGGTAATCGTGATTGCCCATGTTGACCAGGCGTTCGGACTTGAACACGCCCGATTGCCACATGTCGGGCGTGTTCATCATGTCGCCCTGCGGCAGGCGCGGACGCAGCAGCACGACCCAGCCGCCGTCGGGCGCGTGCGCCACCTGGCCGGCGTCGCCGCCGTCGCCGGTGAACAGGGTCTGGTCGGCGTTGACGTTGAAGTGGATCGACCAGTCATTGCGTTCGAGCTGGTAGGCGGTGCGTTTTCCCGTCTCCAGGTTCAGGCCGGCCACGTAAAAGCTCGCGCCCTTCGGATACTGCCAGTCGTACCAGACGGTCTTGCCGTCGGCGCCCCAGAATTCGTGGCCGGCGATTTCCATGGTCATGGTGCGCTTGTGGACCATGGTGTTGGCGCTGCCATCGGTGCGGATGGTCCAGACCCGGTCGACCTTGTGCCACGGCCCCTCGTGGCAGTACATCAGCAAGCCAGGGTCGGTCGGCGAAAACAGCAGGTGGTTGACCCAGTCGGTCGAGTGCAGCATCTCGGTCACCTTGGCGGTTTTCAGGTTGATCGCGAACAGCAGCAGCGGAATGCGGGCGGCCAGGCGGCGCTCCATCATGGCGCCCTTGTTGGCGGCCTGGTTGACGCCGACCGGCGCTCGGATGGCCTGGGCGCGCGCGGCGTCGGGGCGCTCCTCAACGGTGCCGGCGGCGAGGGTTTCGTCGGCGTTGATGGTCTCGACGCTGTAACCGGCCGGCAGGTCGATCAGCTTGCGCGAGCTGCCGTCGTCGAAGCTGGCGGCCCACACGGCGCCCTGCCCGCCGGCGTCACGCTTGATGTAGAAGACGGTGTTGGTCTTGCGGCCAACGGCGATGATGCGGGCGCCGCCACGGCCGGCGCTCGAGGCGACCAGCAGGCGGGTTTTGCGGGTGGCCAGGTCGAGCGCGTGGATGCCGTCGGGCGCGCTGTAGACCATCGACTTGCCGTCGGGCGTGTAGGCGTTGATATTGAAGTAGAGCGCGGCCGAATCGGGCTCCGGCGTCAGGCGCCAGATGCGATGGCCGGTGTCCTTGTCGACCCAGGTGGCGGGCGGCTCGGCGGCAATGAGCGGCAGCGCGGCGGCGACGCCGAGCGCCAGCACGGCGCCGCGAATCAGGCAATGCAGGGAAAAGCGAATCATGGAAGGTCCTCGTCAACGTCAGCGTCCACCCCGCTGAACACAGGGGTTTGCCATTCTATGCAGGTCGGCGCCGCAGAACTGGCGCGGCGCAGAAAGAATCAGCAAAATGAGCGCATTTGCGTCGCAATTACCAGACATCTGCTGCGTACGTACAGTCAAACCACTTGTACCGACGAGACCCTTGTTTCAGTCATCCATGCTCGGCCGAACCGCCACGTCGCGCTCGGCGGAGAGCCATTCGCCCTGCTGTTTCAGCTCGGTCATCTGGATCACGCTGCGGCGCTGGGCCACGCCGTCATTCCTGGCGTCGGGCCCCTGGCGGCCGGGATGGGTGAAGTAAAACAAGTAGGCGCGCTGGCCGGCCACCACCACGTCGGCATGGCCGCCGATGACCTGGTCGTCGGCGCCCTTGCCGGGGATCTGCAGCAGGTTGTCGGGCTGGCGTTTCCAGTTGAGGGCATCGGCCGAGCGGTACACCGCCAGGCCGCGCCAGACATCGGTGATCATCCACCAGCTGTCGTGCCAGCGGAACACTTTGGGCCCCTCCCCGCTCTGGTCGCCCACGGCGCGACCACGGTCGGTCCAGGTGCGCAGGTCCGCACTGTCGGCGTAGTAGATCGATTTGTGGTCGCGCTCGTTGTTGTACCACATGCGCCAGCTGCCGTCGGGCATGCGGGCGACGCAGGCGTCGATGACGCGGTCGCTGGCCAGCTTGAGTACTTCTGCGTGGCGCCAGGCGCGCAGGTCGCGGCTGGTCAGGTGGACGATGTGGCGTGGATGCCGCCAGTCGGCGAATACGCCCGGCACCACGGTCAGGTACATGTGGTAGACGCCGTCGTCGGCGCGGACGATCTCGGGTGCCCAGTGGGTGGCGTCGGCGCCGCCCAGTTCGGGCGGCAGTTCGATGTCGGCGGTGCCGGCGTATTGCCAGGTGGCGCCCTGGTCGCTGGACTCGGCGATGCCGATGCGGGTGCCGTGCACCCAGGCCACGCCGGGAAGTCCTGGCATGTTGGCGCGGCGATTCGTATAGAACATGGTCCAGCGGCCGTTGGCCGGGTTCTTCAGCACCACCGAGTCGGCGGCGCCGTCGTAGACCGGGTCGACAAACAGGGGCTTGGCCGCCTGGCGCGGCGCGGCGGCGGGCGCGACGGCCGGCGGCACTGCAAGCGGCTTCGCATGCGCGACCGGGGCAAGCAGTCCGAGGATTAACACAGCCGTGCCGCAGTGGAAGAATGTTTTGAACATCGGTACTCCATTTGAAGTCTTGTACATGGCTGGTCGCTTGCCGCCCGTCGATTGATCGGCGTCTTGCGACGCGGCAGTGGCAAGACAATACACGGGGCAGGCCGCTGCCCGCAAGCGGCCAGAAAAAAGGCCGGGCGCGGTCGCCGCGATATTGCGCCGTGAAAGCCGCCGGTGTTGGATCGCGCTATCACTTGCGCGTTTTGGGGCGAGCGGACCGTCAAGGGAGTTCATCCGGGCGACGCCCCCGCCCCTGGCGTTGCACATATGTCACAGGCAATAAAACAATCACCGCATTGAGCGGTAAGCCGCCGAAAAACTCTTCGCCTATTTTTTAGGCAAAGCGGGCAATGGAATGTCGATAATGCGCCCAACCTATCGATCTTGATATGCTTCGCTTTAAAAACGGAATACGTGGACAGGTTGCGTCTGTGCTTGAAAAATTATTGAACAGGCTGTTTTTTAGTCATTTTCCTCCCAATAGAAAGAGGACACGATAGAATCTTTTGAGCGCTGTTAGCATATATTTGGCGACGTGTTCGCCGATTTACATTAGTAACTAGTTGTAACGAAACCGCCACCCCCTCCAATTTCTTCATTTTCCCGTAATACCCCCGCCGGCCCGACAGATACCGATTTCGGTATTGTACGTAATCGTGTCTGCACAATTAGAATCGACCAGCACCTCCGCCGCACGGCGGTGGAGACTGGTATCAGCCAGCGCAAAACTTATAAAAACGGGTCAATCGGCCATTTAGGAGAGAGTCAGTGAGTAGACATTCGACACAACACATCAAGATCAATCGCATGAGTTACGCGGTCTCGGTAGCGCTAGCTTCCTTGATCAGCAGCCACGCCGCCCTGGCGCAGGAAACCAAACCTGCAGCCGCAGCGGCGCCAAGGCGCGAAGAAGCCGCGGCGGCCAAGGATGAAGTCATGACAGTGCTGGTGGTGGGCGCCCGCCAATCCCAGCAAAACGCCATCGCGCGCAAAAAGAACGCCGCCACCGCCCAGGATTCGATCATCGCGGAAGACGTCGGCGCTTTCCCCGACCGAAATATCGGCGAAGCGATTTCGCGCATTGCCGGCGTGTCGATCGCGCGCGGCGACTATGGCGAAGGCGGCGCGATCCAGATTCGCGGCGGCGCCTCCGAAGATCTGCGCATCGAACTGGACGGCCAGGGCGTGCAGGTGGCCGGCGGCACCGACCTGAACGGCGGCGGCAGCGGCCGCGGGGTCGAGTTGCGCGAACTGTCGTCGGACCTCATCAAGAGCGTCGACGTGGTCAAAGGCTCGACCGCCGACATGACCGAAGGCTCGCTCGGCGGCGGCGTGATCATCAAGACGCGCACCGGCCTCGACTTCAAGAAGCCGTACGCCTCGGTGCGCGTGAGCGCCTCGCAAGGCTCGCTGAACAAGCAAATCTCGCCGGACTTGAACCTGGTGTTGTCGAACAAATTCCTCGACAACCGGCTCGGCATTTTGCTCAACGCGACGAAATCGGCGGCGAGCAACGAAAGCCACTCCTTCAACAATGGCGGCGGCGGCGGCAGCATCGGCTACTACCGCAATATGGACTTCGACAATTCGCCCGAGAAGACCTACACCTACAATCCGGCCACGGTATTGCCAACGGCGACGACCAAGGTGACCTTCGGCTCCGGCGCCGGCATCTACACCGGTGAATCGCCTTTGTCGCTGGTGACCAAGTCGGCCGCGGCAAAAAGCAAAGCCGAGTGTATGCAGATTTTCCCGAATCTGACCACGACCGACCTGGCGCCGATGTCGACCTCGAACAGGACCAACGCGCAAAACGCGCGCGGCCAGGAACAGCAGACCTGCCTGAACCAGTGGAATGACTACACCCCTTCCCTGAACCGCAATATCGTCAAGCGCCAGGTCGACAAGCGCCTGGGCGGCGATCTGCGACTGGACTTCAAGGTCAACAACAATCTGTCGGTGTACGCCAAATTCAACCGCAACAAGCGCGAGGTCGACGATTACTTCGGGATTCTCAATTCGGGCGAAATTTCGATCAACCGGGGCGGCTCGTTCCTCGACGTCAACGGCGTGCGCACCGCCGCGCCGGCCAGCGCCAGCAACCCCGACCAGCTGTTCGCCTACCCTTACGGCTACAGCATGAACTACGGCGCCGGACCGGCCGTCACCGGCTTCACCTCGAACGTGGTGCCCAGCTCGATCAAGGTCGACTCCAGCCATCACGTGACCAACTACGCGATCGTCGACGGCGGCTACGGCATCGAGCAAGCACTGTCGCGCATCCGCACCACCTCCGAATACATGCAGGCCGGCGGCACCTACCGCAACGGCGGGCTGAAGATCGAATTCCTGGTCGGTAACGCGATTTCGGAATTCTCGCGCATCGACAAGCGTTTCGGCGCCTTCTTCAAGGTGGGCCTGGTCAACTTCGAGGCCGACCAGAATCTGCTGTTCAATCCGTCCTACCCGGGTGTCACGTTCGACGTCAACGACCCGACCAAGTTCGCCCCGGTGGCGGTGACGCAGACGGCTGGCCTGAACGCGGTCGTGGCCGGCCCGACCGTGATCACGCCGTCGCCAGCCTATACGGCGGCGCAAATGCCGAAGCTGTCCGGCACGACCGAATTGACGATGCAGAACCAGGGCATTCGCGAATCGCAGGAAAAGTCGGCCAAGTTCGACCTGACCTACTCGCTCAACGAGAAGATTCCCTACGTGACGACGGTCAAGGCCGGCATGCGCACCGCCACCACCTCGTTCAACGCCTGGGGTATCGGCGGCCTGAATATCAAGGATCAGGTCGGCACTTACGGCCAGCCCGGCTACGAGGCGCCAATCGTTCTGCCGAACAACCGGCCGCGCACCAAGCTGCAGGTGTGTGAAGACACCCCGGGCTCGCTGGCGCCTGGCGGGCGGGCCTGCCAGTACGGTTATGTGCCGAGCCAGTTCATCGGCGACCCGACCGGCACCGTCACCGTGACGAAAGCGCAGTTCGTCGACATGATCGCCAAGACCCTGGTGGTCGAACCGAACGCCCAGTTCTACGCGGGCGCCAAGGGCCGGCCCGCGACCTTGACGAATGGCTGGAAAACCTTCGACATCGACAAGCTGTTCGCGATGACCGGGGTGCCCAACTACAACCTGGACTGCATCAAGTCGTGCGTGGCGAGCGACGGCAATGTGTACGATCAACCGATCTCGCGCATTTCCGAAAAAGTCACCGCCGCGTATGTCAGCGCCGACTTCGAGATCGACCACCTGCCCTTCAGCAAGCGTTCGCTGCCGTTCGGCATGGAGTTGCAGGGCAATATCGGCTACCGCCTGGTCAAGACCACCGGCACCGGGGTCGGTTCGCTGACCTTCTCGAGCGTGACGCAAAATCCGGGCACGATCTACAATCCGGCGCAGCCAACCCAGAACGCGACCACCACCACGGTGCGCAAGAACACCGCCGTCAGCGCCGACAACAGCGACTTCATGCCGATATATAACGTGGCGCTGTGGGCGGTGCCCAACAAGCTGGTGCTGCGCTACAACCGCGCCAAGACGACACGCCGGCCCGATCTGGGAAGGATGCTGCCGACCGGTACCTGCGTGTACGACGCGCGCAACGAATTCAACCCGGCCGATTCGGACGGTTCGGAATCGGATCAGAAGTGCACCGGCTCGACCTTCGGCAACCCCGGCCTGAAGGCGCAATCGAACCTCAACCAGAACCTGAGCCTGGAATGGTTTGTCAACAAGGACACCATGTTTACCGCGTCGATCTTCAAGCAGGAAGGCCGGGTCGGCGCGCCGAACAAGTCCGAGACGGTCTACAACGAGAAGGTGTTCGCCGGCAGCGGACTGGTCGATCCTCGCACCGGCGCCTCGCTCGACGATGTGGAGTTCACCTACAACCGCTGGACCAATGCCGATCCGTCGACCCGCCGGGGCTTCGAGGCGAGCATCAAAACCGCCTTCACCTCCCTGCCCTGGCTCCTCAAGTACACCGGTGTCGACGTCAACTACACCAAGGTGCGCTCGGATGGCAATCCGGTGCCGATTTACGAGCTCGAGTCGGGTAACGAGCTGCCGCTGGCCGGCGAGCCGAAGTATTCGTACAACACCTCGCTCTGGTATGACGACGGCGCCTTCTCAGCGCGGCTGGCATTGCAGTTCGTGGCGCAGAAATACGTCTGCTACACGCCATGCTCGACTGACGGCAACATCCGCAACTACGCCGCCAACGGGGTGCCGTACAACGGCCAGCCGTTCAACCCGGGCTATCCGATCTTCACCAATCCGGAGCGCTATGTCGACGGCAAGATGGCCTACAAGTTCAAGAATGGTGTCGAACTGTTTCTGGAAGGCCGCAACCTGGGCCTGGGCCGTGGCGGCAGAAGTCACGGCGAGTATTCCCGCCTGGGCAACGGCAACGTGGCGCCGATCAGCGATTTCTACGCCGGCCGCCGCATCGTGTTCGGCGTGACGCTGCGCACCTTGTCGCTGTAAGCGGGGCGCACGCCCCTCCTGTACCCCTGGCTTCGCGGCCAGGGCCCAAACGCTGAAATTATTGGCCCGGCCGCTCGCGCGTCCGGGCTTTTTTTTGGCACGGCACTTCCTCGTTACGGACGAGTACGACGGTGCGCAGCAAGTCATCGGGCGTGCCGATCCGCCCAGCGTCGATGGCCCAACGCCGGCTGCAGCGGTGGAGCCTCCTCCTCCTGCCTGCCGAGACCGGCATCTATATCGGCCTCCAAACAACAGGGTGCGTCGCAAGCGGCACGGTGTCGCCAGACACGCGCAACGCCTGCACGCCAGTGCTGGCCAACGCGCGATGCGCAGACAAAAAAAGGGGCCGCATCGCGGCCCCTCCACTGATCGCCCTTGCGGGCGAATCTCACGCAACGCGCTTGCAAACTGACAAGCGCGCCTATTCCTTACAGGCTCTTGATGTTCAAACCGATCATCAGTTTGCGGCCGGCGTACTTGTCGTTCAGACGCTGTGCGGTGCCGTCAGCATAGTTGCCATAACCACCGGTGTTGCTACCGGTGTGCGAGCTGTTGAGGTTACGCCCTTCGATGAAGACTTCGATGCCGTTCTTGAACTTGTACGCTGCCTTCGCGTCGATATAGCGCGTACCGATGCTAAAGTTCGGCAAGGCCGGGGCGTAGACCGGGGCCCGCACCGTGTTCAGGCCAATGACCGGATAGTTGTTGACGGCGGTATTCTCGCAACCGGAGATGCAGTTGAACACCGGGGCCACCACTTGCAAGGCCAGGCGCGCCGAGAAGGCACCATCGTCATACCACAGCGAGGCGTTGTACGAATACTTCGGCTCGCCGCGCAGCGGCATTTCGCTGCCGGTGACCAGATCGAGGATCTGACCGCTGGCCAGCGCCGAACGCACACGCGTGTAGTTGGCGTCGAGGCCCGTATATTTCAGCACCGATGGCAGGAAGGTAAATGCCGTCTTCGACGAGAATTCCAGGCCGCGGCGGGTCGACGGGGTCTGGTTGGTATATCGCCGGAAGGTGAACTCGGTGTCGGCCAGCGAGGCGCCGGTACCTGGGTCGTTCACATCGGCGCCCTCGAACAACTTGGTGCCCGACACGTTCTCGACGGCGGTTGGCGCGCCGACTTTGCCTTCCTGCTTGAAGTAGCTGACCGACAGCATCGTGTCCTTGTTCGCATACCATTCCAGCGACCAGTTCTGGTTGGTATTCGTTTGCGGCTTCAGATTCGGATTGCCAAGGATACTATTGCCGCAGCTCATATCGGTTTCACTGCCATCGGTGTCCAGCAGGCCGACGTTGCGCTCGTCGTAGGTGCAGGTGCCGGCTGGCAGCAAGCGGCCCACGCCAGGGCGAGCGATGGTTTTTGCGCGGTTATAGCGCAGCACGAGCTTGCTCGGAATCGCCCACAGTGCGACGTTGTAGACCGGCATGAAATCGTTGTTGGTCGCCTGGATGCTGCTGGATTGGCGGAAGGTGCGGGTGGTGATACCGGCCGCGTTTTCCCGATCGAGCGGGTTGTACGCCGCAGTCTTGGCAATCGTCACGAAGGTCATGGTGCCTTGCGCCGCCACTGCGGTATTGATCATGCGATAGCCGATATTGCCATCGATTTCCATGCCGAACGGCAGGGAACGCGTCGTGAACGGAATGTGGTCGAGTTCAAAGTCGGCGGAGACGTAGGCGGCCTTGACCTTTTCGCTCATCGCCGTTTTGGCCTGTTCGCGCATCACCCCATCGCTGCCCATGCAAAACTTGATGCAGTCCAGGTTGTAGTTCTGCACGCCGATGGCGTTGTAGAACTTGTTGATGTCGAGGGTATACCAGCCGTCCTGCAAGTTGGCCGGACGGTTCGGATCGCTGTTGAAATAGCGCGAATTCGGGTAGGTCAAGGAGGTGGCGATCGCGTTCAGGTACTGCGCCTTGGTCAAGACGTAGTTGCCTTCGAGCGCGTGGGCCGGATCGGCCGATGGCGTGTAGCCATAGGCGCACGGCTGGCCGCCGGCGCCCAGCGAACCGGGGGTGTCGACGCAGGCCTGGAAGGTCGAGCGGAAGTTATTGGTCGGCATGTACAGGCCTGGTACATAGCTGGCCGAGCCGTAGGTGCCGACCGGGTCACGAATCGTGAAGCCACCCGTGTAGTAGGCCGCCACGTCGGTGTTGCGGAAGTTCAAACCGGCTTTGAGCAAGGTGAAGAACGGGATCTTATCGTTCAGCGAATAGCTCGTGTCGAGCTTCATGGTTTTTTCGCCGGTATCGATAATGCGCGGATTCTGCATCGTCAGCCCGACTCTGGGCGTGTAGCTGGCAGTCTGCGATGCGGTATAGGCCGGGCTGGCCTTGGTCGTCGCCGACGCAACCACTGCGGCTGCGGCGACTGGCGCGGCCGGATTCCAATAATTGTCGACCGCGGTCAAATCGGATTTTCCCGGTGCCAGCGTGGTCGTGTTCCACAGGCCGTTCGGCAGCAGGTCATAGGCCACTTCGCCGGTGGTAAAGCCGATCCCGAGGCGCCGCTCCATGCGGTAGAACTCGGAATGCGAGGAGCCGATCATCAGTTCGGCCTTGAAGCCGCCGTTCTTGTAGGTGCCGCCGCCCTGGGTGTATTGGGTGTCGGTGCCGGACTCGATCAGGGTCGAGTTCGAGCTGGCGCCGCCATCGCTGATGTGGTAGGCGATCACATGGTGGGCGGCATCGACCTTGACGGTACCAGGAATGATGTTGGTCACCGTTCCATTCGCAATCGGGCCGCCGCTGCGGAATGACGGGGTGTCGTAGAAGGCGTAATTGCCACTGATCGGCGTGCGCGCGCCGGTGGCGGCAACGTCGGTGAAGGTGCCGGTGCCGTTGAACGACGGGTCGCCATAGCCGCTCGACTCGGTGTAGCTGGTGACGGTATTGCGGCTGCCGTTGTACTTCAAATAGACCGACAGGTTGTTGTTGACTTTGAAGTCAAACCGCAGGTCGCCGCTCAGGCGCGAATCTTCCGCGCGGTTGACGAACGGGCGGATCAAGTTCGGCGTGTAATCGTTCCATTGATTCAGGCAAGTGAGCAACTCGAGCTGGCGCTGATTGATCGCGTTCGTGCGGTTGTTGCTCGCGGTCGGAAACGCGTTCTGTTCCGCGACGGTAAATTGCGGGAACAAGGTGGCGCATTCGGCCTTGGACTTGGCGCCGGCCGATTTGGTGACGAGTTCCTGCGGGGTGGCCGATTTGAAAGTGCCGCCGGCGGCAAGGGTCGACGTCACCAGGGGCGTGGTGGCCAGCGGATTGCTGGTGTTTATCGTTTGCGGCTGAAAGGAAAACGTCTTCTCGGGCGAATTGTCGAAGTCGATGTTGCGCACCGGGCCGATCTGGTTGTTGCTGCCGCCCATGCCGATGTTGTGATTCTCGTTCGACGACACGGTCTTCGTCACGTTCAGCAAGATGCCGAGGCGGTTGTCGAGGAACTTATTGGTCAACACCAGATTCATGTCCGGCGTGATTTTCTTGTTGATCGAATTCTGGTTGGCCGCCAGGCGCAGCGAGTAGTACGGCTTGGCGAAGTCGAGGCCGGTGCGGGTCTTGATGATGATGGCGCCGCCGAGCGAACCTTCGGTCATTTCCGCGGTCGAGCCTTTGACCACGTCGACGCTCTTGATCAAGTCGGAAGACAGATTGCGCATTTCGACGCCGCGGCCGCCATCGCTGCCGGCCGTCATATTGTTGAGACCATCGGCGCCGCCTGCGGCCTGCACGCCCTGGCCGTCCATTTCGACACGGGTCAGGTCGGGGCCATTGCCGCGGATGCTGACGCTGACGCCTTCGCCATAGTCGCCGCGATCGAGGGCCACGCCGGCGATGCGCGAAATGGCGTCGGCAACGTTACGGTCAGGGAAAGCGCCGACGTCTTCGGCGATGATCGAATCTTGCGCGGTTGCTGCGTTTTTCTTGCGGGCGATCGCGCTTTGCTGCGAAGCGCGCGCGCCGATCACCAGCACGGTGGTGATTTCATCGGCCGGAGCGGTCTTTGCGGAGGGTGCCGGCGGGGTGGCGGTCTGCTGCGCCATCGACACGTTACCGGTCATTAAGGAAGCCAGGGCTACCGATACGGCATAGCTGACACGGGTTAACGAAATGGTTCTCTTTGAGTACTGACGCACTGTCTCTCTCCTGTTAATGACTTATCGGTCGCAACGACCTGTTTTAGTAACACCAAGCGCTGATTACTGCGTGCCTTGCTTTTGGGCACGCTAGTGTGGTTAGTGTAATCATCATTAAGTACGGTGGTAAATATCGCTAAGAAACAATCAGCATTGTGATTGGATCGAAAAACGCCGGCGGAGCTTGCGACACAATTGGCGGCGCGTCTAATGATTAATTTATTGACATCAAATGCGATTGACAGCTTCACCTCTCCCCTTGCCAAAAACGATGCACGCAGAATGATAAAAGGCGTATGCGGGTTGTCGCTCGATGCGACGCTTGCAGCTGTCTGCCGGGCTGCCGAGGCAGGTAAATCAGCAGTATTGACTTTCCCAACATGCGCGATTTAACAATTCACTGATGTATTTATTGAAATAAAACTGTCGCAACAGCACAACAAGCGAGCTAAAACAACGCCTGTTGGCGCTCACATCACGATTATTTCTGTGGTTTTTATGCTGTTCAGATGGGACTTTACTGCCGGAATAAGCAGAGCCTGATTACTCGCATTTCATTTCGCTCACATCTTGATTAGCTTATCTCCCTCATTGCCTCGGTCGAAGGCGACGGGGGGACTATCCGCGTCGGCAATTATCAGCGGGAGTGGCACAGTGCCAAGCTATTGGGCAGGCCACGTGTGACACTGTCACAAAATCTTGGATCCCCGCCGCGCTAAATGTAAATTCCCCGACACAACGGCGGCCAATAACGTCAATACTCCAGCTTCTAAGCTGATCGGAAGTAGCGTATTTATTCTGTATTTATGATTGAAATTCGAAATATGTGATTACTTTGCATCTCCGTCCGCTGCGCGCGGCCAGGCGCCGCCGCCAACATGGTCGATTCAACATAAGCGGCGCCGCCGGTTGCATGCGCGGCATGCGCGCGGCCCTCATCACGCCGCTTGCGACGCCGGCAAGATGAGCAAAAGATAAAGTTATCCCAGTATTTACAACGACTTAGCTGCGCTGTGGCCGCTACCGGTGCGACGCAATCGGGTGCTGCCAATGCGGCCGAAGCGCGCGGCGACGCTGCGCAAAAGGCAGCGCCATGGCCCGAAGTTGTTGCAAAAATCCAACTATCGTGCGCAAAAAACCACACTCCAGGCGCATTTGCTGCTGCCGGAAGTGATCATCGGTGATCAAGCAAGTGATTGTTTGTTGCGAGGGCTCAAATTGTTAACTCGTGCGCTTAGAATAGTTCGGCATCCCCTCGCTCGACGGCACGTCGAGCACAGCGGATCAGCAAAA
Source organism: Massilia sp. (assembly GCA_039927975.1). Lineage (GTDB taxonomy): Bacteria > Pseudomonadota > Gammaproteobacteria > Burkholderiales > Burkholderiaceae_D > JBDSTZ01. The sequence continues at coordinate 3,861 of JBDSTZ010000641.1, read as the reverse complement.
AAATGCGTTCACAAGACGGTCGCCAGGCGGCCAACACGGGAGAGAGACAGTGCGTAAATATGCAAGTAAGGAAATCCGGATCAATCGATTGAGCTACGCGGTGTCCATCGCCGTGGCGTCCTTGATTGCCGGTAACTCGGCGATGGCGCAAGAGGCGCCGGCCCCGGCCGCCAAGGCCCCGGCCGACGAAGTTCAGACCGTGCTCGTCATCGGCGCGCGCGCCTCGCAGCAATCGTCGATCGCGCGCAAGAAGAACGCCGCGACGGCGATCGATTCGATCATCGCCGAAGACGTCGGCGCTTTCCCTGACCGCAACGTCGGCGAAGCCATCTCGCGGGTCGCCGGCATCGCGCTCGACCGCGGCGACTTCGGCGAAGGCGTTTCCGTCACGGTGCGCGGCAACGGCCCGGACCTGACCCGCGTCGAAATCGACGGCCAGGGCGTGCAGGCCGGCGGCGGCTCCAACCTCAGTGGCGGCGGCGACGGCCGCGGCGTCGAACTGCGCGAACTGTCGTCCGACCTGATCAAGAGCGTGGACGTAGTCAAAGGCAACACCGCCGACATGACCGAAGGCTCGCTCGGCGGCGGCATTATCATCAAGACACGTACCGGCCTCGACTTCAAGAAACCGTTCTATTCGGCCCGTATCTCGGCCTCGCAGGGCTCGCTGAACAAGCAAGTCTCGCCCAACCTGAACCTGGTGCTGTCGAACAAATTCCTCGACGACCGTCTCGGCATCATTGTCAACCTGGGCAAGTCGAACGCCTTCAACGAAAACCACATCATTTCGCAAGGCGGCGGCAGCAATCAGCAAGGCTTGATCCGTAGTATCGATTTCGATAACTCGCCGGAAAAAACCTTCAGCTTCAATCCCGCGCTGGTGAACCAGAGCGATCCATCGATCAACGTGTCGCAGCGCAAGACGCCGGCGCTCGCGGCCGGGCCCGGCACCACGCTCGACACCGACGGCAAAAACTACTTCATCTTCTCGACCCCGCTCGAGCTCATCACCAAGTCGGCCGCGGCGAAATCCAAGCAAGCCTGCTACGACATGTTCACGCCCCTGACCCGGGCGCAGATCAACAATATCAACGGCAGCGACAGCGCCCAAAAAGTGCCGACGATCCAGCTGCGCACCAATGAACTGACCACCTGTCTGAACCAGTGGAACGACTACACCCCGCCGACGGTGCGCTATGGCGTGCACCGGCAGACCGACGATCGCCTCACCGGCGACGTCCGGCTCGACTTCAAGGTCAATAACAAGCTGAGCGTCTACAGCAAGTTCAGCCGCACACGGCGCGAGCTGGAAGACTGGACCGGCACCTTCGGCTACGGCACCCTGTCGACCAATCCGACCAGCGTCACCGGCAACCCGAACTACGTGGTGGGCGGCCCGGCCTTTGTCGACAACGAAACCGACCAGACCCGCGCCGCAGTGGCGGGCTCGGGCTACTTCCTGTATCCGGGCTGGAGTTTCCGCAGCAGCACCACCAACGCCGGCGCGATGCCGGTCAGCGGCATCGTCGCCAACGTCGACCCTGCCTCGGTCAAGGTCGATGCGACCCACCATGTCACCAGCTTCACGATGAGCGATGCGCTGGCCGGCACCGATCAGACCCACTCGCGCATCAGCACCAGCAATCAGTACTTCAACCTCGGCGGCAGCTACCGGGATGGCGGCCTGAAAATGGAGTTCTTCGCCGGCAGCGCCAGGTCCGACCTTGAACGGATGGATCTGCGCGTTTCGATCAGCAACGTGGCCGGCCCGACCACCCTGTCGATCGCTCCGAGCGGCATCTGGAACTACACGCTGCCGGCCGGCAGCACCTACAATCAGCTGAACTACCCGAGCTACGCCAACCTGTCCTCGCAAGCGGCAGCGGGCGCCGTCGCCGCCGGTGTCAACGCCAATGTCGCCTCGCCAGTCTACACGGCGGCGCAGCGTCCGTTGGTCGGCCCGTCCACCCAGCTGGTGTTGCAGTCGCCACGCGCCAACGAAACACTGGAAAACACCGCCAAGTGGGACATGACGTATGCGCTCAACGATCGCCTGCCCTACCTGACCAACCTGAAGGCCGGCGTCAACTGGCGCGACACGTCCGGCAAATCCTGGGGCGGCGGCGCGACCACCGTGAGCGAGCCATCGGGCACCTTTGGCAAGGCCGACTACGTGCCTGGCGTGTATCTGCCGGGCCCGGCCGCGTTCCGCTCGACCGTGCAGGCTTGCCAGGACACCCCTGGCTCGCTGGCGCCCGGCGGCCAGCGTTGCGTCTACGGCTACAGCCCGAGCAACGACCCACGCAATTCCAACGGCCGCCTCGTCCTGACCCAGCAGCAATACATCGACCTGGTCGCGCAGACCCTGGTGGTGCCGCCGAACACCCAGTTCTACCAGGGCGCGCCGGGCCGTTCCGACCAGTTGACCAATGGTTGGACCATCATCGACATCGAGAAGTTCTTCAACCTCACCAGCGCGGTGCCGGGCTACAACCTCGACTGCATCAAGTATTGCACCGCCAGCGACGGCAAGGTGTATGCGCAGCAGTACGGTTCCTTCGATGAAAAAGTCAAATCCGGCTACCTGATGACCGATTTCACGATCGATCACCTGCCCTTCACCAAGCGCGCGCTGCCGTTCGGGCTGGAGCTTGAGGGTAACTTCGGTTATCGCATGGTCTCGAACAATGTCCACGGCAGCGGCTACCTGACCTACAGCACGGTGGTGCCGAACGCCGACTACGACTATCAGATCAACCCCAACTCGAAAGTCACCTACTCGGTCTCGCGTCCGGTCAGCATCGCCAGCGACACCACCGACATCATGCCAAGCTTCAACCTGGCGACCTGGCTGATTTCCGACAAGCTGGTGCTGCGCTACAACCGCGGCAAGACGGTCGCGCGTCCAGGCGTATCCAAGTTGCTGCCATCGGGCACTTGCACGAACGATTTGACGAAGCTGCGTTCGGACTATCCAAAAGATTCCGACGGTTCCGACGCCGACATGACGTGCAACCGGACCTTCGGCAATCCTGCGCTCAAGCCGCAAACCAACATCAATCAGAACTTGAGCCTGGAATGGTATCCAAACAAGGATTCCTCGGTCTCGTTCGCAGTGTTCAAGCAAGACGGCAAGATCGGCGCGCCGAATGGCCTTGAGACCATCACCAATGGCCTGATATTGGGCGGCACCGACGCATCCGATCCGCTCGGCAACGCGCTGAACACCATTCCGTTCACCTACACGCGCTGGACCAACCTGCCAGCGTCGGTGCGCACCGGTTTCGAGAGCAGCTTCAAGACCGCGTTCACCTTCCTGCCATGGTTCTTCAAGTACACCGGCTTCGACGGCAACTACACCCGCGCCAAGAGCAAGGGTGACGGCGCGCTGTACTTCGATCTGCTGACCGGCACCCTGCTGCCGCCGCCAGGCGAATCGAAGTACTCGTACAACGCTTCGCTCTGGTACGACGATGGCGCGCTGTCGGCGCGTGTCGCGCTGCAGGTGGCCACGCCAACCTTCAGCTGCATCGCCGGTTGCGGCGCCACCACGGTAAACAACTACCCGAACATCGCGGGCGGCAATCAGCGCATTCCGTACAATCCGGGTTCGCCGATCTTCAAAGACATGACCCGTTATGTCGACGCCAAGATCGCCTACAAGTTCAAGAACGGTGTCGAGATCTTTGCCGAAGGCCGCAATCTGGGCAACTTCGCCACCAGCACCAGCACCGGCGGTTTCAACGACTACGCCGACGGCACGCCGAACATGCTGACGAACTCGTACAACGGCCGCCGCTTCCTGGTCGGTGTGAACATCCGCAGCCTGCAATAAGCTTCTCCTCCACGGCGCCGCGCCCC
>JBDSTZ010000640.1:0-6800 GCA_039927975.1 Massilia sp. | reverse complement strand
GAACTGCATTTCGGCCAGGATGTAGCCAAGGTGCTCGGTATGGCGGCCCTGCTTGCCGCCGCTTTGCATCCAGCTGTCGGGCGACGGCATGACCAGGGTGGCTTCCTCGAAGATGGTGGCGACGTGGGCGAGGAAGTCGGCGCGCAGGCCGTCCGCCGGCGGTGCGACGCGCTCCGTCACCATGGCGCGGTCGATATCGTCGGCGATGAACATCTCGCCACTGTACATCCACAGCGCGTCGGCGGCGGCCTGGGTCTTGGCGTGGCTCTCGGCGCTGCCGTCGCCGAGGCGGACGATCAGGTCGCCGCTGCGGCGCAGATGGTAGGTGACTTCCTTGAGGGCCTTGTCGGCGATGGCGGCGATCCGTGGGTCGCTCGACGTCGTCAGGCCGCGCATGAGGAAGTAGTGCCAGCTGTCGAAATAGAACTGGCGCATCAGGGTGTCGGCGTAATTGCCGTTGGGCTGTTCGACCAGCAGGCAGCAGCGCATCTCGTGCGCGTCGCGCAGGAAGGCCAGGTTGTCTTCGTCGCGGCCGCGGCCTTCGAGTTCGCCGGCGTAGCCGAGCCACAGGCGGGCCTGGCCGAGCAGGTCGAGCGCGACGTTGGTGAGGGCCATGTCTTCTTCCAGCGCCGGCCCCTTGCCGCACAGGCGCGCGAGCTGCTGCGACAGGATCAGGGCGTTGTCGCCCTGGCGCAGCAGGTAGTCGATTCTGGCCGCGTGCATGTCGGCGCTCACAGGTTCTTGACGTCGTCGGGCATCGGGAAGAAGGTCGGGTGCCGATAGACCTTGCTGCTGGCGGGGTCGAACAGGGCGTCCTTGTCGGCCGGGCTGCTGGCGCTGATGTCGGCCGCGCGCACCACCCAGATCGAGACGCCCTCGTTGCGTCGGGTGTAGACGTCGCGCGCGTTGTTGATGGCCATGTCGGCGTCGGGCGCATGCAGGCTGCCGACGTGTTTGTGCGCCAGGCCGTGCTGGCTGCGGATGAAGACTTCCCACAATGGCCATTCGCGGCTCATGCTGCCCTCCGCTCGGCGTGTTTGTCGGCGTAGGCGACCAGCGCGTCGCGGAACCACTGGCCTTCCTCGTACGCCTTGACGCGGGTGTGCAGGCGCTCGCGGTTGCACGGGCCGTTGCCTTTCAGGACCTGGTGGAATTCGGTCCAGTCGATGGCGCCGAATTCGTAGTGGCCGGATTCGGCGTTGAAGCGCAGTTCGGGGTCGGGCACGCGCAGGCCTAGGTATTCGGCCTGCGGCACGCTCTGGTCGACCATGCGCTGGCGCAGTTCGTCGTTGGAAAACAGCTTGATGCGCCACTGCGCGGACTGGGCGCTGTTGACCGATTCGGCGTCCGACGGGCCGAACATCATCAGCGCCGGCCACCACCAGCGATTGAGCGCGTCCTGCGCCATGGCCTTCTGTTCGGGCGTGCCGCGCGCGAGGCTGAGCATGATGTCGTAGCCCTGGCGTGCGTGGAAGGATTCTTCCTTGCAGACGCGGACCATGGCGCGCGCGTACGGCCCGTACGAGCAGCGGCACAGGGGTATCTGATTGATGATGGCCGAGCCGTCGACCAGCCAGCCGATGGCGCCCATGTCGGCCCACGACAGGGTCGGGTAATTGAAGATGCTTGAATACTTGGCCTTGCCGGCATGGAGGGCGGCAAGCAGCTCGTCGCGCGAGACGCCCAGCGTTTCGGCCGCGCTGTACAGGTACAGCCCGTGGCCGGCTTCGTCCTGGATCTTGGCGAGCAGGATGGCCTTGCGTTGCAGGGTGGGGGCGCGGGTGACCCAGTTGCCCTCGGGGAGCTGGCCGACGATCTCGGAATGGGCGTGCTGGGAGATTTGCCGGATCAGGGTCTTGCGGTAGGCGTCGGGCATCCAGTCTCGGGGTTCGATGCGCACGCCGGCGTCAATGCGCTGCTGGAAGGCGCGTTCGTCCGGGCCCATGTCGGCGGCCGAGCGCAGCTTGCCCAGGCCGGTGTCCACCATTTGCGCGTACATGTCGTCCTCCCCTTGCCATGCCAGTCGATTCATCATACGATACATTTTTGACGATGTACACCATGATTTTGAATCGAATCAAGCTCATCCGCAGGAACCTGCTCCCGTGAAACAATTGACCAGCATTGAATGGATTGCCCAGTTCCTCGCCGCCGAGCCGCCGCGCGCCAAATCGATGGTGATGACGGTGTTCGGCGACGCCATCGTGCCGCATGGCGGGGCGGTATGGATGGGCAGCCTGATCGCGCTGCTGGCGCCTTTCGGCGTCAACGAACGGCTGCTGCGCACCAGTGTGTACCGGCTGGCGCAGGAAGGCTGGCTGGCGGCCAGCCGCGACGGCCGGCGCAGCGTGTATGCGATCGCGCCGGACGCGGTGCGGCGGCTGGCGCGCGCCAACCGGCGCATCTACCTGCCTCCGCCGGACCAGTGGGACGGGCTGTGGACCATGCTGCTGCCGTCGGCGGGCTTGACGCCGCCGCTGCGCGCGGGGCTGCGCAAGGAGCTGCTGTGGCAAGGCTACGCGCCGCTCGCGCCGGGGGTGCTGGGGCATCCGGCGGGCGAGCTGGCGGTGCTGGACGAGCTGTTGGCGAGGGTGGGCGCGGCCGGCCAGGTGTTCGTGTGCAGGGCCAGCGAGGCGCCGCAGGGGAACGGGCGGCCGCTAGGCGAGCTGGTGGCCGACAGCTGGGACTTGTCGGGTGTGGTGGCCGGCTACCGGCGCTTCATCGACAGTTTTGCGCCCCTGCTGGCATTGCTGCGCACCGAGGCGGAACTGCTGCCCGACACGGCGTTCGTGGTGCGCAGCCTGACGATTCACGCGTATCGCCGGGTGCAGCTGCAGGATCCGGGCTTGCCGCTCGCGCTGCTGCCGCAGTCGTGGCCGGGCGAACAGGCGTGCGCCCTGGCGCAATCACTTTACCGGCACACGGTGGCGGGGTCGGAGCGGCATATCGTGGAGGCGTTGCAACGCGAGGACGCCCACGCCAAGGCGGCCGACGAGGCGTTCTTCGAACGCTTTGGCGGGCTTGCGCGGGATTGACGAGGGGCCGGGATCAGCCGGGGAAGCAGGGTGCCAGCGGCGGACTAGCAGTCGAAGCGCAGGCCGTGGTGGGTGCCGGCGAGCGGGTTGCGGATGGTGTCGAGCGAGTAGTCGAGGTCGAGCGCGGGCCAGTACAGGCGGGTGGCGCTGACGCATTCGACGCGGCAGATTTGCGCGACGGTGGCGTGTTCGAACGGCGGGAACTCGACGAAGGACAAGTAGAGTTCTTCCTCGCCGAACTGCAACCAGAAACCAAGCCGGTGGATGCTGGTGATTTCGGCGTACGAAAAACAGATACTGCTCATTGGGTTCTCCCGAAAAGGCATACACGCCATGCGGCGGAATAAGAAGGTAACAAAAGGCGCCCGGGTCGCGCTTGACACGGCGCAGGACAAGGACGGGGCTTCCAGTATGATCCTCATTTAACATTCTCCCACATCAGAGGACACAACATGTCTATTAAAATTAGTAGTCAGTTCGACGCTGGCGCCATCGATGTCGTCAGCGCCACAAGCGCCGCCGCCATCGAGCTGAAGATCCGCAAGGATTCGCACGCGGAGATCACCCAGTGGTTTTATTTCCGCCTGCAGGGCGCGCGCGGCGAAGCCTGCACGATGCGCCTGCTGAACGCCGGCGCCAGCGCCTATCCGGATGGCTGGAACGATTACCAGGCGGTGGCCAGCTACGACAGGGTGAACTGGTTCCGGGTGCCGACCAGCTTTGACGGCGCGGTGCTGACGGTGTCGCACACGCCGGAGACGGACAGCGTCTATTACGCCTATTTCGAGCCGTATTCGTGGGAGCGGCACCTTGGGCTGCTCGACCGCGCGCAGCTGTCGGAGCAGGTGCGGATGCTCGACCTGGGCAGCACGGTGGACGGGCGCGACATGAACCTGCTGGTGATCGGCGACCCGGCGGCGGCCAAGAAGGTGTGGGTGATCGCGCGCCAGCATCCGGGCGAGACGATGGCCGAATGGTTCGTCGAGGGCATGCTCGACGCGTTGCTCGACCCGGCCGATCCGTTCGGCCGCCAGCTGCTGCGCGAGTCGGTGTTCTATGTGGTGCCGAACATGAATCCGGACGGTTCGGTGCGCGGCAACCTGCGCACCAATGCCGCCGGGGCGAACCTCAATCGCGAGTGGCACACGCCGTCGATGGCGCGCAGTCCGGAAGTCTTCCTGGTCAAACAGAAGATGGGCGAGACCGGCTGCGACCTGTTCCTCGACGTGCATGGCGACGAAGGATTGCCGTATGTGTTCCTGGCCGGCAGCGCGGCGCTGCCGACGTTTACGGCCGAGCAGGCGGCGGAGGAAAAGCAGTTTGCGGCCGACTTCAAGATCGCCAGCCCGGACTTCCAGGACGTGCACGGCTACCCGGAAGCGCCCTACACCGACGAGTTGCTGACCATGGGCTCACCCTATGTGACGCACGCTTTTGGCTGCCTGTCGCTGACGCTGGAAATGCCATTCAAGGACAATGCCAACGATCCCGATCCGCATGTGGGATGGGATGGCGAGCGCAGTGCGCGGCTGGGGGCGGCGGTGCTGCAGCCGATCCTGCAGGCGATCAGGCGCTGACCGGCCGGCGCGATGGGTGCGGAAAGGGCGCTGCGACAAGGTGCGCAAGGCCTTTGTCGCCGGGCCTAGTCCTTGGCGTCGTACACGGCCACCTCGGAAAACTTCAGGTGGCCCAGCGGCGGGTTGTAGTCGAACTCGATGATGGCGTCGTTGCCCCGGCCGCCGCAGCAGATCCTTATTTCATATGAAGGCCGGTTCCGATTGCCGTCGGCGGGCAGCGCTTCCCTTCGCCCGTTGGTCACGAGCCAAGCACCAGTTGCCGGCGCCCTCGGACGGTGCCAGACGGTCGCGCCGGAACGGGTGCAGAAACTCGCCGACGCCCGCTTCCACGATGGGGGGCGGGCCTGGTCCACCTTGGCGATCGCCTCATTGATTTCGCAGCGCAGGCGAATGTCGCCGAGGCGCTCCTTGTCGGGAGAGACGCTGCGCGTATGCACCAGCAGGCCAATGCGCAATTGGCCGCCTTTCAGGTTGCTCACCAGGTCCGCCTTCACGTCGGGATCGGGCAGGACCGGCAGCTGGAACAGTTCGCCGTTCTCCAGGGTGATGGGGAACTCCTCGCCATCCTTGGTGCGCACACGCAGATTGAAGTTGGGCGGCAGCTTTTTCCCTTCCGGCGGGAGCACCGCGAAACTGAAGATGGCATCGGGCGCCAGCGCCTTGTGCGCTTCGAAGGCCGCAAGCGCGGCGCGCATCGCGCTGTAGCTTTTCCAGGGCACCGCGCGCAGGCCGGTGACGCGTACCACCATGATGGCGGCGTCGGCGTCATTGCCGGGATCGGCGCCAGGCGCAGCCAGGGCAGCCCTGTGGGCAGGAGCGCCAGCGGGAGCCGGCGGTTCCTGTGCCTGCCCGGCGACCATGGCGGTCGCCAGCAGCAGGGACAGCAAATGCCGACCACGGGGAACCATCCGCAGGAAGTCCATCGACATGGTCGACATCGGGCTACTTGGCGCGGGTCGCGCTGATCAGGTAATTTTGCATGCTCGCCTCGGCCACCGAGGCCCAGGTGTTCTGCTCCTGGCGGAATTTCTTCCACGGCTCGTAGACCTTCTTGAACTTGGCGTTCTTGGCCGCTTCCTCGTCCATCATGGTGGTGGCGGCCTTGAAGCCGGCGTCCATGATGTCCTTCGAGAAGTAGCGCAGCTTGGCGCCGTTCTTGATCAGGCGCGCCAGCGCGGCCGGGTTCTTGGTGTCGTATTCGGCCTGCATGTAGACGTGCGCCTCGAAGCTCGCGGCCTCGATCGCGGCCTGGTATTCCTTGGGCAGCTTGTCCCACTGCTTGATGTTGATGTAGAAGGACAGCTGCGGTCCCGCTTCCCACCAGCCCGGCGCGTAGTAGAACGGCGCCACTTTGTAGATGCCGATCTTTTCGTCGTCGTAGGGGCCGACCCATTCGGCGGCGTCGATCGTGCCTTTTTCGAGGGACGGGTAGATGTCGGCCGCCGGCAGCTGCTGGGTGACCACGCCCAGCTTGTCCATGGTGCGTCCGGCCAGGCCGCTGATGCGCATCTTGAGGCCCTTGAGGTCGGCCACGCTCTTGATCTCCTTGCGGAACCAGCCACCCATCTGGGTGCCGGTATTGCCGGCCATGAAGTTGATGATGCCGTAACCCTTGAAGAATTCGCGCATCAGGTCCTTGCCACCGCCCTGGTCGAACCAGGCGGTCTGCTGGCGCGAGGTCAGGCCGAAGGGGACCGCGCAGTCGAAGGCGAAGGTGGGGTCCTTGCCGACGTAGTAGTAGGAGGCGGTGTGGCCCATTTCGACGGTGTCGGCCTGGACGGCGTCGAGCACGGCCAGCGGCGGGACGATTTCGCCGGCGGCGAAGGGACGGATGGTGAACTTGCCGCCGGTGAGCGCGGCGACGCGCTTGCAGAAGACTTCGGAGGCGCCGAAGATGGTGTCGAGGTTTTTGGGGAAGCTGCTGGCCAGGCGCCAGTTGATCGTCGGCAGCGCTGCGGACTGGGCCAGCGAGGGTGCGGCGACGGCGCCGGCGGATGCGCCGACGGCGGCTTTTTTGAGGAAGGAACGGCGTTCCATGCGTGTGTCTCCTGAGATGGCCCGTGGCGGACCGATGTGGGGAAGCGTCGGAACGCGGCACGTGCCGGTCCGTTCAGGCTAGTGTATTAGCGCGATGTAAAAGGTGCAACGGGAATGTGTGGGGGACGCCGGCGTCTTGGTCGCGGCCCGG
>JBDSTZ010000639.1:0-16694 GCA_039927975.1 Massilia sp. | reverse complement strand
TGGCGCGGCCCGGCGCCCTGCTGCTCGGCGCGGCGGCCCTGCACATGACAGGCCAGTTATGGTGCGCCGCCTGGCGCTTCCGCGCGATCCGCGTCGCCTATCGGGTCTAGCCTCAGGGTCGAACCCTTGGGGTCCAGCTGTAACGGCCCGCGTTTGAAACCGGCCGTGCTCGCATTTGACGGCGATTTCGGCTCGAATTAATGTAATGGCAAATGACGGAAGGACTGTGCTCACGCTATCTGAAAATGAGCTTGCAATCGACGGCACCGGCTCGGATTCCATGGCGGCCGGGTCACGCCAACTGCAATTGACGGCTCATATCGGCAAGCCCACCGCCAGCATGCGCTCGCGGATCTCGGCAGTGCGATTCGGTTCTCACTGCTTGCTGAACATCGCGCCGATCTCCGCCGCCTCGGCGTCGAACTGTTCGGTCATGTCCTTTAGCCGGAAGCCGTGACGCGCCAGGGTCGGCTCCAGGTCGTCAAGCTGGCACGACAGAATCGTCTCCACCAATTCCGCAGTGACCGGCTCCTCGCCCCTCTGGTAGCCCGCTTCGAGGGCCAGGGTCAGGGGCCACTGAACCTGCAGCGGCGTGCCCAGCTCGCTGGCCGGTATGGCGATCGCCTGGGCCGTCAGGAGCTCTCCCGCTCGGCCTTGTTGCCGGTGCAGACGCCGAGCAGACAATGGATGTAGTCGCGCTGGCTGCGGCGATGTCGTCCAAATTGAGGATGTCGGTTCGGTAGCCGATTTCCTCCATCGTCGGCCTGCAAAGGTCGATGCGTAGTGTGGGATGGCCGGCCAGGATCACCGTACCTGTAGGGTACAATCGCCTACAGGCAGCTTCCGCTTTCGGCCAAGAGCGGACCTTATCATAGCAACTAGCCCCAAGTTTTTCAAACACACCCGGGCGCAACATAATGAATAGTCCGCATCGTCCTTTTGCGAGTGCTGCGGCAGCCCGATGGACTGCCGAAGAAGTCCATGTCGGGTTAAGCCTTGCTGTAGACTTTTCGGCGCAGAAGCGACCAGATTTTGCATAATGGACGGATGCTTACGCCTTCCGATTTCCAAGATAGGCACATGACTGAACAGACAAAACCAAACAATCGGATGGACTTCCAGACCGCGCACCAAGAGCTGGTGCGTGCAATGCGACCGTATAGTGCGGCGTCCATTGTCAACGCGGCACTTCGCGTGCTGCGAAGGCCGACCGCAGAGCCAATCGACCGGCTGCGCGATGCCCCGTGGCAGATACTGTTGCTCGTTAAATGGGCACTCGCGGATCCCGAGGTCCAACTCTTCCAGGCGCCACCCATTCCCCAAAGTGATTTCGACATGCTGCGCCAAAGGCTGTGGAGCATTTGGAGGTGGGCGGACGTGCAGCACGCAACTGGTCACTTGTTCATGCGCCAGCTGCTGAACGCCCAGATCGACTTCCAGCGCTCGCCTACATTTTCCTTCATGCGGCAATCCGCATTGATCGCCAGGCTGCAGAAGGGCCACGTGCTGCGCCAGAAATTCAACGAATTGTTCGGCATGGAGCCGGAGACGTATCTGGACCTGGCTTTCGTTGCTCACGCCGGCGTTCTGGACGGCAGGGAGAGGCTGTCTAAAGAGTGGTTTTCTCCATTGGAACCGTACTACGGAGACGCTGTCCTCGCGTCTTTCCTGCGCCTACTTTCGCGCGACCTGGGGGGCTTGCGCGAAGAGTTGCTGAGGCCACGGGGTGAACTGGCAAGGCCCACCGAACTGTTCGAGTTTCCCGTGCTGAAGCAATTCCCGCTGCTGCTCCGCCCGGATGGCCACTACGAGTGTTGGCACCCAATGGTGTTTAGCAGAGGGCTGGAAGATTTTGTGCACCGCCGCTTTGCCACACTAGGCCCTCTCTACACTGAAAAGTACAGCAAGATCTTTGAGTCCTATGTTGTTGAGCTGCTGGGAGAATCGGGACTGCCCTTCCTCGATGAGCAAGCGCTCAAAGGCAGGGTTGGCGCTGGCGCATCGGTGCCAGAGGCCGCAGTCTGCCTAGCGGGCTGTAACTTATTCGTCGAGGCGAAGATGGGCTTATTCCCCGATGCACTATTCGTGGAGGGGTCATCGGAGCACCTGCGCAACCGCCTGAAAGCGGCCCGCAGAGCGATCAAACAAGGACGGAACATCAGCTCCTCCTTGCGCAGCTGGCAGGACCGTAACGGCCCATCGCCTCCCTCCGGTCAGGATTTCCTTATCGTGGTGACGAACCGGGAATTGAATTTGAGCCGCGGAGACCTGCTCGCATCCATGTCTCACGAGTCCGATGCCAGTCCATATCCGTTTGCAGAGGCCGAACGTTTCCTGCCCTTGAGCAACGTGCTGTTCTCGTCCATCGACGACTTCGAGCTGCTGATCGGGATGGTGCGCGCGGGAGCGATCGAACTTGCCGGATTCCTGCGTGGGGTGGTTGCCGCTAACGCCGATCCAAGTACGTCGGCGTACTACTTCGGGGACCACCTGAAAAGAGTAGGCGGCGCCGCGCCACAATCTGCGTTAATGGAGCAGACTGTGGCGGCCAGCTTGCAGCGCCTGAGCCGTATTGGGGAGTAGTTAAAGCCGTTGGGCGATTGCCTCAACCGTCAAGCAGTGACAGTCCGCTTTGGGTCGGCAGCGGCCTGTCAACGTACGCATGCAATTCATTCAGCCGCCACATCTAACCTTCATAAACGCGCAGTCGCGCAATATCGAGAATGCTGATCTGGCGGCCGCTGACGGCGATCATGCCGCGCTCGACCAGGTCGTGCAGAACACGTGAAAAATACTCCGGCGTGAGGTTCAGGCGCGAGGCCAGCATCTTCTTGCTGACCGCCAGCGTGACGACCGCGCCGTCACCCGGCTCGTCCTTGAGCAGGTAGCCAACGATGCGCTGGCTGCCCGAGCGCAGCGAATACGATTCGACGTCCGAGATCAAGCCATGCAGGCGACGGCTCATCCCGGCCAGCATGCGGCGCGCGAACTGCGGATTGCGCGCCAGCTCGTCGAACACCGCGCTGCTGGCGATATGCAGCAGCATGCAGTCGGTCAGCGCATGCGCGTTGAGGATGTAGGGCCGCTCCATGAACATCAGGGCCTCGCCGAAGCTATGGCCCGGGCCGACGATTTCGACGATCTTCTCATTGCCCTCCTGCGACAGGAAGCCGAGCTTGACCTGGCCGAACACGACCGAATGAAAGCCGTGGCATGCGTCGCCGCGTTTGAAGATGGCCTGGCCGCGCGCCACGTGCTGCTCGGTGGTGGCGGCGGCGATCACGCCCAGTTCAGCTTCGCTGAGGTCGTCGAACAGGGGGAGCTGGCGCAGGAACTGGCGCGCATCGATCCGGGGGCTGGGCATGGAGAGCTTTCTGTGAAGTGCAAACGCGAAAAGGACCCGCGCACGGGTCCCTGTTTCAGACTGCGGCGGGATCAGTGTCCCGACGAGCCATCCGGCTTGCTGGCGGTGTGGAACACGTCAGGATTTTCCTTGCCGGTCACGTAAAGGAAGCCGGCCAGGCCTTTTTCCATCCGCGAGAGCGCATGGTCAACCAGGATGTAACGGCCCGGCACATCGACCTTGAACTCGACCATCGTCGCGCCGCCCGGCGCCACCGTGGTGGTCTGCACGTTCTTGAGCGGTGGCGAGGTCAGGTCGGCCTGGCTGTAGACGCGGTCGAACACTTCACCGATCACGTGAAAGCTCGACGTCATGTTAGGCCCGCCCACACCGAAGAAGATGCGCACCGTCTCGCCGACCTTCGCTTCCATGCGGTGGGTCTTGGTCAGGGCCGCGTGGTTACCGTTGAACATGAGGTGCTCGGGCTGTTCATTGAGCAGCTTCTCGAGCGAGAACTCGGCTTCACCCGGCGTGCCATGCTTTTGCGCGGTGTACAGCTCGCCCTGCATGACGTAGAACTCGCGGTCGACCTTCGGCAGGCCGCCCTCGGGTTCAACCAGGATCATGCCGTACATGCCGTTCGAGATGTGCTGGGCCACCATCGGCGTGGCGCAGTGATAGACGAACAGGCCGGGGTTGATGGCCGTGAACGTGAAGCTCTTGCTGCTGCCGGGCGCCGCCTGGGTCACCGCCGCGCCGCCGCCAGGACCGGTGACCGCGTGGAAGTCGACCGAGTGGATCATGTGGCTATCCTTGGCGTTGGCCATGTTGACGGTGACGGTGTCGCCGACCCGCACGCGGATGAAGGGGCCGGGCACCTTGCTGTTGAAGGTCCAGTATTTGTAGGTGCTGCCGTCCATCAGCTGGCCGGTCACTTCGGTGGTTTCGAGGTTGACCGTCAGCTTCTGCGGGCCGCGCTTGCCGACCGGCGTGCCGACCTCGTTTGGATTGCGCGAGACGTCGACACCCTGGGCGACCGGCTCGATCACTCCCTCGCCGACCACCAGCTTGCCGATCATGCCCGCCTGGACGTGGCCGGGCAGCGAGCAGATATAGGTGAACACACCCTTCTTGTCGGCCTTGAAGACGATCGAGGTACTGGCGCCCTTGTCGTTGACCTGGTTCGATTTGGTGTTGAAGTCGGGGACGGTAACGTCGTGGGTGGCGCCGTCGCCGTTGACGAGATTGATCTGCACCACCGCGCCGAGCGGCACGTTGAGGGTCGGATTGGCCTTGCCGTTCATGGCGCCGGTGGCGCCCATGAAGACCAGTTTGCCGTCGGCGATATCGGTGCGCAGCGTGAAGGTGACGTCGGGACGGTATTGCACGGCGGCGCTGTCGCTGTGCTGGTGCTGGGCGTAGGCCGGCGCCAGGCTGGAAGCGCCGAGGAGGATGGCAACGATGGCGCTGGAGAGGTAGGTGCGTTTCATTTTTTTCTCGCCTTTGATGATGACTTTTTTGGGAAGCAACGTTGGTACGGACCAATCATACATTTGCGATGCATGATAAAAAATTGACCTACATCAAAAATTTCCAGAGTGGATGATTGATTGCGAAAAAGACCGTGAAATAGCGCACAGCTGCGGCAGTTTTGATCTACATCAAGCGGAAAAGATGTACGGAAAATATATGATTAAAACCGCTGGGCAAGCTCAAGACGCCAGCCCGCTCTCGACCAATCACTCAACGGACAATAAAAATGAAAGCACCACTTCCGACCCTGATCGCAGTCCTGCTCGGCGCCGCGCTGGCGCCCGCCGCCATGGCCAGCTGCGGCTCGGCGTTCTGCACGGTCAACACCAACTGGACGGCCGAGAGCGCGTCGGCGGAAGCGAGTTCGTCTTTTGACCTGCGCTACGAAAGCATCAACCAGGATCAGCCCTACTCGGGCTCCGACCGGGTCGCCATCGGCCAGGTTGCGCATCACCATGACGAAGTCAGCACCTTCAACCGCAACTTGCTCGCTTCCTACAGCCACAACTTCGGCTCGGGCTGGGGGCTGACGGTGAGCGCGCCGCTGGGCCAGCGCAACCACCAACACGTACACAACCACCACGGCGCCAAGCTGGGCGAGGAATGGCGCTTCACCGAACTGGGCGACGTGCGCGTGAGCGGCCGCTACCAGCTGCTCGAAGCCGACAATCCGCTCGCGCCCTCGTTCGCCGGCGTCACCTTCGGCCTGAAACTACCAAGCGGCAAGATCGACAAGCAAAACGATGCCGGCAGCGTCGCCGAGCGCAGCTTGCAGCCGGGTACCGGCACTACCGACCTGCTGCTCGGCGGCTATTACCACCGCAAGCTCGTCGCCGCAGATGCGTCGTGGTTCGTGCAGGGGCAGTACCAGCAGGCGCTCAACAGCCACGCCAATTACAAGCCGGGCGCGCAGACCGGACTCGACGTCGGAGTGCGCAAGGGTGTCGGCGAGAAGCTCGCGGTGCTGCTGCAATTGAATTTGCTGCACAAGAGCGCCGATAGCGGCAGCGAGGCCGAACCGGCCGACAGCGGCGGACGCTTCGCCTTCCTCAGTCCAGGCGTCGCGTATGCGTTGACGGGTAATATGCAGCTGTATGGTTTTGTCCAGCAGCCGCTGTATCGCCATGTCAATGGCGTGCAGCTGACCGCGCCGCGCGCTTTCCTGATCGGCGTGTCGGGCCGGCTGTAAAACCAGGCGCCCCTTCAACAGGAGGACGAGATGACAGCGATGTATGCCGTACGCGCACTACTTGCCGCGATCGCCTTGAGCGCGCTGCCGGTGCACGCTCAATCGTTCGAGTTCAGCGACACCGGTGGCAAGGTCCAGTCGCTGGCGGCGTATCGCGGCAAGTGGGTGCTGCTGAACATGTGGGCTAGCTGGTGTGCGCCCTGCATCATCGAAATGCCAGTGTTCGAGGCGCTCAGCAAGGAGCGCGCCGACCTGGTCGTGCTGGGGCTTGCCGCCGACGGCGAGACGCCGGCCAAGATTCAAAAATTCGCCGCCGCGCTGAAGGTGACGTATC
Organism: Massilia sp.; assembly: GCA_039927975.1. Lineage (GTDB taxonomy): Bacteria > Pseudomonadota > Gammaproteobacteria > Burkholderiales > Burkholderiaceae_D > JBDSTZ01. The sequence continues at coordinate 10,295 of JBDSTZ010000639.1, read as the reverse complement.
CGATCGGCTGCGCCAATGCCGAGCTGACGCGCCGCCTCGGCGTGCAGGGTTTCCCGACCACGCTGCTGTTCAATCCCAAAGGCGAGCTGGTCAAGACGATACAGGGTGCGGTCACGCGCCCCCAACTGGAAGCGCTGCTGCCGCCACGCGCCGCTGCGACGAACGCGCACTAGCTTTCATCGCGCCACACGCGCACGCGCGGGCACGGACCGCGCTCACCATCACTGCAAGCGGATCGCCACATCGAAAATCCAGGTGCGGCGAATTTCAACCACATCGTACTGGCGCGCCAACGACGGCGGAAACGCTGCATACGGCGCCTGGCTGGCGACGACTTTGCGTATCGCTTCGTCGAGCGCGGGCACGCCGCTCGACACCACGAAGGTCACTTTCTCCACCGAGCCATCCGCGCGAACCGCCATGGTGACGACCGGTTGGGCGTGGGGCTGCTTGAGGGCCTCGCGCACCATGTCAATGGTCATGTTTATTTCGATTTTGTGGCTCACGGATTCGGCGTATTGCACCAGGTCGGCGTTCGGGTCGACGCGTCCCAACAGCCAGCCACGACGCAGGCTGCTCACGGTCGGCAGCAGCGAGCGCGAGGGGCGATTCGATGCGGCGTCGCGCTGGGCAGCTTCCTCGGCCAGTTGCTTGCCGATCGCGCGCAGACGCTCATCGCGCTGCGCTTCCTGCTCGGCGCGCTCACGCTGGGCGAGCTCTTGTTTCGCGCGTTCCTGGCGGGCTGCTTCCTGCTTGGCCGCATCCTGGCGCGCTGCCTCCTGCCTGGATGCTTCCTGGCGCGCCGCTTCCTGCCTCGCGGCCTCTTGTCTTGCCGCGTCCTGCTTTGCCGCCGCTTGACGTGTTGCCTCTTGTTTCGCCGCCTCCTGCCGCGCGGCTTCTTGCCTGATCGCTTCCTGGCGCGACGCTTCCTGCTTCGCCGCCGCCTGCTTTACGGCTTCCTGCTTTACGGCCTCCTGCTTCGCGGCTTCCTGCTTTGCGGCCTCTTGCTTCGCCGCCGCCAGTTTCGTCGCCTCCAGCTTCGCCGCTTCCTGCTTCGCTGCCTCTAGCTTCGCTGCCGCCTGCTTCGCTTCTTCTTGCTTCGCTGTCTCTTGCTTCGCTGCCTCGCGTTTCGCAAGCTCCTGCCGTGCCGCGTCTTGTCGCGCTGCCTCTTGTTTCAGTGACTCCGATCGAGCGGCCTCCTGCTGCGCTTTTTCATCTTGCCTGGCCTTTTCCTGTCTCATCGCCTCGCGACGCAAGCCATCCTGCCGGGCGAGTTCCTGCTGTTCCGCCGCGAGTCGCGTCGCTTCCGCCTTCGCCGCCAGCGCGACGCGCGCCGCGTCTTGCCGAAGTTGCTCTTGCCGCGCCGCTTCGCGTTGCGCAGCGGCCGTCAATTCAACTTGACGCAGCCGTTCCTCGGACTGCTTTTCCTGCTCGATCCTGGCCAGCTCAAGGGCTCGTTCACGCGTATCCTGGTCCCGCTGTTTTTGCGCGCTGTCGACCTCGTTGCTGCTCGCGGGTTCGGCGGGAAACTTGCCTCCGACCGAGGCTGAGCGCGCCCTCACCTCGGGCGCATTGGGCGCAATCGGCAGGTTCACTTCGGGCCGCTTCGCTGCCGACGCTACCGGATCGACAGCTGGCACGGAAGCGGTTGACGATGATGGTGCGGGTATCGGCGGCGAGATCAACGTCGCGCCCGCCTCTCGTTGCACAACAGCCGGCGGCACCGGCGCTTCCGATATCGGCTCGCTAGTAACAGCCGCCTTTTCTTCGCCAGCGGTAACGGTGTCGATCCGCTCAGTCGGCGCCACCTCGGCCGATTCCGGTGCGGGGACGGGCGCGGGCGCAGTCGATGGCGCCAGCACCACACGCAAGTCTTCCGCGTCAATACGACGCTCTTTCCATGGGAAATTCAGGCCAGGCAATCCGAACTTCTGGCCGCCGAGGCTAACGCTCAACAGCAGAGCGTGCACCAGCAGCGAGAGCGTCAGCGCGGTGCTCATTCGCCATGGCCGCTCCGCACTAGCGATCACGCTGCTCACACCGAGGGCCGATCATAAAGGCAAGGCGCCGAAAGCGTCGAAGCCGCAGTGTTGACCCGTCCAACGCAGATTGATGTTCGCGCCGTTGAAGCGCGCGATGCAGCTTGAGAAAACAGCGCCAGCATAAATTCCGTATGGGTGAACTGTGCAATAAGGATTAGCGCGAGCCCGTCTTGTTTCGCCACCCTCACAGATATGAAGATGGCGTGCGGGCAACGCGTCTGCGATGCTATCACAGGGGCAAGCACTATTGACCACGGCAGCGCCCGCACCGTGACGGGCCGAACGCACCATAATGGTGCAAAAGCCAAAGCGCCATCCAGCGCGGCGCTATTCACCATGGGTAGCGCAACTTGCCACAAGTGGCACGCTTATTGCTGATCAGAAATATAGAAAGTTCTGGAGCAAACCCATGTTCAAACGAATCGCGCGCTTGATTGGCAGCCTGAGTGTCGGCAGAAAGCTCGCCCTCATCTATTGTCTCGACCTCTCGGCGGTCATTTTCATCTCGGGCATCCTGATTCACGAGAAATTCATCGCCATCAATTTCTCCGAAAAGGAAAAGCTCGGCAACGCCTATATCGTCGAAGTGCGCGAAGCGCTGTTCTCGCTTACGCCCGCGCCCGGCGTGCGCACCCGGATCGACGCCGCATACGGCATCGAGCAAGCCGAGACGTCCTTCGGTGAGAACATGGGCAGCGACAAGCTGAGCGCCGACTTCGCGCTGGCCTTGCGCGGCACCGGCAAGCCCGACGCGCAGGCGGCCATGACGCGCGGACGCGAACTGCTCACCCGCATCGGCAACCAGTCGAACCTGATCCTCGATCCCGACCTCGACACCTATTACACCATGTCGCTGGTGGTGTTGCGCTTTCCCGAGCTGTTCGACATCCTCGACAGCAGCAAGCAGCTGGTCAGCCAGATGGCCGGCATGTCGGACCGCGAACGCCAGTTGGCCCAGACCCGCTTCCTGATTCTTGAAGGCCGTCTCGACACCACCGTCAAGGGCATTGCCAGCGACTATGCCGAGGCCTGCCAGGCCAGCAGCCCTGCCCTGCAGGCACGCTTGAGCCGCTCGCAGGCCGAGCTGCGCAAACGGGTCGACGATTTCCGCGCCGCCGGGCGGCAGTTGGCGGGCCTGGGCGGCAGCGATGCCCAGGGCGCCGATTTCGCCGCCATCGATCGCAGCGCCGTGCTCGCGCTGCGGGCGGCCTGGTCCGACAGCCAGCAGGCGCTCGACGGCATGGTGCGCCTGCGCGTCGCCGAGTTCTACATGCGCATGTGGCTGCATCTCGGCATCGCCCTGCTGATCCTCGTCTCCATCCTCTGCCTGGTCTATTTCGTGGCGCGCCAGATCGCCCTGCCGATCAAGGATCTGGCCGGCGTGGCCGACAAGGTGCGCCTGTCGGGTGACTACAGCTTGCGCGCCAGCTGGCGCAGCGAAGACGAGATCGGCCGACTTGTCGGCGGCTTCAACGACATGCTCGCCCAGCTCGACGCGCATCGTATCGAACAGCAGCAGTTGATCGCCCAGGCCAGCGCGGCCGAAGCGCAGCGTGAACTGTTGCAGGCGATCCCGATTCCGCTGATGGTGACGTCGATACCGGACCACCGCGTGCTGCACGCCAACCACGCCGCGCTCGGCTGGTTGAATGGCAAGGAAAGCGATCCGTGGGCGACTGGGATGGCGCCGGCCTTCAAGTCGAAGTTCTTCCAGCAACTGAGCGACCTTGGCGTGGTCGACCAGTTTGAAGTGAGCTGGACCGGCGGCGAGCGGCCGGTATGGGCGCTGGTGTCGGCGCGCCAGGTCGTCTACCAGGGCGTGCCGGCGGTGCTGACCACCTTCACGCCGATCGCCAAAATGAAGCGCCTCGAAAAGACGCTCGAACTGTGGGCCAAGGTGTTCGAAGCTTCGTCCGAAGGCATCGTCGTGATGGATTCGTACGGCAAGATACTGACTGCAAACGCGGCGTTCTGCCGCAGCACCTCCTACGCGCGGCACGAACTCGAAGGCACCGATCCGCGCAGCCTGCTATCGGAGCGCAACAACGACGAGCTGTTCGAAACCCTGCGCCACAGCGCCGCGTCGAAGGGATCGTGGCAGGGCGAGCTGTGGATCAACCGCAAGGAAAGCGAACCGTATCCCGTCTGGCTGGTCATGAACGCGGTGCGCGCGCCGGGCGGCGAGATCACCAACTATATCGCCAGTTCGCTCGACATCAGCGAACGCAAGGCCAGCGAAAAACAGATCCAGTTCCTCGCCCACCACGACGCCCTGACCGGCTTGCCGAACCGCTTTGTCTGCGCCGAGCGGCTCAAGGTGTCGATCCAGCAGGCGCGGCGCACCGGCAAGAAGGTGGCGGTGATGTTCGTCGACCTCGACCGCTTCAAGAACATCAACGATTCGCTCGGCCACCATGTCGGCGACGCCTTGCTGTGTTCAGTGTCGCAGCGCCTGGCAAGCATCCTGCGCGAAGGCGACACCGTCAGCCGCCTGGGCGGCGACGAATTCGTCATCATCCTCGCCGAAGTGACCAGCGCCGAGAAGGTCGGCAAGTTCGTCGAGCAGCGCCTGATGCCGGCGCTGCGCGCGCCGCACGACATCGATGGCGTTGAACTGTATATTTCCAGCAGCATCGGCATCGCCCTTTCGCCGGACGACGGCGACGATATCGACAATCTGATGCGCCATGCCGACACGGCCATGTACCAGGCCAAGAAAATGGGCCGCAACAACGTGCAATTCTTCACACCGGAGCTGAATGAGCGCGTGATGCAGCACCTGCACCTGGAAAGCGATTTGCGCCACGCCATCGCCCGCGATGAACTGGTGCTGTTCTACCAGCCGCGCATCGGCGCCGACGGCCGCCGCGTGGCCGGGGTCGAGAGCCTGATCCGCTGGCGTCATGCGAGCGAGGGCATGATCTCGCCGGCCAGCTTCATTCCGCTGGCCGAGGAATCGGGCCTGATCGTGCCGATCGGCGCCTGGGTGATCCGCGAGGCCTGCCGCCAGCACGCGCAGTGGCGCGACGCCGGCCTGGGTGAAATTCCGGTGTCGATCAACCTGTCCGCGCTGCAGCTGCGCGACGCCAGCCTGCTGCAAACGCTGGCCGGCGTATTGACCGAGTTCGCGATCCGCCCCGGCGTCATCGAACTCGAACTGACCGAATCCATCCTGATGGACAATGTGCCGTCGACGATCAGCATCCTCAATGAGATCAAGGCGCTCGGCTACTCGCTGTCGATCGACGATTTCGGCACCGGCTATTCGAGCCTCAATTATCTGTACCGCTTCCCGATCGACAAGCTCAAGATCGACATGTCCTTCATTCAGAACATCCACGTCGCGCCGCAGAACCTGGCGGTGACCCGGGCGATCATCGGGCTCGGGCACGCGCTCGGCCTGGAAGTGGTGGCCGAAGGCGTGGAGCATGCCGCCGATGTGGGTGTGCTGCAGCCGATGGCCTGCGACCAGTTCCAGGGCTTCTACTTCGCCCGGCCCATGCCGGCCGGGCAGTTCGAGCGCTGGCTCTCGGCGCACGTCATCGCCGACATGGCGCGCGATGGCGAGGCGCCGCGCCTGGAAGCGAACCTGATGGTGTGACCGGCGCGGAGCCGCTCAGCCCTTCACGGGCTTGCCGTTGACGACGACGTTGTCGAACACGACGCCGCCCGCGCCCGATACCTCGAGCGCCGCCGTGGCCAGCGTGACGTCGATGTCCTTGAAGCGGATATCGCTGATCGTGGTCTGGCCGGCGTTCGGTCGGACCTTGCCGAAGGCGCCGAAGCGCCCCTTGATACCGGTGAAGCTGATGTTGCGCACCACCGATTTCGGCGGCGCCGCCCCCTTGAGGTCCACGTATTGCGACCAGGGCTGGATCAGCGCGATCGTGCCGCGTTCGGAATCGAGCGTCAGGTTGCGGAAATGGATGTCCTCGTAATGCTGCGGGGTGTCGGGGCGAAGCTTGAGGACCGCCACATTGCTCACACCCGACACGGTGCAGTTTTCGACGATCACATCGCGCACCAGGGTCGCTTCGCTACCCAGCGTCATGATGCCGTAGCCGCGCTTGAAGACGCAGTTGCTCACGCGGATGTGCTCGACCGGCGGGCTATCCTTGTCGTCGAGCGCAAACGGCCCCTTGGATCCCTTGGCCGCGATGCAATCGTCGGTCACCGAGAAGTAGCAGCCGTCGATCGTCACCTTCTGGCAGCTGTCGAGGTCGATGCCGTCGGTGCTGGGCGCCTGCTTGTAATCGTCCGGCACCTGGAAGCGCGCGTTGCGCACCACGACGTCCTGGCAACGGTACAGGTGCAAATTCCAGAATTGCGAATCCTTGAAGGTGATGCCCTCGACCGTCACGCCGCGCGACCGCTCGATCAGCGCCAGGCGCGCCCGCGCGAGGCCCAGATTGGGAAAGTTGCGTGGATCGGGCGCGGCATTGCGCAGCTTCCAGAACTCGTCCCAGATCGGCCGGCCGGCGCCGTCCAAGGTGCCCTGCCCGCTGATGCGCAAGCCGTCGCAACCGTTCGCGTTGATCAGCGCGGGAGTAAAGTTTTCTTCGAAGTGGCCTTCGATGCGCGTGCGCCGGCGCGGGAAATTGGCCATATCGGTCGAACACTTGAGCACCGCGCCCTGATCGAGATGCAGGTTGACGCCGGGTTTGAGGAACAGCGCGCCGCTGACGAACACGCCCTGCGGAATGACGACGGTGCCGCCGCCGCTGCCGGCCAGCGAATCAATCGCCGCCTGGATGGACTTGGTATTGACGGTGGCGTCGTCGGCCTTGGCGCCGAACTCGGTGATCGCGGCGCGCTTAGGGCCTGGCAACGATGCACAGCCAGCGCTGGCCAGGAATGGGATCGGGATGAACGACAGCGCCATGCGGCGGCCGGGAGATTGCGGTTTCGACATGGTGGACTGAATCGCTTCCGTAGATGAGTTGATGGATGTAACCCGGGGAGATCCCCGACCAATACTAGGACGATTGGCGCGGCACTTTCCTCAGCGGCCTTTGAAAATATAGCATTACCGATGGAGGGGCGATCGGACCGCGTGTGCGTCGTGGCCCCGTTGCCGCGCGATGAGGAATTGGGAAACGAAAAAGGCCTGCAAACTGAACGTTGCAGGCCCCGTTGGCGACGCCAGTGCGGCGTGTCGCGCTATTGCAACATCACACCGACTTGCGACGGCGGCGCAGTCCGGCCATGCCGACCATCGCCAGGCCCATCAATCCCAGCGTGGCCGGTTCCGGCACCGCCGCTGCGGCGCCAACCGCGTTCACGTTGAGGATATCGAGCGCCCACAAGCCATTGCGCTTGCTGCCGTAATCATCGACAAAGCCGTTACGGAAATTCGTTTCCTGCGAGACCTTGTAGTAGAACCCATCGGCCAGGTTTTCGTCGACGTAGAAATTGTTCCATTGGGTCAGGGAGACGGTATAAGTCCCAGCAGCCAACTTTTTGCTGAAATTGATATCCAAGCATTGTTGGGTGACCGCGTCTTTGGCCGCTTTGGGGCACAGGGCATCATCCTGTTCGTCGATATATGCGCCGCTCGCATCCCACAGCGCAATGATCGGATCGAAGCCGCCGCGCGCGATCGTGGTGCCGGCCGCGTTGACGCCACCCGCATACGACCAGGTACGCAGTCCGATGGTCGACAGCGCGTCGATGGTAAAGTTGATCAGCACCACATCGTTATCGTTGGCAAATTGCCCCGTGTACGAAATATTGGCAGCGTGCGCCGACGAGAATGCGGAACACAATGCCAAAAGCGCGGCAATCGATTTAATTTTCATTTTTTTCTCCCAGGAATTAAGTACGGTATGGTTTGACGCGGCGCCCAATTGGTGGGCGCGCCGCGTCTTTTTCTTTTTTTGGACTTTAAAAATTTTTCTTGCTCGGCGAAGAATGAGCCGCCATGCCGGTCATGGCGGTCATCGCCTGCGCCGCCTAGTTCAGGCCGCCGCCCACGACCGACAACTTGCTGAAGGTCGCCGACTGGGTGGTGGTGTTGCTACCCGACGACACCGCCATGCCGACGTACAGGGTGGTGGCCGTGGCCGACACGCTGACGCTGGTCGCTTCGGTCCAGGTGAAGCCGTCGCGCGAGGCCGCCGAGTACAGCGCATTGCCGCGCCGCTCGATCTTCACCCACACTGGCAACGTCGTCGTGGTGTAACCAGGCAGCACCGACTTGTTGTCGCCGTTGATGGTGCGGCGGATCTCACCGGTGTTGGCGTAGCGCGCGGTCCAGGCATACACGCCCGATCCCGACAGCGAGTCGGTCGCCAGCAAACCGGCACGGGCGCCGGTGCTGCTGCCGCCCTGCGTGTTCATCTTCGCCGTCATGACGAAGTCGCCGGTCAGCGGCATGTACTTGAAATAGTGGTTGTAGCTGCTGGAGGTTGAAATATTGCCGCCGCCCGTGATGGTGTAGATGCCATTCAGGTAAGAATTCGACACCGGCGCCGTTACCGCCGCGTTCATCACTTTTACGCCCACTCCGGTATCGCATTTGAACAATACGGTGCAAACCGGCGCGGTGGTTGCAGGCGGGGTGCCTGGGTCGATCGGCGTGCCTGGATCGGTTGGGGTGCCCGGATCGGTCGGCGTGACCGGCGCGCCGCCGCCGGTCGTGCAGGTCGCGCCGCTAGCTGGATTGTTCACGCGTCCGGCGCCGGCGTTGTTTTTCACGAACACGCAAGCCTGGTCGGCCGGCATCGCCGTGTAGCTGTACGGCGGCGTCCAGTTGTTCAGGTTCGGCTGGGCCGCGGCGGCCAACAGCGCGGCCGAGATATCGACGGCGCCACCGACCCATGGCTTGGTGTCGTCGCCCTTGTCGTTGATGAACAGTTCGCCGACCGCGCGGTAGCTCACGCCGCCATTGCCGTCGGAGACCTTGCCGCCCACATCTTTCGGCTTGAGGTTGGTGAACAGGTAGTAGTTATTTTCCGACAGCACATCGGACTGGTAACGCACATCGAGGCCGCCTTCGAACTTCATGTCCGGGTCGCTCGGGCTGGTGTCGCCCTGCACCAGGTTGTTGAAGGTGTGCAGCTGGCCGAAGCGGATTAGCGGCAAGCGGCTGGCGGTGCCGTTCCACCACATGCCGGTGAAGGTCGTGTGCAGACGGCCGGCGTCGCTCCAGGCGCGGCCGCTGTCGCCATTGCCGACCAGGGTGGTCTTGCCGTGCTTGGTGAAGTAGCTGTTCGACAGCGTCACGTAATCGGAGCCGCGCACAATGTCGAGGGCGCCGTCGTGGCGCGTGTCGGAAGCGAGCTTGGCCGGCGTGTCGCCGTCGCTGAGCGTGATGTGGTCGACCCAGATGTTTTGCGAACGCGAGAGCGTCACGCCGTCCGCGTAGGCGTTGCCGGAGTCTTCCGGATTCACGTCCCACGGCGTGTCGAGCGCCAGGTTGCGGATGATGACGTTGCGGGTCCAGGTCGGGAACTGGTCGCCGTCCTTGCCGGCCGCGATCCAGGCCTTGAAGTCCGCCTCGGAGTCGCCGCTTGGCGCGAGCGCCAGTTCGCCACCGATCAGCAGCGTGGTGCCGGTGATGCGTGCCGGACGGCCTTGCCCGTCATTGATGCCGACCAGCGTGGTGTTCGAGGGGATATTGATCGAACCGCCGTATTTCTGGTCGTTGTAGCTTTCGTACTCCTTGAACACCGTGTTGTTGGCGCTCATGCGCAGGTCGATATGACCGACCACGCGGATGATCTTCGGCGCCAGGCCGGCGTCTTGCAGCGCGGCGACCAGTTGCTGGCCGTTGAAGACGGTGTAGATATTTTGCGGCAAGGCGTTGCGGCCGCCGGTGACGACCACCTGCTGGTGCGAACTGCCGTTGCGCTTGTAGGCATGCCAGCCGACGTTCGGCGCGACGTCGCACTCGAAGGTCAGCGCGCCGTTGGTGGGGTCGCTGGTGGCGAACTGCCAGGCCGGCAGGACCGGCGCGGCGCGGTAGTTGGACGGCGAGTGCTTGCCGTCGATCAGCACCGGGGCGCCAGGCCGTCGGGTGCCGTAGGTGCCCATCTGGAGCGGCGTGGAGGCGCCGGTCAGGGTTTGCGCATCGGTGCCGTTCAAGGTGACGGCGGGACAGCCGCTGGTCGCCACCGTGGCGAGCAGTTTGACCGATGATTGTGCGGAAGGGTTGGCGCCTTCGCCGCCTCCGCAGGCGCTGAGGACCAGCATCGCGATCGACGCACCGAGGCAGGTGCGCTGGAAGTTTGGAATCATGGTTTACGTCTCCTA
>JBDSTZ010000638.1:0-6010 GCA_039927975.1 Massilia sp. | reverse complement strand
TTTCTCGAAGAATGATGCCGCCATGCTAATCAATATGCTCGACAAGCCTTCCCGCCCGAATGCGGCGCTCCTTCGAGCGTTTGAGAGATACAAAGTGAGAGAAACCGATGGCAACTATGGTGGTGGCGCTGGGTCCGATACATGACATTAAAGATTTCGACTGCGGCAACGACGAATTGAACACCTACCTGGTGACCACCGCCGGGCAGCATCAACGGAAATTCATTTCAAAGACTTACGTGCTTGCCGAAGAAGAGCATCTACACATCGTGCTCGGGCTTTATACGTCGCGGCGCGGCGAATGATTCCAACTGAAGAACTGCCCGCCCACCTGGCGAAACGCCTGCCCCGGGCAGTGCCAGGTTTTTCATTGGCTCGACTCGCTGTAGCAACCACCGCCCAAGGCCACGTACACGGACACGGCGAATATTTGATGGTTCACGCGATGACCAGGACGAGACGTGTCGCAAACGAGATTGGGGGCTATGCATTGTTCTTCGATGCAAAAGACGATCAAGCAGCACGCTTCTATCAAAAATATGGCTTCGCCGCCCTTCCTGACAACGCTCACGTACTGTGCATGCCATTCTCGGCAATGCCTGAGTTGCCGTAGGCGCAAGCCAGTTTCAGCCAGTCCCCGCACGCGCGGCACAGTGGCTGTTCCGGCAAGTCATATGCAACTGGCGTCCTTGTCCAGGGTAACCGTCGCCGCGCCCTCCGCGCCCTGGTAGCTGGCGAAGCGCACCCGCGCGTCGAGTCCGCGAACCGTGCCTTCCTCGTCGCGATTGCACAGCGCCAGCTCGGCGCCCATCGCATCGGCGATCTCGGCGCAGATCGCCAGCCCCAGCCCCCCGCCGGTCGGACTATGGGTGCCGGCGAACGGCTCGAACACCCGCATCTCCTGCTGGTCGGCGATGCCTGGCCCTGAATCCCACACGCACAGTTCCACACCCTCGCCCAGCGGCGCAATGCGAATTCCCAGGCGCGATTCGGCCGGTGTATGACGGATCGCGTTGTGCAGCAGGTTCGACACCATTTCACAGGCCATCCACGCCCTCCCCTCGACCCAGGCCTCGCAGGCGTCGAGTTCAAAGTCGAGGTTCTTGTCGGAGATGAGCGGCGACAGGTCGATCGCCACCTCGCGCGCCACCGCCGCGAGGTCGCAGCGTTCGCAGGTGCCCTTGCCGCGCATTTGCTCGACGCGCGCGAGCGACAGCAGCTGGTTGGCGACGTTGGTGGCCCGCTCGACGGTGGCGCTCATTTCGCCCAGCGCCTGCTCGGGCGCGACATCGCCGCGCAGCCCCGACTGCAACTGCATCTTGAGCACCGCCAGCGGCGTGCGCAACTGGTGCGAGGCGTTGGCGACGAAGCGCTGCTGCATATCGACCGTGCGGTGCAAGCGGCCCATCAACTCGTTCAAGGCCGCCACCACCGGACCCAGTTCGCGCGGCCCGGACGCGGTGCTGAACGGCGAGAGCTCGTCGTCCTGGCGCGCGTCGATCTGCTCGCGCAGGCTCTCGAGCGGGCGCAGCGCGCGCGTGACCACCACCATCGTCACTGCCGCCACGATGAACATCAGCATGGCCTGGCGCAGCACGGTGCCCCACAGGATGTCGCGCACCACGCCTTCGCGGTAGGCCAGCGGCTCGGCTACCTGGATCACCACGTCGTCCTGCGGCAGGTGCGAGCGGGCCGGCTGCGCCACCACGGCGATGCGCACGTCGGCGCTGCCGTACACGCCCTCGTACACTTTCAACAGCGCCGGCACCCTGGGCCAACCGGCATCCTGTTTCAAATAGGTCGGCAGGTCGCTGTCGCCGGCGATGTAGTTGCCGAGCCGGTCGGTGATCTTGTAGATCATGCGGGTCGAAAAGCCCGCCTCGTACACTTCCAGGGTGGAGAACGACACGCCCGAGCGCAGCTGGCCGTTGTCGACCACGATCTGGTCGCCGATCGAATAGGCCGTGGTGACGAGCATGCGGTCGTAGGCGGTGTTGGCCGACGCCCGCGCGCTGTGGTACAGATTGACGGCGTCGACCGCGATGAACAGGGCGATCGGCGAGATGATCCCGGCCAGCAGGTAGCCGCGCAGCGAGCGCCCCTGGGCCGCCGCCTTCATGCAGGGCGCGCCGTCTGCGGCCGCAGCAGGTAACCGAGGCCGCGCAGGGTCATGATCTCGGTGCGGGTGACCACCAGCTTCTTGCGCAGGCGGTGGATCACCACTTCGATCGCCTCGACCTGCACATTGGCGTCGTCCGGGAATACCACCTGCAGCAGGCGCTCGCGGTTGACCGCGTGGCCCGGCCGCGTCATCAGCGCCTTGAGCAGGGCCTGTTCGCGCGGGGTGAATTCGAGCGCCTCCTCGCCATGGTAGAAGGCGCCAGAGCTGCGCTCGAAACGCAGCTGGCCGCACTTCTGCTGGACTTCCTCGGCGCCGCCCTTGCGCCGCAACAGCGCGTGCATGCGCGCTTCGAGCTCCTCCAGATCGAAGGGCTTGGCCAGGTAGTCGTCGGCGCCGGCGTTCAGGCCCGCCACACGGTCGCCCACGGCGCCGCGCGCGGTCAGCACGATGACCGGGGTGGCGATGCCCTGCGAGCGGATGCGCTGCAGGATGTGCAGGCCGTCCAGGCCAGGGATGTTCAGGTCGAGGATCACCAGCTCGGCCACTTCGTCGCGGATCAGTTTGAGCGCCTGGGTGCCGTCGGCGCAGGCGGTCACTTCGAAGCCGCGCTTTTCAAGCGCGCGGGTGAGCGCACGCGACATGTCGGCGTCGTCTTCAACTAGCAAAATCTTCATGGTGGTGGTCGGTAATCGGAATTCATTGAAAAAGCGGCGCCTTGTCTATTTATACAATCGATTCAACTTGCGCGCCAGCACTAACTGTTCACGGGCGTCAGCACGCTGCTCGCCCTGGAACGCACCTTACACCGGGGTCGGCGGGGGACGGGCGCGGACCGCCCCGAATGAAAGCCAACTGAAAGGAAGCTGAAAGCTTGCCGCAAGAAAAGGGGCATTTTGGGGGTTGGCCGATTCGCCATTTTCAAAACGCTCAACTAGACTGCGCCCAGATCGAGAGTTTTGCCGGGGTCGGCAGACGCAAGATTGTTGGCCGGGCGGCGCCCGATGCGCCACCGCCCGGCACCTTCCACCGTTGAGAGGACGTCCCAAGCGTCCCGTTTTAGGAGATGAAATGAAAAAGAACCTGATGATGGCCGGTACCGCCATGGCCGTATCCTTCGCCTGCCTGTCGCAAGCGCACGCCCAGTCCGCGCTGCAGACCACCGTGTACGGCACCGCCGACGCCCAGTTCGAATACATCGACGCCACCGGCGCGGCCGTGCCGGCGCAGGACAAGCCGGCCCGCTACCGGGTCAGCAACGTCAGCTCCGAACTTGGCTTCAAGGCCGCGCTGCCGGTTGGCGACGGCGTCACCGCGGTGGCCCAGTTCACCACCGGCATCTCGGTCGACAACGCCAACGCCAACACCACTGGCGGCATGTTCAGCAGCGCCAAGGACACCTTTGTCGGCCTCTCGTTCGCCAACGTCGGCACCGTGAAACTGGGCCGCATGACGGCGGCGGCGCGCTGGAACAGCGGCACCGCCGACTTCTCGCCGATGGGCGCCGGCCTGCAGGACGTCCAGGGCATGCTGTCGGGCGCCAGCGGCCAGTCGGTCACCGGACCGCAGTTCAACGTCCGCTTCGACAATACGCTGGCGTTCGAGTCGGCCAGCTTCCACGGCCTGTCGGCGCGCTTCTACTTTAGCGGCAACGAGAACAAGAGCGCCACCGGCACCGCCAGCAGCGTCCACCTCGACGACAAGAGCTACAGCCTGGGCCTGCAATACGTGGTTGGCCCGCTCGATCTGCGCGCCTCGCTTGAACAGCGCAACGACAAGGGCACCCTGAACGCCTCGACTGACCACAACACGCGCGACAAGGACTTCCGCTTCGGCGTGCGTTACACCCTGCCCGGCAACACCATCCTGGCCGCCGGCTACGACCGCATGGAACTGACCGACGCCAACGCGACCGGCAGCGCCAAGACCCGCTTGAGCAAGACCGGCCGGGTATTCTCCGCCAAGCACACGTCCGGCAAGCACGTGGTCTACGGCGGCGTGGGCTTCGGCAGCAATGTCAGCTGCAGCGTCGCCAACTCCACCGCCTGCAACGGCGACGACACCGGCGCACGCAACGCGGTCATCGCCTACCAGTTCGTGTTCGACAAGCAGATGATGTTCGAAACCTTCGCCACCGTCGTCAAGAACGAGGCGCGCGCCAAGTACGACTTCGACTCGGGCGGCATTGGCCCAGCCACGGGCGCCGATTCGCGCGCGATCGGCGCCGGCCTGCGCTACGCTTTCTGATCACAACAGCAGCAAGCTGCGGCACAATCGACTGTGCCGCCATTCAAACAATAACGGAGATACACATGAAACGACCACTGTGGGGCGCCCTCGGGGCGCCACTGCTGATGCTGGCCGCCGGCGCCGCGCACGCTGACGAAGGCTCACTCAACGTCATTTGCGGCGTCCAGACCGAATGGTGCAGCCTGGCCCAGACCACCTTCGCCCGCACCACCGGCATCAAGGTGAACATGGTGCAAAAGGGCGCCGGCGAGGCGCTCGCGCAGATCGCCGCCGAAGCGGCCAATCCGAAGACCGACGTCTGGTTCGGCGGCACCGGCGATCCGCACCTGCAGGCGGCCGAGAAGGACCTCACGCTGGCCTACCAGTCGCCCAACATCAACCTGCTGCGCGACTGGGCCGTGACCCAGGCCAAGCAGGCCAAGTACAAGACGGTCGGCCTGTATTCGGGTCCGCTCGGCTTCGCCTACAACACCGAACTGATGGCCAAGAAGAAGCTGGCCGTGCCGGTGTGCTGGGCCGACCTGATCCAGCCGCAGTACAAGGGCGAGATCCAGATGGCCAACCCGAATTCATCGGGCACCGCCTACATGGCGATCGCCACGCTGGTGCAGATCACCGGCGAGGACAAGGCCTTCGAGTACCTCAAGGCGCTGCACAAGAACATCAGCCAGTATCCGCGCTCGGGCACCGGGCCGCTCAAGAACGTCTCGCACGGCGAGAACACCATCTCGATCAGCTTTGTGCACGACGTGCCGGGCGAGGTGATCCAGGGCTTCCCGGTCAAGAGCACCACGCCATGCGAAGGCACCGGCTACGAGATCGGCTCGATGTCGATCATCAAGGGCGCGCGCAACCTGGCCAACGCCAAGAAGTTTTATGACTGGGCGCTGACCGCGCCGGCCCAGCAACTGGGCGCGGCGGCCAAGCAGTTCCAGCTGCCGTCGAACCGCGACGCCAAGGTCGACCCGCGCGTACCCGACGTCAAGCGCATCAAGATGATCAACTACGACTTCGAAAAGTACGGCAAGGCCGCCGAGCGCAAGCGCCTGCTTGAACGCTGGGAAAAAGAAGTCAACGGCAATCCCAACTGACCACACTGTGATGGCGCGGCCCCTCCTGGCGCCCGCCGGTTGGCAATCGAGGGGCGCCGCCCCTCGCACTGGAAGACAAGCATGAAACCTACATTTAACTTGGGCGGAGCCGCGCCAGGCTGGGCCGCGCTCGCCATCATCGCCTCACTGCTGCTGCCGTGGTACGGCCTGCCGGACGACTTTGCCTGGCTGCGCGATTATCACACCGTATTCAGCGCCCAGGCCGCCGCCAATGGCTGGGTCCAGGCCTCCGACTACCAGCGGCCCTGGCTGTTCCTGCCGCTGGCAGCGCCGCTGCTGGCGGTGTTCGCCCTGATGTGCGAGCGGCGCCGCAACCAGGGCTTGCTGCTGGCCTTCGGCGCCGGCATCGGCGTGGTCGGCCAGCTCGGCGCCGGCTTCGCGATCGGCATCCAGGGCTGGGTCTGGAGCGGCCTGCAAGCCGGCGCCCTGGGTCTGCCGGCCGGCCAGTACGGCTTCGGCTGGGGCGCGGCGATCGTGCTGCTGGCCCTGTTGATGCTGCTGGCGATCGGCCTGGCCCGCCTCGGCCTTT
>JBDSTZ010000637.1:0-7816 GCA_039927975.1 Massilia sp. | reverse complement strand
TTAATCCGATCGTGGGTTACCCCGGGAATGTTTCGGGGATTCTTGCCAACCACTGCGATGCCGTCGTGCCAAATAAGCAGCCTCACGGCTACCCCGCGCTTGCCAGCGGCGATCAGCAGGTCGCCATACGTCGGACCGCGTGGCCACGTATCGGCGTGGCCCTCGCGCACGAGTTCCATGGCGGCGTCGTAACCCCAGCAGCAGATATCAATGGTCTTTTGCGCGCGTCCGATCTCTGCGGCGATATCGGCGAAGCCGTCCTTTCCGCAGATGAGCATGGTTAGCCGACTGTTGTTGCAGATCGGATGTGTGCCCGCCATGTGCTTCTTCTCCAACAGCCACTGCAGCGAAGCTGTGGAAATAAGCTGCTTTTCATCGACCTGCAGTGTTTCACTGCGCTTCATTTCATTGGTCATTGTTGCTCCTGATCGTGTTGGCGGGATTCGAGTTTTGTTTCGGCCGCTACAGCGTGAGCGTCCATGCCGTCAGCCGATGGGGATCGTGCCGGGACGATATCAAGCAAGAATTCCTCATCATTGCCGAGCACGACCCGATAACGCGGCGTGCCCTTCTCATGAGGAATCTTGATGCGGCCGCCTGCGTCGGTGAGACCATCCTGGAGCTTTGTGTCGCCCAAATAAATGGTGTAGGGGATATCCGCGCATGCCCGGCCGCTGGCATGTGCCTGAATCGTGTGGTACACAAAAAGCTTCTCCGACTCGACTGGCTGTGCAAGTTGCGTAACGACTGGTGCGATGGGCTCCTGCTGCGGACAGCTCTTTGAGGCACGAGTCTCGAGATTGCCGTGAAATAGGGTAGGTGCCTTGGTGAACACCTGTACTTTGTCGGCGATTTCGATCATCGACTCCGCACCGTGAAGCCGGATGCCTTTCTTTCCACGAATATCGACCCAGTCCGATTCGCTGATCAGTCGTAGAACTTTGTGCGCGATTGCGTCGATATCGTCAGACTGCGCCTGGATCAAGACATTGCCCGACGCCGCGATAAGCCGCATGCCCGCCTTGTGGACGAACACGCGAAATGCATTTGCAACGCTCGCGAGCAGGCTGTCCCCGGCGACCAGCGACAGGTTCAGGCCAGTCGTCAGTGCCGTATGGCTGGCGCTGGTGAAGTGAGTCGATTGCGCGCTCGTGGTCGCAATGCCGGCCGCACTGGCCAGCACCAGATGCGGCGCCGCCAATTCCGCGAATGCCGCATCGGGTCCGGTCGCGCCCCTGATCTCCTCGTGTTGAATGCTTGCGGCGTCGGCCACCGCGCTCTGGTCGCCGGCCGCATGCGCTACATCGTGCTCGTGGGCGGCGATGGCCAGCGTTTTGTGCCGCTGCGCTGCGACACTGATCCGCCGTGCGGTTTCATTCAGACTGCTGATCGATGCGGCCGGCTGCGAACGTGCTTCCGTTGTGATGAGCATGCCCTTGCCGGCGCGCGCGACGCCGTGGCCGTCGGTGCGCAATTCGAAGCCTTCGCCGCGCGCTTCCTTGCGTCCCGCGTTGTCTTCGATCCGGGTGATGGAGCCGAGCGACAGCTGGCTGTGCTGCTGGTCGCTGCGCAGTTGCACCTGGAGCTCGCCGTGTGTGTCGTCCATGACCAGCTGATTGCCGCGCGCGGGTCCGCCCGCGAACTCGCGACTGCGCATGCCGCTAAGCGCTTGCTGATCGGGTAGTTTCCATGGCGGCATTTGGTTCTGGTTGTAGACAGCGCCGATAATAATCGGGTAGTCCAGGTTGCCATCCATGAATTGGATCACAACTTCCTCGCCGACCCTTGGCAAGCGAATCTGGCTGAACTGTTGGCCGGCCGCCGGTGTCATCACGCGTACCCAAGCGGAACTGCCATCGTCGGAATGGCCCAGCCGATCCCAATGGAATTGAACCTTGACCCGGCCAAGGCTATCGGCGTGCACTATCGCGCCGGGCGGCCCGACAACCAACGCCGTCATGACACCGGCGTACAAGGAAGGTTCGCTATTGAAGTGCCGAAGCGGTCGCCAGGCGATGTCTTTGCGCGTGCAGGTCAGCGTGTTCTCGTAATGCGAAGGAGCGCCGGTACCCAGGTGATAGTTATTGCTGGCCTTGTGCTCGACCGCGAGAATCAAGTACTGCCTGTGGCCGATGCTCTGGCGGACGAAGCCGCCGCGGCGCAGCGCCATCGGTTCAGCGCTGAAGTGACCGCCCAGCTTGAAATAGCGGCGCGGCTGCGCGCAGCGGTCATTGCCGCGCGCATGAAAAAGCTGGGTCGAGGCGTCGCGCGCGTCCATGCGCCGCCGTGCCTTGTCCACTCCTTCACGCCAGCTCTTGAAGCCATTCGCGCCGGTGTCCTCGTAGACCTCGTAGGTGTCGACGTCGCCCTGCAGATTGCGCGATGACTCGCCTGCCCTCAGCGGTCTTGGATTCTTGTAATCGAAGCTCGCCAACGAGTTGGTCCCTGAACCAAGGCGGCGCACGGCCGTCCATTCGTTAATGCTGTCATCCTCTTTTGATCCAGCCTCGCTGCGGAAGGGGATCTCGGCTGTGTTGCCGTCAACCGTGCTGGCGTCGATCGCTTCGGCCAGCTGGCTGCGGTCGCTCAGATGCAGTGTATGGCTCTCGGCGTCGTGCTCATACCAATAGTGCAGACCAAATTCTTCCCAGCGCCGATGCAGGTGGTTGTAGTCGCTCTCGTTATGCTGTATGGCGCAGGTCAGCTTCGGATCCTCGCCCAACAGTCGCGACTTCCAGCGTCGCTGGCGATAGTGCGCAAAGGTGCTTTCGGTAAGGTCAAGGACGCTCTGGTTATGGAAAACGACATTGTCGGTGCGTAGCTTTGCGAGGGCTAGCCACGGTTCAAGCCGCATTTCATAAAACGCGAAGCCGCCATCGGTGCGCACGAAGCGGAACTGCGCCACATAGCCGTTGAAGTGGCGCAGCGAACCGTCCTCGCGCACCATGGAAATGGTCACTAGCCGGCCCATCATCACCTTCAGGGGGATGCGTGCGTTGTTCGACAAAAGCTCCACGTCGAACCGAAAACAGCGCGAAATTTCCTCCCGCGCCGTGAGAGTGTTGACGAGAAGACGAGCGTCTGGACCATCCTTGGACGGAAATTCGATGCGTAGCAGTCGATTCGTTTGAGATGCACGGCTAAATGCGGACATTGCCGCACCCGCCGCTACGGAAGGAATATCGCTCATATTGTTTCACCTGAATCGCGGTTGAGGAAAGCGATGCGAGAGGGAAACGTTACTCTTAGGATCTATTTCAGAGTTTGATGAATATCAAGGTCGGCGGGAGCGCAGCAAGAAGTTTTTCAGCTCGGTTTTGCCCGGGGGGATGTGCGCCAAGCGAACCATCACCGTTCGCCTGGCGTCCAGTGTGTCGACAACGACCCGTCGTTCAAGGTGCGAGCGATCCTGATTCCGGAAACGGTCTGGATTGCGAAGATGACGGTAGTCCTACTTCGGTTCTTTCGGTTCCTGCATCAGGAATTCATCCGAAAATTCGTCGACTGCCTGCGCGTGCGGCGTGTCCTCGCCGTCCAGGCTGACCATGATCGCGGTGGTCAATTCCTCTTCTTCCTGTTCCGCCGTGAGCGGCTCTTTGTGCGGGTCCATGGGTAAATTCTACGCGCGTGGCCGGGCTTCGCCTTGGCCGCCGCACCGCCGATTTTGAGACGCCGCAAAGGCATTTTGATTTGCCTCGTCGTTTATATCCCAGCCGCACTTTGTTGCCGCGCCGGGGGAAACAGGACACTCACCTTCAAGCCGCCGCCCGCTGCCTCGCCCAACGTGAGGCCGGCCTTGTGCAGGGCCGCGACATCGCGCACGATCGCCAGTCCAAGGCCGGTGCCGTCCGGATTGGTCTCCAGCGAAGACGAGGCCCGATAAAACGGCGTGAACACCTTTTCGCGCTCGGCCTCGCCGATACCCACCCCGCTGTCGCTCACCTCCAGCAGCACACCTTCGGCGCCCATGTCGCGCACCTCCAGCGCGATCCGGCCGCCGGCCGGCGTGTAGCGGATCGCGTTGTCGACCAGGTTGCTGAGCATCTCGTGCAGCATCAGCGCCTGGCCGTCGATGACCGCGTCCTCGGCCGCTTCGAGCGAAAGGTCGATATTCTTTTGCACCGCCGGCAGCGCCAGCTCAAGCCCGACCTGGCGCACGATCGCCGTCAGCGACACCGGCGCCAGCCTGGCCGCTTCGCCGCCATGCTCGATGCGCGCCAGCGACAGCAGGCGGTTGGCCAGGTGGACGGTGGAGTCGGTGGTGCCGGCGATCGACTTGACGATCTCACGCATCGCCGCCGCGTCGTTTTCGCGCAGCGCCAGTTCGGCCTGGGTCTTGAGCACCGTGAGCGGGGTGCGCAGTTGGTGCGAGGCGTCGGCGATGAAGCGGCGCTGGCTGGCAATCAGGTTCTGCATGCGCGCCATGGTGGTGTTCATCGCCGCCACCAGCGGGCGCACTTCGCGGTGCACCAGCGCCTCGTCGACGTCGGACAGGTCGCTCAGGTCGCGCGTCTCGACCTCGTTCTTGAGGCGCATGAGCGGGCGCAGCACCAGGCGCACGGCGATCCACACCAGCGAGCCCACCGCCAGCACCATCATCGCCTGCCACAGCAGAGTGTCGAGCAGGATCTTGCGCGACAGGCCGCGCCGCGCGTCGAGCGTCTCGCCCACCTGGATCAGGGCGATGCCGCGCATTGAATCGTCGTACACCGGCTGCAGCAGGGCGGCGATGCGCACCGGCTCGCCGTTGTAGTCGGCGTTGTAAAAGCGCACCAGCGCCGGATAGGCTTCCGAGCGCGGCACGCTGGCCGGCACCGGCGGCAAGTCGCCGAAACCGGACACCGTCTCGCCGCCGATGCCGGTGACCTTGTAATAGATGCGGCCCAGGGTGTCGGTCTCGAAGCTGTCGAGCGCGACGTAGGGCACGTCGGCCACCACCTTGCCGTCCTTGACCGAGACCCGCTCGGCCAGCGCGCGGGTCGAGGCCAGCAGCGAGCGGTCGTAGGCGACGTCGGCGGCGTCGAGCGCGTTGCGGTAGACCGACACCGCGCCCAGCGCCACCAGCAGCACCAGGGGAATCAGCAGCCAGCGCAGCAGCTCGTTGCGAAGGCTGCCGAGCGAGGCGGCCGACAAGGGCCGCAGGCGTGCCCGCAGAGTCATCTCAGCTTGCCGGGCGTGGCTGCAGCAGGTAGCCGATGCCGCGCAGTGTGGTGATCGCCACCGCGTCGGCGATCGGCTTTTCGAGCTTCTTGCGGACCCGGTGAATATACAGTTCGATGGCGTCCAGATTGGCGTCGTCCTCCAGCGCGAAGACTTCGTCGAACAGTTTTTCTTTCGACACCGCGCGCCCAGGGCGGGTGATCAGTGCTTCGAGTACCGCGTGTTCGCGCGGCGTCAGCGCCAGCGGCGCGCCACCGTAAGCAAACAGCCGCGTCACGCTGTCAAAGCTGAGCGCGCCGATACTGTGCACCGGCGCCTCGTTGCCTTGGCTGCGGCGCAGCAGGGCTTTCACGCGCGCTTCGAGTTCGGCCAGTTCAAACGGCTTGGCCAGGTAGTCGTCGGCGCCCAGGTTCAGCCCCTGCACGCGTTCTTCAAGGCCGCCGCGCGCGGTCAATATCAGCACGGGCGTCTTCCCGCGCGCCCCGCCGCGCGCGCGCAGGCGGCGCAGCACTTCGAGCCCGTCCATCTTCGGCAGCGTCAGGTCGAGGATGACGAGCGCGTAGTCCTGGGTGTGCAGCAGGGCGTCGGCATCGGCGCCGTTGGCGGCGGTTTCGACGTTCAGGTGGGCGTCGCGCAAGGCCTTGGACAGCCAGTGCGACAGTTCAATATGGTCTTCAACGAGGAGGATGCGCATGGTCGCCAGTGTAAGCCCAAAACGGCGATTTGGACCAGTGCCGGTGTTTGGTCAGATTGTGAAAGCTAATTGAAAGATTGGCGATCGTATAGTGCAATCTGACGGAAGAAGATCGCCTGTCACCTAAACCAAAAACACCATCAGGAGACCCTAGTGAACAAGACAGTCCTCACCCTCGCCACGCTCGCCGCATTCGGTGCATTCAGCGCCAGCACGGGCGCGCACGCCGAATCGAACGTCCAGGTCTATGGCCTGATCGACGCCGGCGTTGAATATCTCAACCACGCCAACGCGGCGCAGGACAGCGTCGTCAAGGTGGTCTCGGGCGGCAAGAACACCTCGCGCTGGGGCTTTCGCGGCACCGAAGATCTCGGCAACGGCCTGAAAGCCGTGTTCGGCCTCGAAGGCGGTATCCTGCTCGACACCGGCAATTCGGACGGCGCCCTGTTCAAGCGCCAGGCCTACGTCGGCCTCGAAGGCGGCTTCGGCCGGGTCGTGATCGGCCGTTCCTTCACCACCACCTACGATTTCGTGATCGCTTTCGACCCGCTCGGCTACGCGCCGAACTACTCGTGGGCCACCTCGACCAACGCCAGCGGCCCCTCGAAATACGGCATGACGACCGCGTTCGACAACCTGATCAAATATTCGGGCCAGAGCGGCGACTTCAAATACGGCGCCACCGTGGGTCTCGGCGAACAGGCAGGCAGCGCGGCCGACAGCCGCAAGTACGCGGTCGGCGGTTCGTGGACCCACGACGGCCTGGGCCTGATGGCGACCTACGAACAGGTCAACGGCAACGTCCTGGCGGCCACCGGCAACCGCGACGAAGCCAAGGCCTTCCACCTGGCGGCCGACTACAAGACCGGCGACTGGCGCCTGACCGCCGGCATGCGCGGCTACAAGCAGACCCTGGCCAAGGCCGCCACCCCCGACGTGCGCGCCGACACCTACTGGGCCGGCGTGACCTATGTGATCAAACCGGCCATCACCCTGACCGGCGCGGTCTACAAGGTCAACGTCAAGAACGTCGCCAGCGGCCAGGATGCCGATCCGGTCATGTACGTGGCGCGCGGCCTGTATGCGCTGTCCAAGCGCACCGACCTGTATGTCACGGCCGGTTACGCCAAGGCTGACAACAACAAGCTGGTGAGCCTGTCGCGCGACGATCCCGGTTTCGGCAGCTCGCAAACCGGCATTACCACCGGCATCCAGCACCGTTTCTGAGCGCACGCGGCAAAACGGACAGGGGCGAGCAGCTGGATTATCATGGGCCTGATATGAACACACGCATATACAGTTTGCTGGCGCTGGCCCTTTCGGTGGCGTGCTGCCTGGCGCGCGCCGGCGAGGCCGAGTGCATCGTGCCGTCCAAGCCGGGCGGTGCGATGGACCTGACCTGCAAGCTGGCCCAGAAGAGCCTGCCGACCAAAATGCGGCTGAGCTATCTGCCCGGCGGCATCGGCGCGGTGGCCTGGCACACCATGGGGTCGCAGCGCGGCGCCGAGGGCGACACCCTGGTGGCGTTTTCGGGCGGCTCGCTGCTCAATCTGGCGCAGGGCAAGTTCGGCAAGGCAGGTCCAGGCGATGTGCGCTGGGTGGCCGCGCTGGGCGCCGACTACGGCATGATCGCGGTGCGCAGCGATTCGCCCTTCCACAGCCTGGCCGATCTGCTGGCCGCCCTCAAGCGCGATCCGAAGCAGGTCCTGATCGGCGTCTCCGGCACCATCGGCAGCCAGGACTGGCTCAAAATGGCGCTGGTGGCGCAGAAAGCCGGCATCGACCCGAAAGTGCTGCGCTTCGTCGCGCTGGAGGGCGGCGGCGAAGCCTTCACCGCGATGCACGCGAATCACGTGCAAGTGGTGTCGGGCGATGCCAGCGAGGCCACGCTGTACGCGGCCGATGGCAATACCCGCGTGCTGGCGGTGTTGTCGGCACAGCGCCTGCCGGGCGTGCTGGCCC
>JBDSTZ010000636.1:0-2853 GCA_039927975.1 Massilia sp. | reverse complement strand
GGTTTTCCAGCGGCGTGCCGGTGGCCACCATGCGGAAGTCCGCCTGCAGCGCCATCACCGCCTGGGAGCGCTTGGTGGCGCCGTTCTTGATCGCCTGGGCCTCGTCCAGCACCACGCTGTGCCATTTGACGTCGGCGAACAGCTGCGCCTCCTGTTGCAACAGGCCGTAGCTGGCGATCACCAGGTCGAACGGGCCGGCGCTGGCCAGCATGTCGGCGCGGTCGCCGGCGCCGAACAGCTTTACGGTGAGCGTCGGGGCGAAGCGCGCCGCCTCGCTGATCCAGTTCATGCACACCGAGGTCGGCGCGATCACCAGGGTCGGCCCCTGCGGCGCCCGCATCAGGATCAGCGCCAGCGCCTGCACCGTTTTGCCAAGCCCCATGTCGTCGGCCAGGCAGGCGCCCACGCCCCAATGCGCCAGCCGTGCCAGCCATTCGAAGCCTTCGAGCTGGTAGTCGCGCAGCTCGGCCTGCAGGGTGCTCGGCAGCTGCGGCGTGTAGCCGGCGTTGTCGGCCAGCCGCTTCAAGTGTTCGCGCCACAGCTTGTCGGCCTTCACGCCGCCCACGTCGAGCGCCAGTTCCTCCAGCGCGAAGCTGGCCAGCGGGTGGATCCGCACGCCGTCGCCATGCGGCTCGCTGAATGCGGACAGCTCGACCAGGCGGCGATGCAGCTCGGACGTCAGCGCCAGGTACTGGTTGTCGCCCAGCGCGATGAAGCGCCCTTCGCTGGCGCGCAGCATCTCGAGCAGGGTGCGCAAGTCCATCACCTTGCCCTCGTCGACCTCGATCTCGGCGTTGGCGGCGAACCAGTCCTTGTCGCGCTTGATATTCAGCCGCACCGACTTCGATTCGACCTTCTTGCCGACCCTGAACGATTCGCCTTCCGGCCAGGCCACCAGCACCCTGCTTGCATCGAGCTGCTGCAGCTCGGTCACCAGTTCGAGGCATTCGCGCGGCTTGGCCAGCAGCCATTCGCCGTGCTCTTCCTCGGCGCCTTCCAGGCTCGGGCAGGCGGCGATCAGCTGGCGCTGGGCTTCGCGTTCGTCGTTCAGGCTGCGCCGCGCTTCGAGCCGCGCACCGCCCACTTCGGCGATCACGCTCTCGGCGCCGTCGCCCGGCTGGTAGTAGGCGCCGGCGTTCGGCAGCGGGCGCACCCGGATCTGCATCTTCAAGCCGTGCTGGTAGGGGAACAGGTGCACGTGCAGGCGCGTGTCGGCCGCCACCTGCTCGATGTCGGCCGCGCTGCCGCCGATGTCCGACTGCACCGTGACGATCGACGAGATCGCGCTGATCGCCTTGAGCACGCGCTGCTCGGCGTGCAGCGGCACCACCAGGCCGTCGCCGACGATGGCGCCGATGCGGCGGTGTTCCTCGCTGATGCGGATCACCCGCAGCCGGGTCGGCGTCTCGCGCGTGACGCACACGTCGTCGGCCTCGTTGTGCACCGGCGGCACCATGGTGATGGTCACCTCGCCGGCGCGCGCCTTGATGCGCAGCTCGGGCTCGCCCGGCAGCAGTTCGAGCCGGGTGCCCGGCGCGTCCATCCAGAACAGCAGCGGATGGCCGATCAGCGCGGCCACCGCCTTGTCCATGTCGAACTCGTAGCGCGAGCCGCTCGAACTGTAATAGCGGTAGGGCTGCGCGGTGGCCGCCACCCGCAGGTCCTGGGCCGACAGGAAGTCGAGCTGGCCGCCATCCTCGGACAGGCGCTTGATGGCCACCATGCGGCCCTTGCTCCAGCCGCCCTGGGCGTCGCGCTTCTGTTCGCGCGCCTCGATGTCGCGCACGCCGTAGGCCGGGTCGTAGCTGATCATCCACACCAGGCGCGATTCCTTGACCGTGTCGACATTCACGGCCGGCTGCAGGTTGATCAGCGCGTTGAGCTGGCGTTCCCACGGTTCCTCGCGCTCGAACCAGCAAGCCAGGTCGGGCAGGCGGTGGCGCTGGCGCAGCGCGCTGGCTTGCTGTTCGTGGCCCACGCTGCCCAGGTGGCCGAGCAGCGCCGCCAGCTGCGCAGCCAGCAGATCGAAGCCGGCGCCGAGCGCGGCATCGAAGGTTTCTTCGAGCAGCGCGCAGCGGGTCGACAGCTGCGGCAGCGCCAGCCAATAGTGCAGCAGGGCGCGAAACACGATCGGCTGCATCGCTGTTTCCCAGTTGCGCGACGGTAGCACGGCGGGATCGGCGGTGCCGGCGCGGATCTGGCGCAGCAGGCTCAGTTGCTGGTACACCGCCGTGTCGTGGTTCTGCACGGCGCGGGTGGCGATGTCGAGGTAGGTCTCGGCCAGCTTGTCGTGCTTTGGATCGCCGCTCTTGATCAGGGCCAGCACGTACAGGTGGCCGCCGATGCCCTCGAAGATCGCCTTGCGCTTGCCGGTCTCGCGCCGCAGCAGCTTGAGCGCGGCCTCGAAGCCGGCCAGCGCCGCCGGGTGGTCGTCGCGCAGCAGCAGGATCACGCTGCGGAAGAACAGCGCCTGCGAGTCGTCGAGGTCGGTAAGGATCTGCGCCGCCTCGTCAAGCCGGCCGCACAGGATCAGATGTTCGGCCAGCGCCGCGCGCAGCGTCATCGATGCCGCGCCGCGCGCCGCGTACGGCAGCACGTAGTCGCGAACCTCGGCCGCACTGGCTGGCTCGCGCTGGGTCTGGCCGATCAGCACCGCCATCACCGCGTCGCGCACCTGCGGATGGATCCGCGCCAGCATGTCGGGGTGGAAGGGACGGCCGCAGACATCGACCAGTGGATGCAGGTAGCCGGCTTCGTGGCAAGCCATGCAGGCGGCCAGCAGCGGCCCGACCGTCTTGGCGTCGTCGCCGCGCAGCAGGGCAATGCGTAGCAGCGCCACGCCCTGGCGATAGC
>JBDSTZ010000635.1:0-7125 GCA_039927975.1 Massilia sp. | reverse complement strand
CACGACCAAGCCGAACAGGCCGTGGTGCGGCTGGCCGGCGAGCTCGGCGTCGACGCCGTGTTCGCCAACGCCGACTACGAACCGCAAGCGATCGCCCGCGACGCGGCGGTGGCGGCGGCGCTGCACGGCGCCGGCCGCGAGTGCCGTTTCTTCAAGGACCAGGTGATCTTCGAAAAGCACGAAGTGCTAAGCCTGGCCGGCCAGCCGTTCTCGGTGTTCACGCCCTACAAGCAGGCCTGGCTCAAGCAGCTGGCGGCGCGGCCCGAGGCGGTGGCGCAATTTGAAATCGCCGCCCATGCGCGCGCGCTGGCGCCGGCGCCGGCCGGCCACGCCCTGCCGAGCCTCGCGCAGATCGGCTTCGCGCCGACCAATCTGCGCCAGCTCGACATCCCGCTCGGCGCGGCCGGCGCCAGCGCGCTGTTCGAGGACTTCATCGGCCGCATCGGCGCGTACGGCGAGGCGCGCAACTACCCTGCCGTCAAGGGGCCGTCCTACCTGTCGCTGCATCTGCGCTTCGGCACCATCCCGGTGCGCCACCTGGTGCGCACCGCCGGCGCGCTGATCGCCAACGGCGCCGGCGGCGAAGGCGCCGCGGTGTGGCTGTCGGAACTGATCTGGCGCGACTTTTACGCGATGATCCTGTTCCATCATCCGCGCGTGGTCGAGCATGCGTTCAAGCCGGCCTACGACGCCATCGCGTGGGAGTCGGGACCGGAGGCCGACGAGGCGTTCCGCGCCTGGTGCGAGGGACGCACCGGCTTTCCGCTGGTCGACGCCGCGATGGCCCAGTTGAACCAGACCGGCTACATGCATAACCGCCTGCGCATGGTCACGGCCTGCTTCCTGATCAAGGATCTCGGCATCGACTGGCGCCGCGGCGAGCGCTATTTCGCCCTGCAGCTCAACGATTACGACCTGGCCTCGAACAACGGCGGCTGGCAATGGGCCGCCTCGTCGGGCTGCGACGCCCAGCCCTACTTCCGCATCTTCAATCCGGTCACGCAGTCGGAAAAATTCGACGCCGACGGGAAATTCATCCGGCGCTACCTGCCGCAATTGGAAAAGCTGGGCAACAAGGAGATTCACGCGCCGTGGAGCGCGGCGCCGCAGACGCTGGCGGCCAAGGGCGTGCGGCTGGGCGAGAATTACCCCTTCCCGCTGGTGGCGCACGACGAGGCGCGCAAGCGCACGCTGACCCGCTACGCGGTGGTGAAGACCGTGAACGCCGGCGTCTGAAAAAAAGGCCGGCAAAAGCCGCCGACACATAGAAAAAGGGCCGGCAAAAGCCGGCCCCGTGCGATGCCAGATGGCGGTCAGGCAGGCATCTTGCGGTTGAGCAGACCGGCGATCGCCGCCAGGATACGGTCTTCCTGGAAGGGCTTGCCGAAGTAGGCATTCACGCCCAGGTCCAGCGCATAGTTGCGGTGCTTGTCGGCGGTGCGCGAGGTGATCATGATGATCGGTACCGCCTTGGTGCTGTCGTTGCCGCGGATATTGCGGGTCAGGTCGAAGCCGTCCATGCGCGGCATTTCGATATCGACCATCATCAGCGCCGGAATGGTCTCCTGCAGCTGTTCGAGGGCGTCGACGCCATCCTTGGCCAGCATCACCTGGTAGCCTTCGCGGGTGAGCAGGCGCTCGGTGACGCGGCGCACGGTGAGCGAATCGTCGACCACCATGATGACGAAGTCGCGCGCCCGCATTTCCGGCGCCACCACCGGCGCCACTTTGGCCTGCGGCCGCAGCTGCGGATGGTGGTCCATGTGCAGCGACAGCGCCACCGGGTTCAGGATCAGCACGATCTCGCCCGAACCGAGCACCGTCGCGCCGGAGATGCCGATCATGCGCGAGAGCTGCGGGCCGATGTTCTTGATGACCACCTCGCGATTACCGACCACGTCGTCGACCTGCACCGCCAGGCGGTCGGTGCCGCTTTTGAGAATCATCACCGGGCAGGAACGCTGGGTGATCGGACGCGCCTCAGGGTCGCCCAGCAGGTTGGGCAGATAGTGCAGCGCCACTGCCTGGCCCTGATATTCCACGTGGCCGGCGGCGTGCGCCTTCTGCAGCGGGCCTTCCTTCATCTGCAGCACCTGCTCGACCAGGATCGAGGGCATCGCAAAGGTCTTGTCGCCGGTGGTGGTGAGCACCACCTGGGTGACGGCCAGGGTCAGCGGCAGGTGAATCGTGAAGCGTGCGCCGGCGCCGAATTCGGACTTGATCGCCACCCGTCCGCCCAGCGCCTGGGCTTCGGAGCGCACCACGTCCATGCCGACGCCGCGGCCGGCCAGTTCGGTGAGCGCCTCGGCGGTCGAGAAGCCGGGTTCGAAAATCAGTTCGGCCGCCTCGTTGTCGGAGAGCTGGGCATTGGCGTCGATCAGGCCATTGCTGACCGCCTTGGCGCGGATCCGGTTCAGGTCCAGGCCGGCGCCGTCGTCGGTGAACTGGATCACCACCTCGTTACCCTGCTGGCTGACCTGCACCAGCAGTTCGCCGGTTTCGGCCTTGCCGGAGGCGCCGCGCCGCTCGCGCGTCTCGATGCCGTGGACGATCGCGTTGCGCAGCAAGTGCTCGAACGGCGCCGCCATCTGTTCCAGCACGCTGCGGTCGATCTCGACCGCGCCGCCGCGAATATCGAGGTTGACGCGTTTGTCGATCTCTTTGGCGGTCTGGCGGGCCACCCGGAACAGGCGCTCGGACAGGCTCGAAAACGGCACCATGCGCACCCGCATCAGGTCGCGCTGCAAATCGCGCGTCAGGCGCGACTGCACCGTCAGATCGGCGGTCGCGCCTTCGATCGTGCGACCCAGGCTTTCGTGGAAGGAGGCGACGTCGTTGACGCTCTCGGCCATCATCCGGGTCAGTTCCTGCAGGCGGGTGAAGCGGTCGAATTCGAGCGGATCGAATTCGCGCTCGCTCGAAATCGACATGCGCGAGGCGATCTGCGATTCGGCCTGCATCTCGACTTCGCGCAGCTGGCGCCGCAGGCGGTCGAGGTTGTCGGAGAAGTCGAACAGCGAGGAACGCAGCACGCTGACCTGGTTTTCCAGTTTCGAGCGCGAGATCGACACTTCACCGGCCTGGTTGACCAGGCGATCGAGAATGTCGGCACGCACGCGCACCAACGGCACGCGGGCCTGGGCGCCGGCCGCTTCTTCCTGCGGCTTGACGCCGGGCGCGCTGGCGGCGACTGCGGCGGCGCTGCCGGCAACTGGCGCGGGCGCCGCCGACGGCACCGCGGCGGCAGGATTTTGCAGCTGCTCGAACAGCAGCAGCGCATGGTCGTAGTTAGCCAGCAGATCGTCAAAGGCGGCCGGAGTGGAAGTCCCGGCGTGCACCATGTTCTCGATCTGGGTTTCGATATCGTGGGTATGCTGGCCAAGCCGCATGGCGCCGGCCATGCGTGCGCTGCCCTTGACGGTATGCAGCGTGCGCAGCAGGTTTTGCGCAGGGCCCGTGTCGGACGGATTCTGCTGCCACTTGCGCAGGCCATTGCCGATTTCCGGCAGCATGTCGGTCGCTTCTTCGATAAAGATCGGCAGCAGGTCGGCGTCGAGTTCGTCGCTGATCTGGGTTTCGATCGCCACCGCTTCCGGCTCCGGCGCCGGCACGGCTTCGGCCAGGGTCACAGGCGCCGCTTCGAGCACTGGCGCGGGCGACGCGGCAAGGCTGATCTCTTCTTCAGGCGCGGCTTCCTGCAGCGGCTCTTCGGACGAGGAAATCAGTTCAGGCACCAGCTGCGCCTCGATGTCGTCGTCTTCAACGAGCGGCGTCGAGGGCGGCGTGGCGGGCGTCAGGGAAGGCGCTTCAAAAGCTTGATCAAAGGCGTCGTCGAATTCGACGTCGAAATGGGCGTCGATCGCTTCGATCACCGGGTCGCCGGCGGCCGCCTCGGCCGGCGCGTCGTGGCGCTGGTCGAAGGCCGGCGCCGCCTCGTCGCGCAGGCTCTCGAGCGTGGCGGCGAACAGGTGGTCGAGATGCGGCGCCAGCGCCGGGTCGATCGTGTCGAACGATTCGCTGGCGCTGACCGCCGGCACCTGTTCGCGCATGGCGTTCAGTTCAGCGACCAGTTCGGGCCGCGGCGGCGGCAGTTCGCCAAGCGCGAAGCTTTGCAACATCTGGCGCGCGCACTCGAGCGCGTTGTCGAGCAGGTCGCGCTGGGCCGGGGTGAGCATCGGGGTCGGCGGCGCCAGCACCTTGAGCACCATTTCGAGTGCGTACGCCACTTCACGCAAGGCCTTGAATCCCACGGTGGCGGAGGTGCCGGCCAGGGTGTGCGCCGCCTTTAACGCTTCCGGCGTGACCGCGCGCTTCGCTTCGTGGCGCCATTCGCTGAAATCGCGCGTCAGCACGCGCATGATTTCGTCGGTCTCGGCCAGGTAGATGTTATACAGCGGCAGCGGGATTTCGATCTCGCCGATGCGCTTGGTGTTGTCGTCCTCGGGCACCACGCGCGGCGCGGCGACCGGGAACTCGATGACGTTGCCGGCCGGCGCCGCCAAACTTAGTTCCGGCTCGTCCTCCAGCTCGTCGTCGCCCACCGGCAGCGACATTTCGATCATTTCTCCCTCGGCGGCGCGCGCCTCGGCCTCGGCCTGTTCGCGCTCGTGTGCCAGGCGCAGTTCTTCGGCCAGCTGGCGCTCTTCGGCCAGCAGTTGGGCTTCGAGCGCGGCTTGCGCCTCGGCTTCGGCGCGCGCTTCGGCGTCGGCCTTGGCCTGGGCCTCGCGCAGCGCCTGGGCTCGCGCCTCGGCTTCGGCTTGCGCGCGTGCTTCGGCCTCGGCTTGCTCCTGCGCCCTCGCCTTCGCTTCCGCCTCGGCTTTGGCCTGTGCTTCGGCCAGCGCCTGTGCTTCGGCCCGGGCCTTGGCGGCCGCCTCGGCTTCGGCGGCGGCGCGCGCTTGCGCTTCGGCCTCCAGTTGCGCCTGCGACGGGCCGGCGGCCGGGGCCGCGCCCAGTTGTTCGTGTTCGGCGTCGACCGTGAATGCGCCACCGGCCTGGACCCGCTGGGCGGCGGCGACCAGCGCCTCGCCATTGCGGCTCGAGGCGCCGGCGCTGGCCAGCTGGTCGACCCAGGCGGTCATCTCGGTCGTCGCGTGGCCGAGCAGCGCCAGCAGATCGGGACTGGCGGCGCGCGCTTCGGCCAGCCACATGTTCATGACCTTTTCGATCGCCGCGCCGACATCGGCGAACTTCTCGAGGCCGACCATCCGGCCACTGCCCTTGAGCGTATGGAAGGAGCGCCGCAGCATGGTCAGCGTGTCCTGGTTGGACGGCTGCGCCTGGGCGGCCGGCAGGGTCGCACTGACAAAGGCCAGCACTTCCTGGGCTTCCGAAATGAAGATCTCGAGCAGCTCGGCTTCGATCGCGTCCTCGCCGGCGGCGGCCGGCGGCACAGGCGCCGGCTTGGCGACCGGTGCGGGAGCGGGCATCTCGACCGGCGCGACGGGCTCGGGCTCGACGTCGAACAGCGGCGCCCCGGCGACGGCTTTTTCAAACGGTACTTCGCCGAACATGCCGGCGATCTGGTCGAAGGCGAAGCGGCGCTTGGCGGCCTCGAAATTCTGCGCCAGCATGTCGATGAAGAAGCCGAGCGCGCCGATGTTCTGGGCGATGTTCTGCAGCGAGGCGGCGTCGGCCTTCTCATCGCCGGCGGTGGCCGCCAGCAGGGCCACCGCCTGCTTGACATGCTGGGCGGCGCGCATCGCATGTTCCTGGTCGAGGATCGCCAGCGCGCCCTGTAACTGGTGCAGCACGGGATCGATCTGGCTCAGCGCGGCGCGCTTGCCGTGGTCGGCGTAATAATCGTCGAGGACTTTTTCGACCTGGCGCAGACCGGTCTTCATTTCGCCGGCCAGCACGGCCACGGTCTGGCCCTGCTGGATCTGGCGCGACAGGTCGCCCTGCCATTGCGGCGCATCGGGTGGGGTCTCGCCGGCGGCCAGCGCCAGCAGGCGCGCGCCGATGACTTCGGCGTGCTCGTCGAAATGGGCCGGCAGCTGGCGCACCTGCTCGAGGCCATGCTCGACAAACAGCATCGCGGTGGCCATCTCGAGGCCCAACTGGTCGTTGCGGCCGGAGGCGATCGACGCGCCGGCGGCCTGGCCAAGTTCGCGCAGCAGCTGCGCCAGCGCCGGCGCGCCCAGCTTGTCGCTGGCGGCGGTCAGGCTGGCCAGGGATTCCTTGAAATCGGCTTCGAGGGTGCTGTCGGTTTCGGTGGCCAGCTTGTCCCAGCCGGTCTTGGTTTGGGCCAGCGCGTCCTTGGCGGTCTTGAGCGCCTCGGCGTCGATGCGGCCGTAGCGGCGGCTGTCGTAATCGGACGGCACCATGCCGTCGAGCTGGTAGGCGCGGCGCAGCGCCATCGCGCCGGGCGGCGCGACCGGCGCGGCGGCGATGAAGAACAGGGCGTCGCGCAGCATCTGCTCGGGCAGGCTGCCCTGGCCTTGCGAGAGGCGGCGGATCTGCAGGTTGATCAGGCCGAACAGCTGCTTGACATACAGGTCGCTGGCCAACTGGCCGCTGGCGACCAGTTCGGCGAAGCTTTGCATCGCCATCCAGAAGGTGCGGGCGTGGCGTTCGCGCTGGGCCTCCACCAGCGGCGCGATGGCTTGCTGCAGCCCGGCGGCGTGCTGGCGCTGCGACGCGGTGTCGGCGCTTTTCAGGAACGGCAGCAGCGATTTTTCGAACAGGCTGCGGACCAGCGCGAAATCGGGCGCGGTCGGCGGCGCCGAATGCTCGCGCAGCGTGACCTGGACCGACAGGTCGATGAAGAACAGGTCGGCCGGGTGAATCCGCTCGGCGCCCAGCATTTCCTGCAGCGCGCGGTAGTAGGGGAACAGGCGGGCCGGCTGCGGCATGGCGCCGGCCAGCAGTTCTTCGAGATATTCTGTGAGCGCCAGGTAGGCCACGCCGACCACGTCGCTGTGCTCTGGCGTGCAAGCCAGACTGGCGTCCTTGAAGCGGTCGATCGCCTTTTCGGCGGCGGCGGTGATCAGCCCGACCCCTTCGACGTCGACCATCTGCAGCGCGCCGTGGGCTTGGTGCAGATGGGTCTTGGCCAGCTGCAGCGAGGTGGCCTGCTCGTCGCCTTCACGCTCGGCCGCTTCGGCCAGGGCCGCCCTGGAGCGGCCC
>JBDSTZ010000634.1:0-8274 GCA_039927975.1 Massilia sp. | reverse complement strand
CAGGGAATTGTGGCACCGAACCTGGCAATCACAGGGGCTTCTTCAAGCCGCGCGCCGGCCTTGGCGGCGATTTCCATGGGCATCTTCTCGTGCCACTCCTGCACGGCATGAATGAAACTGTTCCTGTCCTCCATCATGGTTCTCCTCGTGTCGGGGCGCAAGGCCGGCGCCTGCCAGGAACGGCCGGCCCTGCGACAATCTCATCATGTCAAACGCGTACATTCTTACCCTTTCCTGTCCCGACCGGACGGGGATCGTGCACGCCGTGTCGGGCTTTCTCGCCGAGCACGGCTGCAACATCATCGACTCGGCCCAGTTCGGCGACGCCGAATCGAAGCTGTTCTTCATGCGCGTGCATTTTTCGCTCGACGACAACGCGGTCGGCGACAGCGTGCTGCGCGCCGATTTCGCCGCCATGTGCGAGCAGATGCAGATGAACGGCCAGCTGCACGACGCCAACGCCAAGCCGCGCGTGATGCTGATGGTGTCGAAGATCGGCCACTGCCTCAACGACCTGCTGTTCCGCTACAAGAGCGGCCTGCTGCCGGTCGAGATTCCGGCGATCGTCTCGAACCACATGGATTTCTACCAGCTGGCGGCCAGCTACAACATCCCCTTCCACCACCTGCCGCTGGCGGCCGGCGCGCCCGAGGCGGCCAAGCTGGCCCAGGAAGCGCGCGTGCTCGAACTGATGGAGAGCCACAAGATCGACCTGGTGGTGCTGGCGCGCTACATGCAGATTCTCTCGCCCGGCCTGTGCGAGGCGATGCGCGGCAAGGCGATCAACATCCACCATTCCTTCCTGCCCAGCTTCAAGGGCGCCAAACCCTACGCCCAGGCCCACCTGCGCGGCGTGAAGCTGATCGGCGCGACCGCCCACTTCGTCACCGGCGACCTCGACGAGGGCCCGATCATCGAGCAGGATGTCGAGCGGGTCGATCATGCGATGGACGCCGAGACGCTGTCGGCGATCGGCCGCGACGTCGAGTGCGTGGTGCTGGCGCGCGCGGTGAAATGGTTCGTGCAGCACCGCATCCTGCAAAACGGCGCCAAGACGGTCGTCTTCAAATAACCGCACCAGTAAAGTAACAATGGCACTCAAAGCAACCATCTACAAGGCCGACCTCCAGCTGGCCGACATGGACCGCAACGTCTACGACACCTGTTCGCTGACGCTGGCGCGCCATCCGTCCGAAACCGACGAGCGGATGATGATCCGTCTGCTGGCCTACGCGATCCACGCCAACGAGGCGCTCACCTTCACCAAGGGCTTGTTCGACACCGACGAGCCGGACCTGTGGCAGAAGGACCTGACCGGCGCCATCGAACTGTGGATCGAGGTCGGCCAGCCCGACGAGAAGCGCCTGATGAAGGCCTGCGGGCGTTCGGCCAAGGTGATCGTCTACAGCTACAGCGCGACCAGCCATATCTGGTACAAGCAGATCGCCAATAAACTCGAACGGGCCAAGAACCTCACGGTGATCAACATCCCGGCCGAGGCCAGCGTCCAGCTTGAAAAGCTCTGCAACCGCAACATGCAGCTGCAGTGCACCATCCAGGACGGCCAGATCTGGCTCACCGACAGCGTCGACACCGTGCTGGTCGAGCGCGAGCCGTTCAAGGCCGAACGCTGACCGGGGCGGCCCGCTATAATCGCCGCAAGCGCGGGAAACCGGTCGCCAGCCGGTTCGCCATCGCGATGCGCGTGCCGCACGATCCGGCGCGTTCCACCGCTGCTTGTGCCGGCATGCGTCGCGCCACCCTTTGACGGAGCCTCACCATGAAACACCTCGCACTCGCGTTGGCCGCAGCGCTGGTCATCGCCGCACCCGCCCATGCCCAGGTCACGGTCAGCAAGGCCTGGATCCGCGCCACCGTGCCGCAGCAAACGTCCACCGGCGCCTTCATGCAATTGCAGGCGAAGGCCGACACCCGGCTGGTGGCGGTGAAGTCGCCGCTGGCCAAGGCCGAACTGCACCAGATGCAGATGAACGGCGATCGCATGAGCATGCGCGAGGCCGACAGTGTGGCGCTGGTCGCCGGCCAGCCGCTGAACCTTGCCTCGGGCGGCTACCACATCATGCTCACCGGTCTCAAACACCCGCTCAAGGACGGTGACAGCGTGCCGCTGTCGCTGGTGTTCGAGGACGGCCGCAAGCAGCGCAGCACGCTGAATCTGGCGGTGCCGGTCAAGCCCTTGACCTACGCGCCGTCGGCTTCGCACTAGGCGCCCGCCGCCGGCTTCGCGGCCGGCATGACTGCGCGCGGGTTTTAACGCGGCGCGGCGCCCAGCGGCTTGGCGCTGCCCGACCCGATCGCGCTCTTGTTCACGCTCGGCGCGCCGTAGTAATTGACGTCGCCCGAGCCGGCGATCGAGACGTCGAGCGCGTTGCGCACCCACACCGTGGCGTCGCCCGAACCGGCGATGCTGACGCTGGCGCTGGCCGACTGAAGCTGGCCGAGCACGACATCGCCCGAGCCGGCGATGCTGACCTTGAGGCGCTCGGCCCTGCCGCCGCCGGCCTTGACGTTGCCGCTGCCGCCGAGCGACACGCTCATGGCGTCGGTGTCGACCCCGTTCAGATGAATATCGCCCGAGCCGGCCAGGTCGACCCGTAGCTGCGGCGCGCGCAGCGAATCGGCCGCGATGTCGCCCGAGCCGGCCAGCGAAATGGACTCGATCTGCCTGGCGTTGACCACGATCTTGAGCGACTTGGTGGAAAAATTCAGGTTGCGCCTGGCCGCGCGCACCTTGAGCACGCCGTTTTCCACCACCGTTTCGATATACGCTTGCAGGTTGTCGTCGGTTTCCACGGTGACGCCTTCGGCTGTGCCAAACTTGATGTCGAGTTTGCCGGGCAGGCTGAAGGCGACCCCATTGAAATTGCTCGCCGCGCGCGGCTGGACCACCACGTGGCCGTTGCCGCGCACCTTCTCGCCGCCCTTGAACAGGTCGACATCGAGCGCGTGGGTGCTGGCGACGGCGCCGATGGCGGCCAGGCCGACAGTGAGCTGGAGCAGGGCGCGGCGGGTAGGCGAAACTGTGCTCATGGTGGTGTCCTCGTGGTTGGTTGTCAGGTGTCCGTGCCGCTGCCCGGGCCGCGACACGGCCGCTTTTCGCGGTATGGACATGATAGAAAAACCGGCGCGCCGGCGACAGCCGTTTGCGACAGACTGCGCGGGCGGCCGAACAGAATGCAAGTTGATGGGATAATCGGCCCGCAGGCGCTATCATGCCGCACCGGCGGCGTCCGAACCGCCGACCGCTTTTATTGGGAACTTATGCTGATCATTACCATCAAACAGGGCAAGGAAAAGAGCTTGCTGGCCGGGGAGCCCTGGATTTACGCCTCCGCCGTCGAACGCGTCGACGGCAAGCCGAACGAGAAGATGAAGCCGGGCGCCACCGCCATCGTGCAGTCGTCCTCGACCAAATTTCTCGCGCGCGCGGCCTACAACTCGAAGTCGCAGATCCGCGCGCGGGTCTGGACCTTCGACGAGGGCGAGCCGGTCGACCACGCGCTGATCAAACGGCGCGTCAAGGCGGCGCTGGCCAAGAGCGCGGGGGCGGCGGCCAAGGCCAGGGCGGACCAGCTGGTCAAGCGCATCAACGCCGAGGCCGACGGCTTGCCTGGGCTGCTGGTCGAATCGTTCGGCGGCACGGACGGGTATCTGATCTGCGAATTCCAGGCCGCCGGCGTCGACGCCTGGAAGGTGCCGATCGCGCAGGCGCTGATCGCCGAAACGGGCTGCGCCAACGTCTACGAGCGGGCCGACGAGCTGGTCCGCAAGGGCGAGGGGCTGGCGGTGGTGTGCGGCGCGCTGGCCGGCGACGAGCCGCCCGACGAGGTCGTCGCCAGTGTCAACGGCGTCAAGTGCGCGCTCGATTTGAAGACCGGGGAGACGCACAGGTTGCGGTAGTAAGGGGGGCGCTGGTTGATTTATCGGCGGTGTCGGGGTGAGAAAACAGGATCCAAACAGGATCCAACTACGAGCCTGTGATCAGGTCTTGAAGGTGACCCATGTTGACCATTGAAATCGAGGAAGCAAAGGCGTGCTTGTCCGAGTTGGTGGAACGAGCCGCCAGCGGCGAATCCTTCCTGATCGCCGTGGCCGGGAAACCCGTGGTAAAGGTCACGGCGCTGGAAGCCTCACATCCGAACGCCACGAAGCGACTGGGGTTCCTGGCGGGGCAAGCCGAGATTCCGGATGATTTCAACACGATGGCGCAGGACGACATTATTTCGCTGTTCGAAGGCGAGGAATGAGCTGACCGCCGTCGCATCCATGTCACGCCGAAAATTTATATTTCAGGTATGCAATCTTCGGCCGGCACAGGTCTTATAATTGTCGCCACCAGTCCAACACCCGCCGAGACGCCACCCGATGGAAAACCACCAGTCCTCCCAGATCCGCACCCTGTCCTATGTGGAAAACGAAGACCATCCGGTGTTCGGCACCCTGGTCGAGCAGATCCTGCACCTGCTGAACTCGCGCCTGATTTTTTCCGACATCATCATCCACCAGAACAGTCCGCTGATGCTGCGCCAGCCCAAGGGCCTGGTGGCGGTGACGGATTCGCCGATCACCAAGGAAGAGCTGGAAGAGTTTTTCGAAGTGATCGAGCCGAACTGGTCCGAGCGGATCACCGACCGCGCCTTCGACCGCTCGATCGACCTGCACACGGCGCGCATCCGCGCCAACTGTTTTAGTTTTCAGGGCAAGAAGCGGCTCGGCTGCGTGATCCGGCGCTTTCCGAAGGAGCCGCTGCCGCTCGGCCAACTCGGCTTGCACGCCGACGAGCAGCACTTCGCCACCTTCACCTCCGGCCTGGTCTTGATCATCGGCGACACCTGCCAGGGCAAGTCGACCACGATCGCCTCGATGCTCGACGAGATCAACCGCCACCGCTCGGGCCACATCATCACCATCGAAGACCCGGTCGAAACCCTGATTCCCCAGCGCCGCTGCATCATCACCCAGCGCGAAGTGGGCCTCGACGGCGACGTCGAAAGCTACTACCGCGGCGCCCTCGACGCGCTGCGCGAACGGCCCGACGTGATCGTGATCGGCGAAATCCGCGACGCCGAGACGGCGCTCGAAGCGCTGGCGCTGGCCGAATCGGGCCCGCTGGTGCTGGCCTCGCTGCACGCGCGCTCGACCGAGCTGGGCCTGCAAAAGATGCTGCGCCTGCTCGGCAACTCCGAGGCGCAGTCGCAAGCGCTCGCGCACGCCCTGCGCGGGGTGCTGTGCCAGGCCCTGCTGCCTTCGGTCGAGGGCAATTGCTACCACCTGGCGACCGAATGCCTGACGCCCGGCCCGGCCGTCACCCACATGCTCGAGACCGGCAACGTGTCGGGCATTCGGCGCCACATGAACAGCGGCGCCGAGGCTGGCTGCCACACGATGAACGCTTCGCTCGAAGCCTTGCTGGCGGCCCACAAGATCAGCGTCGACGACGCCCGCAACGCCAGCACCGACCGCATCGGCTTCGCCGAGATGGTGTAAATAAGATCCCAGGTATTATTTTTTTGTTGACTAGTTGTTTGTCCTGACGCTGATTAGTTTACAT
Source organism: Massilia sp. (assembly GCA_039927975.1). Classification (GTDB taxonomy): domain Bacteria; phylum Pseudomonadota; class Gammaproteobacteria; order Burkholderiales; family Burkholderiaceae_D; genus JBDSTZ01. The sequence continues at coordinate 2,702 of JBDSTZ010000634.1, read as the reverse complement.
CTGCCCTTGCGTAAATCTTCGTGCACGTACTTGAATTTCTTTTCGTAAGGTTGGAGTCCAACATATTGCACGGTGACCCAATCATTTCGGCCTAATGACCTAAATACATCCTCTCGAGTAAGTGGTGGTGGGGGTATTTTTTTGATCGTCATTTCAGCCTCCATTTTAATCATGGAAACAAGATCCCCCTCGGTACTTTTTCGGAAAGTTGCATCGTTGTCTTTGGCCGATTTTAGTATGCGAGCTGCAATGTCGAGTGCGTTCACACCAAAAATTTGCCCGCCTTTTACCCCCATCAGTTGTAAATAGTCCAGTAAAAATGCATAAACGTTGCCATTTTCAGCGTTATGACGAACTACTTCCCAGACATCATATAATCGCCGTCCAAGGCGCCACTCCCCTTTTTGAAGAACAGCTAATCCAATAACCGATAGCGCTTCAACGTGACGCGCATCGAAAAATTTTTCCAATTCAACAATATGCGACGAAATTTGCGTTAGGTAGATCGAACGAAGATCTGTTCGCTCGTTCCCCTGGTACATCATAACGATTTCCCGATAAACCTCAATTTCCTCCAGCCAATCTGCCGCGAGATTTCCAAAGTAGCGGACTGCCCAGACTAGTAATTCAATGTACTCGCGCTGCTTTTCTATATCGCTGAACTCCGCGTATAGGTGTTTCAGCGCTGCAAAGGGCGTAATTTCGCTCGCAAAATTTATATCTATATAGTGCCTAATCAGAGAATCGAACTCTGGTATAAGTCTTTCTTTAATTAGAAGTAGTAGAATATCTGAAAATCGGTCAAGTCCCAGTTGAAGTCGGTTTTCAGCCGCAATTGAAATTGGTAATCGATTAGCAAGGATTATTTGAACAATTTTTCTTGCGAGGTCGACCCGCAAGTTTCGCTTGGTAGAGCGTACCGCTTTAGCGAGCAAAATCGTAGGCTGAAAGTTTGCGGGCGATAAACTCAACGCTTGGTCAAATCTGTTTGTGCCTTCTCGCTCACGCTTTAGTAAAAACATCAATTCAGAACTCAAAGCGAGTGCAAGTATTCTATTTGTTTGTGCTAATGAGCCAGCAATCATCTCCTTGGTATCTTGTTTTGCAATGATGCGTTCGCAAAGATTCACGGCGGCGAGGTAAAGTTCTTCGGGGCCAGTCATTAAAATAATGGATATACTCTCGAGCTCAGCTCTCGAGCCGATATCTTCATTCGGTCCATCTGCGGCCAATAACAGAAACTTCTGCGCCTCATCGAAGTCTCCTTCCCCATGCAACGCGAGAGCCAATTCTAGATTTAGTGTTTGCGTTAATTTTTGATCATTTTGTTCAGCAAGACATTGGCGCAGCTCTCGCGTCGCGTCTCCGAATTTCCTGGTGTATAGATAAGAGAGCGCCAACTGCTTTCGATCTTGAGGAGAGAAGTTCTCGTCATTTGTACCCAATCGTAAATTTTCGAACGTTTCTACTGCAGCCCGATAATTTCCTTGTGCATAGAAAGCGTTCGCTACGCTAAAAATTGGGGAGTCTCCTGAAGACTGAAGCCATTTTTCGGAAAGAGCAATATCAACAATTTTGTTTGCTATTTCGACCGAGCCACCGGCGGAATTGGTTATCCCGGCTAAGTAAAGCCTGCTTTTTATATCTTGATCGAGGAATTCAGACTTTCCGTACCTAATAGAAACGATAGCACTTTGTATTTTTTGGTCAGATCTTGCAAGTGTTCGAATATGATCAATCGGTGCACGGTCAAACTCCGCCAAATATACCTTTTTAACTGCTAAATCTACATCGTCAACAGTTACAAATCCGGAAGCTTCAACCATCGCTTCCAACTCTGAGCACACCTCCCAACTCATTCGAGGATTGCCGGAGGTCCAGTCAAACACTCTTGACGAGATATACTCGTCAAATGGAAGATTCGCTCGTGAAATAAATGAAAGTAGTTCAGGGAAACTGAAATTCTCCAAGTAGATTTTTTCGCCAATATTAAATGGAGATATGTTTTTATCTTTAATTAGATCGGTGGGTTCGATGACACCAGATAAGATATATGTCAGCCTTTCATATTCGCGGTGATTCGAGCGTGAAAAATACATACTGCGAATCTGAGATAAAATAATATCTGAATATAAAGTGTTAATCAAAGAGTCGACTTCATCTAATACTATAATGACGTTACAACTTACTTCTCGAAGAATCAGTCGGAGATGCCTGTCATATTCAACATTTGGTTCGAAATTTGAATCACTTCTTTGTTGTAGTATGGTTTTTGATGCGATAGGAAATTTTTCCCCAAAACCCTCCATTAGATTGTCAATCAAGTTCCGAAACCATTGTCGCGCGCTGTCAAAGCGAATTGAAAGATCATGATATAAAACGATATCATGGACTCGTTCATTCTTCATGTGAATTAGAAGGTTTGTTTTTCCCATTTGCCGTGCCACCAGGACATATCCAGGACGACCCATGTCCTCAATTATTGCCCTTAATTGCCTATCCGCAGCTCGTTCTACGTAAAGCTCAGATGGTACAATGGCCCTCGGCCGCAATTTTCGCTGACTCATAATGTCAAATCTTTACGTACTGATGATATTAAATCGCGGCGTTCTCAAAGACCAAGTGCAACACCTTCTGCTGTAAGGTGCCGCCATGGCGAAAATATACAAACATCTGACAACCCAAGAGCGCGCCGTCGTCAT
>JBDSTZ010000633.1:0-6538 GCA_039927975.1 Massilia sp. | reverse complement strand
CGCGATCGATGATTTTCTCGGCTTTTTCCAGCGCCGCCTGGATCAGGAATTGATTCAGCGTGGCGCCGGAAAGATCGGCCGCTTCCTGCAGCTTTCTTGCTATTGGCTGGGACACGCGCGCAGTAATCCGGTCCCGTTCTTTCGTCGTACTCATCGTTGTACCTCGTGCGTTCGATACTACTATCGTGGATTTGCGATCAAGCTTTCAGCCAGGAATTACTCTCATTGCAGTCCATTACATCGGACTGGTCTCGACTGAGTGTAGCAAGAAGGGTGGCAAAATGCGCTGCTGGTGTCAAACTGGCGCCAGCTATTGATGGGGCCCTCAACGGCGGACGATGCATGCTTGCCTGCCGAGTCGAACGTGCCGGCGGGCGGCGTGGAGAAATGGGTGTCTGGGTAGGGTTAGCGCCCCAACCCCATGCCGCTGCGCTTATCGGAGGGGCGCGTTGAAAACCCCATCGGGGAACTGACCGCACATGAATTCCACAAACGCCCGCACCTTCGGACTTTGCAGGCGCCGCGAGGTGTGCAGCACCCAAAGCTCGACTTCTCCGTCGGCCTCGCCCCAGGACACCAGCGCGCCCCGCGCCAGCAGCTCGCCGATGATCGATCGCGGCAGCATGGCCGCGCCGGCGCCGGCCGCAATCGCGTCGCGCACCATCAACAGCGAAGAGACCCGCAGCACAGCTTGTGGCGTGACGCTGAACTGCCCGCCGTCGACCGACCAGATATCGCCGTCGCGATAGCTTGGCGTGACCACGGCCGCCACGCGCGCGGGTGTCTCGCCTCCAGCCGCCGGCTTGCCGATCGACGGTGCGGCGGCAAGCACCAGCCGGTCGCGCGCAAAGCACCTGCCGACCAGCGTGCTGTCCTTGGGCGGATTAATCCGGATCGAGACATCGAAATGCTCGTCGACGAGGTTGACGACGCGGTCTTCCGCCACCGCGTCGATGTGCACTTCCGGATAGCTCGCCAGGAATCGCGCGGCGATCTGCCCCAGCGCCACCTGCGAAAACAGCAGCGGCGCCCCGATCCGTAAGGTACCGCGCGGTGTGGCATCACTGTCTTTCGCCGATGCCGCCGCTTCGGCCAACTCGTGCATCGGCCCTTCCGTTCGACTCAGCAGCAGTTGACCGGCCTCGGTCAGCTCCAAGCGTTGCGTGCCGCGCTCGATGAGCCGAATCCCCAGCGCCTGTTCAAGCTCGGCCACTCGCCGCGACAGCGTCGCCTTTGACCTGCCGCTGGCGCGGCTCGCCTTGCCAAAACCGCCGTGCGTGGCCACCAATTGAAAATCCTCAAGCGCGTTGAAATCCATGATGTCTCAATATTGATACGGTATGTCTCTATTTTAGAGTCTATGCATTCAATTTGAAACATATTATTGTGAAGGCTCTGGCAAGCCAACTTTCAAAGGTGATGAAGATGAAGAAGATTCATGCATTGGTACTCGGCGAATATGGCGGCCCTGACGCGCTGAAGATTTCCCTGATCGAAGCGCCGGTGGCGGGACCCGGCCAGGTGCTGGTCCGCGTCCACGCCGCCGGCATCAATGGCCTCGACTGGAAGCTGCGTGAGGGCTATCTGCAGAAAGCGTTTCCGCTGCAATTGCCGACGGTGCTGGGTATCGAACTTGCGGGCGTCGTCGAGGCGGTGGGCGCGGGTGTTGAGCGGCTGCGCATCGGCGAACGCGTGATGGGACCGATCGGCGGCCTCGGCGCGTATGCCGAGCTGGTGGCGGTGAACGAAGTCAATCTGAGCCTGGTGCCTGACGCGCTCAGTTTCATCGAGGCTGCCGCCTTGCCACTGGCCTCGGTGGCGGCATGGAAAAGTCTCCACTACGCAGGGCCTGTTCAAGCCGGGCAACGCATTCTGATCCACGGCGCGGCCGGCGGCCTGGGCGGCTTCGCGGTGCAGTACGCGCACCAGGCAGGCGCCGTGGTGGTCGCCACCGCTCGGAGCGGTCACGTCGATTATGTCCGCAGTCTCGGTGCTGATCACGTCATCGCTTACGACAAGGAACAGTTCGACCTGTTGGTCGGCGATATTGATCTGGTGCTCGACTACGCCGGCGGCGACGTACTTGACCGCTCGTGGGCCGTGCTGGCCAAAAATGGCGCCATCGTCAGCGCCGCCTCTCCAGACATTCTGGCACGCATTCCGGATGGACGTCGCGGCCTCTGGTTCCAGAACACTCCCGACACCGAGCGCTTGCAGGCTATCGGCGAGGACGTGGCCAGCGGGCGCTTGCGTTCCAAAGTCAGCGCCGTCGTGACGCTGGACGAACTGCCGGCTGCCATCGAACGCAATCGCACCCAGTCCCAGTTTGGCAAAACCGTCGTGACGTTTTCCGATCTTTGAATGACCTTTGAATTTTCAACCCCCTTCATTAAACAACACCAAGGAGCATCATCATGACCATTCTCGTTACCGGATCTACAGGCAATGTCGGCCGCCAAGTGGTGGCACAACTCGTCAAGCGCGGCGCCAGCGTGCGTGCGCTCGTGCGCGATCCGGCGAAAGCCGATTTCCCGGCAGGTGTCGAAGTCGCGAAAGGCGACATGCTCGATGTCGACTCGCTGCGCAGTGCCTATTCAGGTGTCTCGACGCTGTTCCTGCTTAACGCGGTCACGCCCGACGAATACACCCAGGCGCTCATTGCGCTCAATCTCGCGCGCGAAGCGGGTATCGAACGTATCGTCTACCTGTCGGTGATTCACAGCGACCGCTATCTGAATGTGCCTCACTTCTCAAGCAAGTTCGGCGTCGAGCGGATGATCGAGCAGATGGGGCTTCACGCCACGATTCTGCGTCCCGCTTACTTCATCAATAACGATCTGACGGTCAAGGACGTGGTGACGGGATACGGCATCTATCCGATGCCGGTCGGCAGCAAAGGCTTGGCGATGGTCGATACACGCGACATTGCCGAAGTCGCCGCGATCGAACTCGTTCGCCGCGAGCAGGCGCCAACGCCGCTGCCGATCGAGCGCATTAACGTCGTCGGTCCCGACACGCTCACCGGCGCCGATATCGCCGCGATCTGGACCGACGTGCTGGGTCGTCCGATCGCCTACCCAGGTGATGACACCGCCGGGTTTGAAAAGAACCTGCGCCAGTTCATGCCGGGCTGGATGGCGTACGACATGCGCCTGATGAGCGAGCGCTTCCTCACCGAGGGCATGATCCCGGACGCGGGCGATGTCGAACGCCTCACCACCATGCTGGGTCGGCCCCTGCATTCCTATCGCGGATTCGCTGCGGGGGTTGCGGCTTCGGCGTGAGGTTAAACGCTCCAGCTGCATCTGGGAGTCTGCGACCTGCTCAGCCGGGCAGACTCTCGTTGCAATCCAACGCTCTGGGCCGCCAAGGAAATCGTCGACATGGGAGCGGTACCATCATAGAATCGTGATTTGTAACGATGCAAGCATCAAATCACTCATGAAGACCGCTCAGACCATGTCGGCCATTTCTTCCCGCCTCCACCTCGCCGTCTTGCTCTCGCTGGTCGCGCTATCGACTCCTGCGCTCGCCCAGCAGCCTGGCCGCTACGACGCCGTCCACTCAGGCACTCCCTGGTTCGATCAGCGCGGCATGCCGGTCAGCGCGCATGGCGCCGGTATCATCAAGGACGGCGACACCTACTACCTGTTCGGCGAAGCGCACCGCGACCTGAGCAACGCCTTCGACGGCTTCAATTGCTATTCATCGCGCGACCTGGTCAACTGGCGCTTCGAAAGCGTCGCGCTGCCGGTGCAGCCATCCGGTTCCCTCGGCCCTGACACAGTCGGCGAACGCCCGAAGGTGATGCGTTCCCCCTCCACCGGCGAGTACGTGATGTTCATGCACGCCGATGCGATCGATTATCGCGGTCAGTTCGTCGGCTACGCGACCGCCAAGTCCGTCACCGGGCCGTATACCTTCCAGGGTCCCTTGCTCATGGACGGCAAGCCGCTCAAGAAGTGGGACATGGGCACGTTCCGGGACAAGGACGGCGCCGGTTATGTGCTGCTGCACGGCGGCGATATCTACCGCCTGGCCGACGACTACAAGAGCGTGCGCGAACAGGTCAACGTGGCGATGGCAAAAGGCTTCGAATCGCCGGCGATGTTCCGCAAGGGCGACACGTATTATTTTCTCGGCTCCGACCTGACGGGCTGGGAACGCAACGACAACTACTACTACACGGCCAGCGCCTTGAAAGGCCCGTGGCTCAAGCAGGGCTTCATCGCGCCCGAAGGTACGCTGACCTGGAACTCGCAGGTGACCTTCGTCCTGCCGATCGAAGGCACGCGCGGCACCACGTACATGTTCATGGGCGACCGCTGGTCCTACCCGCGCCAGGCCAGCGCGGCAAGTTACGTGTGGCAGCCGCTGCTCGTCGAAGGCGACAAATTATCGATGCCGCTGTATCGCCACGCCTGGCGCATCGACACCGCCGCAGGCGTGACCGGGCCCGATCCGGCCAGCGGCGAGCGCATCGCCCCCGCCGATCAGCGCGTGCGCTTCGCCGGCAAGTGGCAGCGCGTGGAGGCGAATGCGGGCCAGCCGGCGAATCACATCACGGACGCCGGCGACGCCTCGTTCACCGTCACCTTTAGCGGCACCCAGGCCAGCCTGTACAGCGTCGCGCGTCCCGACGGCGGTTACGCGCGCATCACCCTGCGCGATAAGCAGGGCAGGGAAATGCTGTCGTCGACTGTCGACATGTATTCGAAATTCCAGACTTCAAGCGCGAAGTTCGTCACGCCGTTGCTGCCGCGCGGGACCTATACGATGAGCGCATCGGTCGTGGGCGACGGCTGGTACTGGATCAGCAAGAAGGGCGTGCGTTCCGGTAGCCAGGGGCACGCGATTTCCTTTGAACGTCTCGACGTGCGCAAGTAGTCCGCCACGCCCACAAGGCTCTCTGCGCCCATAAAAAAACGCCGGACGAATCCGGCGTTTTTCACGAGCGGCGGGCGAACCCGCGCGTTTAAACTTAGGCGGCCAGCAGCTGGCGCAGCACGAACGGCAGAATCCCGCCGTGCTTGTAGTAATCGACTTCGATCGGGGTGTCGATACGCAGCAGCACTTTGACTTCCTTGCTCTCGCCGTTGGCGCGGTGGATCACCAGCGTGGCCAGTTGCTGCGGCTTGATCTCGCCTTCCAGGCCCTTCAGATCAAACGTTTCCTCGCCGGTGATGCCAAGCGTCTGCACGCTGTCGTCGCCGATGAATTGCAGCGGCAGCACGCCCATGCCGACCAGGTTCGAACGGTGGATGCGCTCGAACGAACGGGTGATCACGGCCTTCACGCCCAGCAGCTGGGTGCCCTTGGCCGCCCAGTCGCGCGACGAACCGGTGCCGTACTCTTCGCCGCCGAACACCATGGTCGGGATGCCGTCGCCCACATAACGCATAGCCGCGTCGTAGATCGACATTTCCTCGCCCGACGGCTGGTGAATGGTGATGCCGCCTTCAACCGCCGAACCGTCGGCCTTGGCCGGAATCATGCGGTTCTTGATGCGCACGTTGGCGAAAGTGCCGCGCATCATGATCTCGTGATTGCCGCGACGCGAGCCGTAGGAGTTGAAGTCGGCCTTCTGCACGCCCTTGGCCTTGAGCCATTTGCCCGCAGGACCATTTTCCTGGATCGAACCGGCCGGCGAAATGTGGTCGGTTGTGATCGAGTCGCCGAACACGCCCAGCGCGCGCGCGCCGGTGATGCTGGTGGCGGCCGCTTTCGGCGTCATCGTGAAGTCATCGAAGAACGGCGGCTCGGCGATGTAGGTCGAGGTTGGCCAGTTGTAGACCTGGCCGGCCACGGTCGATACTTTCTCCCACAGCGCGCCAGGAGCGTTCTTGACGTCGGCGTAATTGTTCTTGAAGACGTTGGCGTCCATCGCGAATTTCATCACGGCGGCCACTTCCTTCGAGCTTGGCCAGATGTCGCCCAGGTAGACATCGCGGCCGTCTTTGCCCTTGCCGACCGGCTCGGTCATCAGGTCGCGCGTCATGTTGCCGGCGATCGCGTAGGCGACCACGAGCGGCGGCGAGGCCAGGAAGTTCGAGCGGATGTTCGGGTGAATCCGCGCTTCGAAGTTGCGGTTGCCCGACAACACGGCCGAGGCGACGATGTCGTTCTCGGTGATGGTCGCGTTCATTTCCGGCGTCAGGTCGCCGGCGTTGCCGATACAGGTGGTGCAGCCGTAGGCGGTCACGCCGAAGCCGAGTTGCTCCATGTACGGCAGCAGGCCGGCGGCGGTCAGGTATTCGGTCACCACGCGCGAGCCGGGCGCCAGCGAGGTCTTGATGTGCGGCGCCACGGTCAGGCCCGCTTCAACCGCCTTCTTGGCCAGCAGGCCGGCCGCCAGCATCACGCTCGGGTTCGAGGTGTTGGTGCAGGACGTGATCGCGGCGATCAGCACGTCGCCGTTCTTGACGTGCACGCCATTGCTGGTCTGGTACACATTGGTCAGGTCGTCGGCGCGCTTGTTGAAGCCGTTTTCGGTGGTCGGCTTGGAGAACAGTTCGGCAAAGTTCGACTTGACGTTGCC
>JBDSTZ010000632.1:0-7016 GCA_039927975.1 Massilia sp. | reverse complement strand
TATGACGTCCTCGGCAATCCAATTTCACCCAACTTTCACCGGTGAAAGCGGAATCGCCATCAAACTCCGGCCGCAAGCGCATCAAGAAGCCTGAATCAAATTCCATCTGCCGCGCACACTCCTAGGCGCCGCGCCCGCCGGGCCTTTGGAGACCGCAGGTACGGTAAAATATGCGGTTCGCATCCACCTGCCGCATCCCATGTCCGAAAAATTGTTGTACGCCCTGACCCGCCCGCTGCTGTTCTCGCTCGACGCCGAAGCGGCCCACAACCTGACCCTGCCTGCGCTGCGCCGCGCCGCCGCGCTGGGCTTGACGCGCGCGCTGCGTAAACCAGCCGCCGATCCGCGCCAGGTGATGGGCATCAGCTTCCCCAATCCGGTCGGGCTGGCGGCGGGACTGGACAAGGACGGCGCCTACATCGACGGCCTGGCGGCGCTCGGCTTCGGCTCGATCGAGATCGGCACCGTCACGCCGCGCGGCCAGGCCGGCAATCCGAAGCCGCGCATGTTCCGCCTGCCTGCCGCGCAGGGCATCATCAACCGCATGGGTTTTAACAATGGCGGCGTCGACGCCTTCGTCGCCAACGTCCAGGCGTCGCGCTTTTACCAGAACAAGGAAGGCGTGCTCGGTCTGAACATCGGCAAGAACGCCGACACGCCGATCGAGCGCGCCGCCGACGACTACCTGCACTGCCTGCAGAAGGTCTACCCCTACGCGAGCTATGTGACGGTAAACATCTCCTCGCCCAACACCAAGAACCTGCGCCAGCTGCAGGGCGCATCCGAACTCGACGCCCTGCTGTCGCAGTTGAAGGAAGCGCAATCGCGCCTGGCCGACCAGCACAAGCGCTACGTGCCGATCACCCTCAAGATCGCGCCGGATATCGACGGCGAGCAGATCAAGAATATCGCCGGCGCGCTGCTGCGCCACAAGATCGACGGCGTCATCGCCACCAACACCACGCTTTCGCGCGCAGCCGTGGAAGGCATGCAGCACGGCGGCGAAGCGGGCGGCCTGTCGGGCGCGCCGGTGTTGGAACTGTCGAACATCGTGATCCGCGCATTGAAGGCAGAACTGGGCGACGCGTTGCCCATCATCGGCGTGGGCGGCATCATGCGCGGCGCCGACGCCAAAGCCAAGATGGATGCCGGCGCCAGCCTGGTGCAGCTCTACAGCGGCCTGATATACGCGGGGCCGGCGCTGGTGCGCGACTGCGCGGCGGCGCTCAGGCGCTAGCCACCCAACCCGGGTGAGAACAAGGACAGGATAAAGACAAGGACAGAGGACAGGCCATGCAAACGAAACCACTCGGCTCCAGCACCCTGAACGTCTCGACCATCTGCCTGGGCACCATGACCTTCGGCGAGCAGAACACCGAAGCCGACGCCCACAGCCAGCTCGATTACGCGCTCGAACGCGGCATCAACTTCATCGACACGGCCGAGATGTACCCGGTGCCGCCGCGTCCCGCCACGCAAGGCGCGACCGAACGCTTCATTGGTTCGTGGTTGAAAAAGAGCGGCAAGCGCGGCGCGGTCGTCATCGCCACCAAAGCGGCCGGGCCGAATCCGAACCTTACCTGGGTGCGCGGCGGCAAACACAACTTCGACGAAGCCAATCTGCGCGCCGCCGTCGAGGCCAGCCTGCAGCGCCTGCAGACCGACCACATCGATCTGTACCAGCTGCACTGGCCGAGCCGGAACGTGCCGATCTTCGGCGCCACCCGGTTCGATCCGGCCAAGGAGCGCGACAGCGTCGCCATCGAGGACACGCTGGCCGCGCTGGGCCGCCTGATCGACGAGGGCAAGATTGGGCATATCGGCGTGTCGAACGAGAGCGCCTGGGGCGTGTCCGAATTCGTCAAGCAGGCCGAGATGAAGGGCTTGCCGAAGATCGTCTCGATCCAGAATCTGTACAATCTGACCGCGCGCACCTTCGAGACGCAGCTGCTCAACGAGGTGTGCTTCCGCGAGAACGTCGGCCTGCTCGCCTACAGCCCGCTGGCGTTCGGCCAGTTGAGCGCCAAGTACATCGACGATCCGCAGGCGGTGGGACGGCTGTCGATCTTCCCGCCGACCTGGAGCCCGCGCTATCTGCGCCCGCTGGTGATCGAGGCGGCGAAGGAGTACGCCGCTCTGGCGCGCGCCAACGGCATGACGCCGGCCGAAATGGCGCTGGCGTGGTGCTACACGCGCTGGTTCGTCGGCTCGACCATCATCGGCGCGACCAGCCTGGCGCAGCTCAAGGAAAACATCGACGCGGTCGAGACGCGCCTGCCGCAGCAGGTGGTGGACGCGATCGACGCCATCCACGCCCGCTGCCAGGACCCGGGCGCGTAGGCCCGGCGCGTAGGTTCGTCGCCCCCTACGGCGCTTCCGAATTGACCGCCTGGTCGATCTCGGCGCGCGAGAGCTCGGGCGCGAACTGCTCGATGAAGCGATAGGTGTAGGTGCGCAGGTAGGCGCCGCGGCGCACCGCCAGCCGCGTCACGTTGGGCGCGAACAGGTGCGAGGCCTCGACCGCGCGCAGCCCCTTGTCGCGGCCATGGTCGAAGGCCATCGACGCCACCAGCCCCACTCCGAGGCCCAGCGACACGTACTGCTTGATGACGTCCGAATCCATCGCGGTCAGCACGATGTCGGTCTGCACGCCGGCCGCCGCGAAGGCCGCGTCGATATGTCCGCGTCCGGTGAAACCCACGTCGTAGGTAATCAACGGAAAGGCGGCCAGGTCTTCGAGCCGGATCGGCGAATGCGCCAGCAGCGGATGGTTGTCCGGCACCACGATCAGGTGGGTCCAGCGATAGCACGGAAACGACACCAGGTCCGGAAACTGCGACAGGCCCTCGGTGGCGATGCCGATGTCGGCCTTGCCCGACACGACCCATTCAGCGATATGGTCGGGCGTACTTTGCTGCAGCGCGATGCGCACGTCCGGAAAATCGGCGCGGAACGATTGCACCACCTTCGGCAACGCGTAACGCGCCTGGGTGTGGGTGGCGGCGATGCTGAGCGTGCCGCTGTTCTGCCCCGCGTATTCGAGCCCGGCCTGCTGCAGGTTCTCGGCCTCGACCAGCAGCTTGTCGATGATCTTGAGGATGCCCTTGCCGGGGTCGGTCAAGCCGGTGAGGCGCTTGCCGTTGCGCTCGAAGATCACCACGCCCAGTTCGTCCTCAAGCTCGCGGATCTGGCGGCTCACGCCCGGCTGCGAAGTAAACAGCGCGTTGGCCACCTCGGTCAGATTGTAGTTGCGGCGCGCCGCTTCGCGTATGGAACGCAGCTGTTGGAAGTTCATATCGCCGCGCCCTGATCGACAAACACGCGCAGGCGCCGTGGCCGCACCACCAGCGTCTCGCCATCTTTGAGGTCGAGGCTGCGGAAGCGCTCGTTCGGAATCACCGCCTCGATCAATTCAGTGTTGTCGACCCGTTCAAGGTCGAGCTGGGCCAGTGGGCCGATCGCGTGCGCGCGGCGCAGCTTGACGACGATGCCTTCGCTGCCCGGCGTGAAACGCTCGACCTCCAGATCGTGCGGACGCACATAGGCGATGCCCTTGCCATCCTGGACCGTGGCGTGGTCGGGCACCTCGAAGCTGGCGTCGCCGCTGGCTAGCACTCCTTCGTGCACGCGGCCGTGGAACAGGTTGACGTTGCCGAGGAAGCCGTAGACGAAGGGCGAAGCCGGATGGTTGTAGACCTCGGCCGGGGAGCCAAGCTGCTCGACCCTGCCCTTGTTCATCAGGACCACCTGGTCGGCCACTTCAAGCGCCTCTTCCTGGTCGTGGGTGACAAAGATGCTGGTCACGTGCAGGTCGTCGTGCAGGCGGCGCAGCCAGCGCCGCAGTTCCTTGCGCACCTTGGCGTCGAGCGCGCCGAAAGGCTCGTCGAGCAGCAGCACGCGCGGCTCGACCGCCAGCGCGCGCGCCAGGGCGATGCGCTGGCGCTGGCCGCCCGACAGCTGCGGCGGGAAACGGTCGGCGAGCCAGTCGAGCTGTACCAGTTCGAGCAGGTCCTTGACCTTCTGGCGGATCTGCTGCTCGGACGGACGCTCGGCGCGCGGTTTTACGCGCAGGCCGAAGGCGACGTTCTCGAACACGGTCATGTGTTTGAACAGGGCGTAATGCTGGAACACGAAGCCGACCTGGCGCTCGCGCACGTGGCGCGCCGACGAGTCCTGGTTGTCGAGCAGGACCTGGCCCGAATCGGGATGTTCGAGGCCGGCGATGATGCGCAGCAGCGTGGTCTTGCCGCAGCCCGAAGGCCCGAGCAGCGCGGTCAGTTCGCCTGCCGGGAACTGGAGCGAGACGTTGTCGAGGGCGGTGAATTCGCCGAATTGTTTGCGGATGTTTTTAACTTCGATCGTCATGTCAGTGCTCCATCTTGCGTGCTTCGGCTTCGACCGGGTCGGTCTGATGCAAACGCCATTCGATAATTGATTTGATTGCCAGGGTCACCAGCGCCAGCAGTGCCAGCAGCGAAGCGATGGCGAAGGCGGCGGCGAAGTTGTACTCGTTGTAGAGAATTTCGACCTGCAGCGGCATGGTGTTGGTCTCGCCGCGGATGTGGCCCGACACCACCGACACCGCGCCGAATTCGCCCATGGCCCGCGCATTACACAGGATCACGCCGTACAGCAGGCCCCACTTGATGTTCGGCAGGGTGACGCGGAAGAAGGTGGCCCAGCCAGAGGCGCCCAGCACCAGCGCGGCTTCCTCTTCCTCGTTGCCTTGCGATTGCATCAGCGGAATCAATTCGCGCGCGACGAACGGGAAGGTGATGAACACGGTCGCGAGCACGATGCCCGGCACCGCGAACAGGATCTTGATGTCGTGCGCCTGCAGCCACGGACCGAACCAGCCCTGGGCGCCGAACATGAGCACATAGATCAGGCCCGAGATGACCGGTGAGACCGAGAACGGCAGGTCGATCAGCGTGAGCAGGATGCTCTTGCCGCGAAATTCGAACTTGGCGATGGCCCAGGCGGCGCTGACACCGAACACCAGGTTGAGCGGCACCGAGATGCCGGCGGCGATCAGGGTCAGCTTGATGGCCGAGATGGCGTCCGACTCGGTGATCGCGTCGAGGTAGACGTGCCAGCCCTTCTTGAACGCTTCGGCGAACACCGCCACCAGCGGGACGAACAGGAACAGCGTGAGGAAGAGCAGCGCGACGGTCAGCAGCACCGGCTTGACCCAGCCCGGTTCGAGCACGTTGGAGGCGGTCGGCAGCTCGCCGCGACGCGGGGCGGCGACGGCCGGGGTGACGAGAACGGCGCTCATTTCTTTCCTCCGCGATTACGGGTCCAGGCTTGCAACAGATTAATGGTGAGCAGCAGCGCGAAGGAGACGACCAGCATCACCACCGCGATCGCGGTGGCGCCGGCGTAGTCGTACTGTTCGAGTTTGGTGATGATGAACAGCGGCGTGATCTCGGAAATCATCGGCAAGTTGCCGGCGATGAAGATCACCGAGCCGTACTCGCCGGTGGCGCGCGCGAAGGCCAGCGCGAAACCGGTCAGCATGGCCGGCATGATGGCCGGGAAGGTGATCTTGCAGAAGGTCTGGAAGGCGTTGGCGCCCAGACTGGCGGCGGCTTCCTCGAGTTCGCGTTCGAGGTCTTCGAGCACCGGCTGCACGGTGCGCACCACGAAAGGCAAGCCGATGAAGGTCAGCGCCACCACCACGCCGAGCGGGGTGAAGGCAACCTTGATGCCGAAGCTTTCAAGGTAGCGGCCGATCCAGCCGTTGGCTGAATACAGGGAAGTGAGCGTGATGCCGGCGACGGCGGTCGGCAGGGCGAAGGGCAAGTCGACCAGCGCGTCGATGAAGCGCTTGCCGGGAAAGGTGTAGCGCACCAGCACCCAGGCCACCACACCGCCGAAAATCACATTAATAAATGCGGCAATCAGGGAAGCGCCGAAACTGAGGCGGTAGGACGCCATCACGCGGTCGGACGTCACGGCGGCCCAGAAGGCTTCCCAGGTCATGGTGAAGGTCTTGAGGAACACCGCCGACAGGGGGATCAGGACGATCAGCGCCAGGTAGAAAATGGTGAAGCCGAGCGACAAACCGAAACCGGGCATGACCCGGAACGGCGCGCCCTGCGGCTTGGGGATTACTGCAGTCATCATGCCCTCTTATTACAAAACCGTCTATCAAGGCAGGATAATCTCACGCCGATAACATAAGCGGAACGAAGATATTTTCATGTCGATAGTCGTTTTCGCTATATCGAAACCGGTTTTGCGACGCTGCCGTGCTGACAAACACACATCGAAGTGACAAACGCCGCGATCGCGGGGTTTGTGCCGATACAACAAGGGAAGTTTACTGACGGGAATGGAGAGCGCCGAACGCCGGAAGCTGGCGCGCGAACAGTGGGATTTCCGCCTGCAACTTCGCACCCGCGCCTGCGGGAGCTACAGCAATCACAGCGCGAACAAGCGCAAGCGGGAATTCGCGCTACAAGTAGAACAGATGGAACGTCCGGTTGATCGGCGCCGCATCGTAAAGATCGGCAGCCCCCCGGCGCACCTTCTTAATAGATCAGTTTTGCGGCGACACCAGTCAGCGTCAGCGCCAGCAGGACGCGCAGGAAGCGCTCAGGCACCGAACGGGCGGCCCAGGAACCGAGGGTGATGCCGGGCAGCGAGCCGATCAGCAGGGAGAACAGCAGTTCCCAGTTGATCGAGCCGAGCCACCAATGTCCAAAGGCGGCGATCGCGGTCAGCGGCACGGCGTAGGCAATGTCGGTGCCGGCCACTTCGGCCGAACTCAGGCGCGGATACAGCATGACCAGCAAGGTGGCGCCGATGGCGCCGGCGCCGATCGAGGAGACGGTCACGAGGGTGCCGAGCACGGCGCCGGAGACCACGGTGGCCCACATCAGCGGCTTGCCCTGCAGCTGGCGCGACGGTTTGGCGTTGATCCAGGCGAGCATCTTGCCCTTGAAGAGCAAGGCGACGACGGTCAGCAGCACCGAGCCGGCGATCGAATAGCGGATCACCTGGCCGATGTG
>JBDSTZ010000631.1:0-8237 GCA_039927975.1 Massilia sp. | reverse complement strand
TGCCGCCCAGTGCGACCGGCAGCGAGGTGGCGTCCTGGAACGGTACGTACATCTTGTAGGCGTGGTAGGTCGGGGTCAGGACCATCTTGTCCTTGTCGGTGATGATCATCGCTTGCAGCACATTGACCATCTGCGCGATGTTGGTCATCCGGACCCGTTCCGCGTGGGCGTGGAAGATGTTGAAATTGAGCGCGGCAACCACGGCGTCGCGCAGGGTGTTTTGCTGGAACAGGAAACCGGCGTTGGTGCCCTTCTCGACGTCGTACCAGGCTCCCCATTCGTCGACGAACAGGCCGAGCTTCTTCTTCGGATCGTTCTTGTCGAGCATTGCCTCGTTCTGGGCGATGATCGAATCCATGCGCAGGGTGTTCTTCAGCGTGGCGGCCCACTCGGCTTCGGTGAAGCCGGTGGCGGCGCCCTTGACGTCCCACTTGTCGGTCGGGATGGTGTAGTAGTGCAGGCTGATGGCGTCGGTCTGGTTGCGCAGTTCCTTCGACAGCACCTCGGTCCAGCGGTCGGCGTTGTCGGCGTTGCCGCCGCTGGCGATCAGCTTCGGACGGTGCTGCTGCGGCGCGCGCAGGAAGGTTTCGTAGTTTTTGTACAGGTTGGCGTAGTGCTCGGGCGTCATGTTGCCGCCGCAGCCCCAGGCTTCGTTACCGACCGCGAAATAGGCGACCTTGAAAGGCTTGTCGCGGCCGTTCTTGCGGCGCAGGTTGGCCAAAGTGGACTTGCTGTCGGATGTCAGGTATTCGACCCATTCCGACATTTCCTGCACGTTGCCGGAACCGAGATTACCGTTGACGTAGGCGTCGGCGCCGAGCTGTTCGACCAGGTCGAAGAATTCGTGGGTGCCGACCGCGTTGCTCTCTTCGACGCCGCCCCAGTTGGTGTTGACCTTGACCGGGCGCTTGTCGCGCGGGCCCAGGCCGTCCTTCCAGTGGTATTCGTCGGCGAAGCAGCCGCCCGGCCAGCGCACCAGCGGCACGTGCAGGTCCTTCAGGGCGCCGACGACGTCGTTGCGCCAGCCTTTGGTGTTGGGGATTTTCGAGCCAGGGCCGACCCACATGCCTTCGTAAATGCCGGTGCCGAGGTGTTCGGCGAATTGGCCGTAGACGTTCTTGTTGATGACCGGGCCAGGCTTGGCGGCGTCGATGCTGATGGTGACCGCGGCGAAAGCCGGGGCCGCCGCCAGCATGGCGAGGGCCAGCGCGCTGCGTTTGAATACGTTCATAAAGTCTCCTGTGAAAATCTAGTTTTTTTAAAACTGCGCTCGCTACTTACTACTTACTTGAACACGGCTACGAAGCCGCCGTGCGGCTTCACCGTGATGCTGCTCTTGCCGCCGGTGATGGCGGTCTGTTCGAAATCACGTTCGCCGGCGCCGTCGGTGATCAGGGCGCCGCTGCGCTTGCCCAGGAAGGACAGGTCGAGCGAGAGGGTCTGTTCGGTGTCGTCGGCGTTCAGGCCGGCGATGTACCAGGCGTTGCCTGCCTTGCGCGCGATGACCACGTTGCGGCCCGGGTACCCGGTGATGAACTTGACGTCGTCCCACTGGCGCGGCAGCTCCTGCAGGAAGATCTTGACGTAAGCAGGCGCGCTGGCCATGCCGGTCGGCGTCTCGGCGAAGTGCTGGATCCCGGACAGGAACAGCACCGACTCGGCCAGCTCGAAACCATTGCGGGTGGCGCGCTTGATCTTCGGGATATCGCCAAACACCATCGGCGTGAAGTCCATCGGATCGAACAGGTTGCGGGCGAACGGCAGCATGGCGGCGTGGCGCGGCACGGCGTCCTGGTCCTTCTGGTCGAAGGTGGTGAATTCGAGGCCCTTCACCGCTTCGGCCGACATCAGGTTGGGATAGGTGCGCGCCCAGCCGCGCGGCAGGGTCGCGCCGTGGAAGTTGACCAAGAGGCCAGCGTCGGCGGCGTCCTTGAGGATGTCGATGTAGTAGGCGATCATCGAGGCGCCGTCGCCGGCGAAGAAGTCGATCTTGACGCCCTTGACGCCGATCTCGCGCAGGCGGGCGAATTCCTTGACCCGCATCTCGTGGGTCATCAACGCGCCCTTGGGGCTGTACTCGGTCTTGTTCCACGGGCCCGACGAGTTGTACCAGACCAGCACGCCGACGCCCTTGCCGGCGCCGTAGGCCGCCAGTTCGCGCATCTTGTCGTAGCCGATCTTGCGGTCCCAGTCGGCGTCGACAAGGGCGTAGTCCCACTTCATGTCGGCGGCGTAGTCGATGAATTGCTTCTGCACCGGATAGACGGTGGCGTCGTCCTTGAGCAGCGCCCAGCTCCAGGCCGCGTGGCCAGGCTTGACCAGCGCCGCGTCGAACTTGACGGCCGGCGCCGCCAGGTCGGTGCCCAAGGTCGACTCCATCACCGTCGGCAGCGCGCCCAGTGCGATCAGGCGCCATGGCGAGGTCAAGGTGCCGGTCGTTTCAGCCAGCAGCTTGCCGTTCGGGTAAATCTCGGGCGCCATCGGCGTGCCGATGCTGTATTTGCCATTCGGCGAATCGGCCTTCAGACGCGAAGCGTGGAAGCTGCCGTCCATGTTCGCTTCGCTCAAGGCGACCCAGGTGTCGCCGGACTTGATCAGCGCGGGGAATACCCAGCCCGATTCCATCGGCGACCTGGTGCCGACGGCGATCTCGCGCTGGTAGTGTTCTTCGTAGGCGGGGTTGGTGTTGCTCCAGCCGGTCTGGGCGACCTGCATCGGCTGCAGCCAGGCCTTGGCCGATGGGGCGAAAGCGAAGCTGGTCGACTCGGCGACAAACTTCTTGGTCGGCAGGCTGGCCTCGGCCACCACGTAGCGGAAGGCGACGCCGTCGTTCGAGACGCGGAACACCACGTCCATCTTCTGCCTGGCGGCGTTCTGCACCGAGAACACCTGCTCGTTGGCGGCGTTGCTGATGTGGCGCTTCTTGCCGATCGCCATATCGTAGTTCTCCCTGACCGCCTTGACCTTCGAGCTCGAAGTCAGCTTGAGTGCCGAGGCCAGGTCGGCGCCTTCCAGCTGGAGGCCGAGGTCGGAGGCGAGGATCACCGGCTGGCGGTCGCGCGACACCGAATAGGTCAGCGTTTGCTGGGCGCTCACGCCAACAGTGACGCTGATGTGACGATCGGGGCTGGTCAGCTGCGCGGCCATCGCGTTGGCGCCGAAAGCGGCGGCCAAGACCATCACGCTGTATTTGAGTGTCATCATGGCGGGCGGTTCTTCCTAGATTGCGGTGAATCGAATCGCGGGCGGCGGGTCAGACCCAGCCGGCGTCGACGATGAATTCCTGCGAGGTGCACATGGCGCTGTCGTCGGCGGCCAGGAACAGCACCATGGCGGCGATGTCGTGCGGCTGCACCTTGCCGGGCAGGCACTGGGTGCGGGCGATCTCCGCCTCGGCAGCCTCGT
The DNA here is from genome assembly GCA_039927975.1 of Massilia sp. Classification (GTDB taxonomy): domain Bacteria; phylum Pseudomonadota; class Gammaproteobacteria; order Burkholderiales; family Burkholderiaceae_D; genus JBDSTZ01. The sequence goes on along the minus strand of JBDSTZ010000631.1, from coordinate 4,832 downwards.
TGACCCACAGCGCGATCTGGCGCTCGGTCATGACCCAGCCGGGGGTGACGGTGTTGACGCGGATGCCGTGGGGACCCAGGTCGCGCGCCAGGCTGCGGGTCAGGCCGATCACGGCGGCCTTGGTGGTGGCGTAGACCGGATAGCCGGCACCCTTCATGTGCCAGGAGATCGAACTCATGTTGATGATGGCGCCGCCGCCCTTGCGCTTCATGCCTTCGAGGACCGCCTGGCAGGTGAAGAACATCGGGCGCTGGTTGATGGCGATGCGCTCGTTCCAGTAGTCGACGCTCACTTCGCCAATGTCGTGGCGCTGGTCGTTGGCGGCGTTGTTGACGAGGACGTCGAAGTCGCCCAGCCGCTCGGCCAGTTCGGCCATGGTCAGCTGGAGCGCGGGGATGTTGGTGATGTCGCAGTGGCGAAACACCGGCGGTACCGGGCCGAGGCCGGCCAGCCGGATGCACAGCGCTTCGCTGGCCTCGCGCGCGATATCGACAAAGGCAACTACCGCGCCCTGGGCGACAAAGGCTTCGACAAGCGCTTCGCCGATGCCTGAACCGCCACCGGTGATAAAGACGCGTTTGCCCTTGAGGCTACCGTATCTGGCCAACTGTTTCATGCTCGTCTCCCGTGCTTTTGTAGGTAAAGCCGTCATCCCCTGCCAGGCGTGCCTTGCCGGAGATGACGTGTGGCGCTCCGTCTTCGCGGAGGCGACCGGAGCTACTGGTGTTACTTGCCCAGCGCGCCGTCCTGGCGACGCCAGACGGCGAGCGGATTACCGTCGCGCAGAACCTCGGGCAGCAGTTCCTGCGCCAGGTTCTGGTAAGCCACCGGCCGCAGGAAGCGGCTGATGGCGCCGGTGCCGACCGAGGTGCTGCGGCCGTCCGAGGTGGCCGGATAAGGGCCGCCATGGACCATCGCGGTGGACACTTCGACGCCGGTCGAAAAACCGTTCGCCAGGATGCGGCCAACCTTGCGCTCCAAGACAGGCAGCAGGGCACGGGCGTCGTCGAGATCGGCGGCGTCCATCTGCAGCGTGGCGGTCAACTGGCCTTCGAGTACCTCGGCCACTTCGCGCATCTGCGCGATGTCCGTGCAGGCGACCAGCAGCGAGGATGGACCGAACACTTCGCCGTGCAGCGTGTGCTCGGCGAGGAAGGAAGCGCCACTGGTCTGGAACAGCGCGGCGCCGCCCCGGCCTTCGGTATGCGGAATTTGCAGCAGATTGGTGGTCGCAGCGTGGCCGGCCAGCGCCTCCACGCCCTTCTGGTAGTTGCTGGCGATGCCGGGACTGAGCATGGTCGCGCAGCCGCCGCCGGCCAGCGCGTTACTGGCGCTTTCGGCGAAACGGTCGAAGTCGGGGCCGGCGATGCCGATGATGAGGCCAGGGTTGGTGCAGAACTGGCCAACGCCCATGGTCAGCGCGGCGGCAAAGCCGGCGGCGATCTGGTCGGGCCGCGCGCGGGTCGCGGCCGGCAGCATGAACACCGGGTTGATGCTGCTCATTTCGGCGTAGACGGGGATCGGCTGCGCACGCGCGGCGGCGACCGCCATCAGCGCGGTGCCACCGCCACGCGAGCCGGTGAAGCCGACCGCCTGGATGGCCGGATGGGCGACGACGGCGACGCCGAGCTCGTTGCCGATCCCGGTCAGCAGCGAAAACACCCCGGCCGGCAGCTTGCACAGGGCGACCGCGTTGGCGATCGCACGGCCGACCAGTTCAGAGGTGCCCGGGTGGGCCGGATGGGCCTTGAGGACGACCGGGCAGCCGGCGGCCAGCGCCGAGGCGGTGTCGCCGCCGGCTACCGAAAAGGCCAGTGGAAAATTGGAAGCGGCGAACACGGCGACCGGGCCGACGCCGATCAGGCGCATGCGGATGTCGGGCCGTGGCGGGGTGCGTTCCGGCAGCGGGGTGTCGAGGCGCGGATCGCTCCAGGAACCTTCGCGCAGCAGGGTGGCGAACATGCGCAGCTGGGTGACGGTGCGCACGCGCTCGCCTTCGAGGCGCACGCGCGGCAGCGCGGTTTCGGCCATCGCGCGTTCGATCAGCGCGTCGCCGAGCGCCAGGATCTGCTCGGCGATGGTGTCGAGGAAGGTGGCGCGCTCGGCGTCGCCGGTGGCGCGGTAGGCGTCGAACGCGCCCTGCGCCAGGCGGCAGGCGCGGTCGATCTGGGCGGCGTCGACGGTCGGGAAGGACGGCTCGATCGCCGCGCCCAGGCTCGGGTCCCAGGCCTTGAACGAGGCGCCGCTGCCGAACTCGCAGGCGCCGCCGATCAGGGATTCACCGGTAATCACGCCGGTAATCACACCAGTACCGGTCATAAGGTCTTGACCTTGGCCGAGGTCGGGGTCACTTGCGCCAGACGGTTGCGCAGGGCCGGGCCGAAGGCCGGCGCCGACACTTCAAACGTCTCGCCCGCCTTGACCACGATGCCGTCGGCCACGCTCAGGGTGCCGGTGCCGTAGAAGTGGATGTGGACGTCGCCAGGGCGCTTGAACAGCTCGTACTTGAAGTGGTGGTGTTCGAGGTTGGAGATGAAGTGCGACATGTTCTCTTCGCCCGACAGGAACGGCTTCTCCCAGCGCACCTGGCCGTCGGCATCGAGGATGCGCGAGGTGCCGGTGACGTTGGCAGGCAGTTCACCGACCAGCAGCGCAGGTCCGAGACCGCAGTCGCGCAGCTTCGAGTGGGCCAGGTACAGGTAGTTCTGGCGTTCGGTGACGTGGTCGGAAAACTCGTTGCCGATGGCGTAGCCGACGCGGCACGGGGTGCCGTCGTCGCCGATCAGGTACAGGCCCGCGACTTCCGGCTCTTCGCCGCCGTCGAGCGCGAACTCGGGCATGCGCAGGTCCTGGCCGCTGGCGCGCACGATCGAGCCGTCGCCCTTGTAGAACCATTCGGGCTGCACGCCCTCGCCTTCGGCCGCAGGCTTGCCGCCTTCGACGCCCATGCGGAACATCTTCATGCTGTCGGACAGTGCGGCGACATCGCCGCCGATTTTCTTGTGCATGGCGTCGCGGGTGTCGGCGCTGCCCAGGTGGGTCAGGCCGGTGCCGGTGACGTAGCAGTGGGCCGGATCCTGATGGTCGATCGGCGCGAGCAGACGGCCGCTGGCGGCCACCGTTTCGAAGGAATCGGTGGCGCTGCCGGCGGCGCCGGCGGCCAGCTTCTCCAGCGAGACGCCCTGGGCGATGGCGGCCTTGGCCAGTGCCACGGTGGTGTCGAAGCCGGCGATCACGCGCAGCACGTCCTGTTCGAGGATGCCGACCTGGCGGGCGCCGGCGGCGGACAGAAATTGTACAAGCAACATATTAAACATCCCTTCCTGGTGTGCTTACTTTGTATTTTTAGTGGGAGTGGCGTGGCACTGCCGAACCGCGATTACCGACCAGGAAGTCGAAGTCGCAGCCTTCGTCGGCTTGCAGCACGTGCTCGATGTAGAGCTGCTGGTAGCCGGTCTTCGGACCCGGCGCGGAACCAGGGTTCTGCGCGCGCAGCGCCAGACGCTCGGCCATTTCGGCTTCGCTGATGTCGAGATTGAGTTTGCCGTTGGCGCAATCGAGTTCGATCATGTCGCCATCCTTGACGATGCCCAGCGGGCCGCCGGCCATTGCCTCGGGCGCCACGTGCAGCACCACGGTGCCGTAGGCGGTGCCGCTCATGCGGGCGTCGGAGATGCGCACCATGTCGGTGACGCCTTGCGCGAGCAGCTTGGGCGGCAGGCCCATGTTGCCCACTTCGGCCATGCCGGGGTAGCCTTTCGGGCCGCAGTTCTTCATCACCAGCACCGAGTCGGCGTCGACGTCGAGGTCCGGATCGAGAATGCGCGACTTGTAATGCTCGAAGTCTTCGAACACCACGGCCTTGCCGCGATGCTGCATCAGGCGCGGGGTGGCGGCCGATGGTTTGAGCACGGCGCCGCGCGGCGCCAGGTTACCGCGCAGGATGCAGATGCCGCCATCCTTGATCAGCGGGTTGTCGAGCGTGCGGATGCATTCGTCGTCGTAGATCGGCGCTTCGACGCAGTTTTCCCACAGCGACTTGCCGTTGACGGTCAGGGCGTTCTTGTTCGGGATCAGGTCGCCCTCGCCCAGGCGACGGATCACGGCGGGCAGGCCGCCGGCGTAGTAGAACTCTTCCATCAGGAAGCGGCCGGACGGCATCAGGTCGACGATGGTCGGGGTGCCGCGACCGATGCGGGTCCAGTCTTCCAGTTCGAGGTCGACGCCGATGCGGCCGGCGATCGCCTTCAGGTGGATGACGGCGTTGGTCGAGCCGCCGATGGCGGCGTTGACGCGGATCGCGTTTTCAAAGTTCTCGCGGGTGAGGATTTTCGACAGGCGCAGGTCTTCGTGGACCATCTCGACAATGCGGATGCCCGACATGTGGGCCAGCACGTAGCGGCGCGAGTCGACGGCGGGAATGGCGGCGTTGTGCGGCAGCGAGGTGCCGAGCGACTCGGCCATGCAGGCCATGGTCGAGGCGGTGCCCATGGTGTTGCAGGTGCCGGCCGAACGCGACATGCCGGCTTCGGCCGACATGAATTGATGCAGGGTGATCGAGCCGGCCTTCATCTGCTCGTGCAGCTGCCAGACGGCGGTGCCGGAGCCGATGTTCTTGCCGTCGAGCTTACCGTTGAGCATAGGACCGCCGGTGACGACGATGGTCGGCAGGTCGACGCTGGCCGCGCCCATCAGCAGGGCCGGGGTGGTCTTGTCGCAGCCGACCAGCAGCACGACGGCGTCCATCGGATTGCCGCGGATCGATTCTTCGACGTCCATGCTGGCCAGGTTACGGGTGAGCATGGCGGTCGGGCGCAGGTTCGATTCGCCGT
>JBDSTZ010000630.1:0-7441 GCA_039927975.1 Massilia sp. | reverse complement strand
CACCTCGTTATACACAACTCGATAGCAAGCCCATTTCACGAAGGGTCTTGATGGTATGAGCGGAAGCACGGACATCACGCAATCCCTCCCAGATCGTTTTGGCGCCCGGTTCGCCATCACTCTTTCGGGCCAGAAAGCCGCCAACCCGTGCAATCATGCGCACCACTTCGTTCAGGCGGGGCGCCGGCGGCGCCAGTGCCTTGTTGAGCAAATACGCAGCCTGGATTTCATCCGGATCGAAGAACAGTGTGGCGGCCAGATCCGGGCAGGTGCGCCCCATGCGCATCAGGTGTGCGATGCGCCACGCCACCACCAAGTACAGTGCCAGTGCGCGTTCAATGCGCTCGATGGTTCCCAGTTGCAGTTCCTCAACGCAGCAGCCGTTCTTGAGCACGTTGAACAGCATTTCGATTTCCCAACGTGCCCGGTACCAGTCGATCAGTTCGCTGACCGCAGCCGCGTGTGTGGCGACGCGGTTGGTCAGCAGGCGCCATTCGATCGGTTTGACGCCGGCCGGCGCGTCAATTTCGCGCGCCACGATGCAGGTCGCGCCGACCGTTTTGTTCTTGCCGGCGGGCAGCTCGACGCGGCGCGCCCACAGGTGCTGGCGCACGACGCGGGCCTTGGTGCCGGGACGGGCCGCCAAGGTGAACTCGATCTGTCCAAGCGCCGCCCCTTGCGTGGCATGCGTCCACAGCTTCTCGCTGTCGGGCAGGCAGCGGTTGTGCGCGGCGCGCACCAGCCAGTCCACCGGGCACGCCAGCTCCTGCGCCCGCGCCATCAACGGCAGCATGTCCGCTTCGCGGTCGGCCACGTACACCAAGCGCGTGGCGGGCAGGTTCGGTGCCAGCTCGGCCAGCCGCTCGTAGCCTTCAATCCAGCGCAGGCTTTCCTTTGGTCCACCGCGCTGGCCATCGCGATCCTTTGGTTCGCGCGCCCACATCCACGCGTCGAGGATGCCGAGTGGCTCGCGTGCCGTCGTCACCGCGTAGGTCGGATGCACATACATGCCGCGCTGCGCCTCGTAGCTGAGCGGCCCCAGGCCCTGCGCCTGCTGGCCATTGAAGTCCAGTTCGGTCGTGTCCTGCAGGCACAGCACGACCGACTGCGACGCCATCCTCTGCGTCGTCTGCTGCCAGTGCGGTTCGAGAATCGCGCGCCAATCCACGTTGGCGTTGTCGAAGAAGCGGTAGGCCGCCATCGTCTCGCCCCATCCGTTGCATGCCTTGGGCACGCTGGCCATCGGTGTTGCAGCCATGCTCTCCATCAATGTCCTCGCTCGCCGGTTCAGGCGCGCATCGCCAAGATCGAGTTGTCCGAATTCTGTTGCCGTCCATGCCGTCGATCTGTTTGCCAATTGCGCCACGCAAAAGACGAGAGTAAACCTGAAACGACAAAAGTTTACAAGGGGCGTGGCAAGTCGTTGAATGTAAACGGGTTTTTCAGGGTAGTAGATTCTGGGCGCCGACTTGTGTATAACGAGGTGAGCTTGAGGGCGTTGTGCCGCTTCAGGCAGCGCTGCGTACCAGCGGCCGTGGCATCGGCACCGGTCCGCTGCGATCGGGCATGGGCGCACGATCCGGCGGCGTCAGTCCGGTAACCAGTTCCGAAATTCGCTGCGTTTTGCCGGTCTCGAAGCAGCGATTGGCGGCGATGCCGACCAGCGCCGAATACGCGCCGGCGCGCTCGTCCGAGATGCGCTTGTACTTGTCGCCTGGTGCGACGCCGAAAATCTCGGTGAGCATGACGTCGTCGCCGCCGCCGTGGGCGCCCTGGCCGGTCCAGATCTCCAGGTCGCGCGCCGGCCCGCGAATCGGAATCACGCGCGTGCTCACGCCGACGCTCATGCTCTGCACTTCGTTGGCGCCGGCCACCCCCGCCGATTCGACGATGCGGTGCTCGATCCGGCCCTTGGTGCCGTTGAAGGCGATGTGGTAACCCTCCCAGGCGTCGTAGGCCGACAGCGCGTAACTGAGCTGCACGCCGTTGTCGTAGCGGACCATCACGCTCATCGTATCTTCGATGCTGATCTCCGGACGGAACACGCACTGGTCGCGGAAGTAGCCGTCATGCTTTTCATTGTCCAGGTAGAGCGCCTTCAAACCCTCGTCGGCGCCGATATCGAGGTAGAAGGTGCACTTGGCTTTCTCGGGACAGGTCAGGCAGCGCTCGTGGGCGCCTTGCAGACCGAGGCGCTTGGCCATCGCCGGCGTGTAGAACTGGCGTGAGCCGAACGCCTGCACCAGTTCGGGCTGCGCGCCCAGCCACCAGTTGACCAGGTCGAAGTGGTGGGTGGCCTTGTGGACCATCAGGCCGCCCGACATCGCCTTGTTGCTGTGCCAGCGGCGGAAGTAGTCGGCGCCGTGCGAGGTGTTGAGCAGCCAGGTGAAGTCGACCGACAGCACGTCGCCGATTTCGCCGCTCATCAACAGGTCCTTGACTTGGGTGCGCGGCGGTGAATAGCGGTAGTTGAAGCAGACCCGGATGTGCCGCCCGCTGCGCTTGACGGCGTCGAGGATGCGCTGGGCTTTCTCCGGCGTGGTGGTCATCGGCTTCTCTGTGATGACGTCGCAGCCGGCGTCGAGCGCGCGCACGATGTAGTCGTCGTGGGTCGCGTCGGGCGTGGTGACGATGATGAATTGCGGTTTCGTTTCGCGGATCATGCGTTCGAAGTCGGCGCCGGAATAGGGCCGCGGCGTGCTGGCGCCGGTGGCGCTGATCTTGCGCACGGCGAGGGCGGCGCGGCCCGGATTGCTGTCGCACACCGCGACGATCTCGTTCCCATCGCGGAATTTGCCGGTGACGGCATTCATGTACAGGCGGGCGCGCGAGCCAACGCCGACGATGGCGTAGCGTTTGCGCGCGCTGGCGGCGAAAGCACTGGTCGCCAGCATCACGCCAGCGGCGCCGGCCGCCTTGAGGACCGTGCGTCGGCCCAGCATATTGGGTTTCTTTTTCATCATCGCGGTTTTTCCTTTTTTAATTATGAGGTTCGCTGTGGGGCAGCCGGCGCGGCGCCGTCAATACAGATATCACCGAATTTTATGTCAGACATGTTGCGCGGATATGGTAGCGCCGGTCTGCGCAACTGGCAAGGCCGATCTACATACCTGGCCTGACCAGTATCTAAGTGTACTGAGCGTGCGTTGCGGGTAATTCGGCATTCAGAGTTGCCTGGCGAGAGACCTCGTGTCGCATCGAATGGCGGCGCGATCGGCGCCAGGGAGGGTGCACGCGCCCTCCCTTCACGCGTCTCGCATGCCGCTGCGGCGGTTGTGGCAACCGCGCAACCATTGCCGAAAGAATCGAAATTCGCCCTCAATCGGTGCGTTTCCGGTCTCGCCAGAATGGTGCCTACCTGCCACGCGGCAACCTGTATCGCACAGGGTAAACAAGCTTGCGATGGCGCTGTCAAGCCGGGTGTTTAAGCCGTTGACAATGTGCGCTAGATGACCGACAGTAGGCTTCCGTGGCCATTATGTAAAGATGGATTCTTGAGCATCGCGGCTTATCCCGCCTGCCTCGGAGCGGGGCCGCAAGGCCCGCAGCGCGGCCGGATTCCTTCACAAGGGAGCACAGGTGAACGTCATCATCCTCAGTCCGGTCCGGCTTCTCGGCGACAGTCTCGCTGCCTGCCTGCAAAAGATGGACGACGTTGCCGTGTCCACCGTGGTGGACCGGCTCTCGGCGCTGCGCGAGGCGCTCGCGCGTGCGCCCGCCGACATCGCGCTGATCGACGTCAGCCAGCAGATCGCCCTCGACGAAGTGCGCAGCGTGGCGGTCGACTGGCCCGCCACCGCGCTGGTTGCGGTCGGCCTCAACGAGCAGCGCCACGAAGTGACCCGCTGCGGCCACGCCGGCTTCGTCGGCTACGTCTCGCGCGAAGGCTCGTTCGACGAACTGCGGCGCGTGCTCACCGACGTCGCCGCAGGCCGCCTGGCCTGTTCGGCGGAAGTGTCGGGCGAATTGATCCGCGCGCTGTTCCGCATGGCCGCGCCGGCCGCCAATCCGCTCGCCGACGAGGCCCTGACGCGCCGCGAGGAAGAGGTGCTGCGCCTGATCGGCGCCGGCCTGTCGAACAAGGAAATCGCCCGCGAGCTCAATCTGAGCGTGGCCACCGTCAAGCAGCACGTCCACCATGTGTTGGCCAAGCTGCACCTGCCCGACCGCGTGCAGGCCATGCGGCGCTGGCGCGACGAACCGTGGATGGCGCCCGAGCGCAAGGCTGGCTGAAACCATCATTACAGCGACTTGAAGTATTCGTCCAGGGTGATGCCAGTTTTTTTGAACGCCGCCTGTGCGTCCTTGATTTTCGCGCGCAGATGGGGGAGCAGCGTATTCTCCACCTGCTGCTTGATGACCCCGACCGGCGAAGTCCCGTTTGTATCTACCCAGGCCGCAATCCGGTTAAGTGCATAAGCGGTGTAGGCGTCGTGGCTGCCATGAAAACCAGCTTCAAGCGCGACCCCGTTGACGGCGCCGTTGAAATTCCATCCGCCCTCCAGAATCAGCTTGCGTATCGGTTTCGACAACTTCAGGATCTCGATCGGAATGATGTGGTGGGCCTGTTCGGCGCCGACCGTGATCAGTTGCTTGCGCAGGTCCGCGCGCTTCATGATCGCCTCGACCACTTTTTCCTGGCCGGGGAACTGGCCGCGCAGGATCTCGCGTTCTTCCGCCGCAGTCTTGGCGTCGGTACGATACACTGTGCCGGCCGCAAAATCCTTCAAGAAGGCTTCAAGCAGCTGTTTCGCGTTCGGCTGATTCTCCTTGTCGGTCTGGGTGAAGGTAATGAAAGGCTGAGCAAGCACCAACGGGTCAATACTGACGACTTTTTCAATCCGGCTCGATGACGGGTGCTTGATCCTGTCGCCGACCTTGACCGGCCATTCCGCCGTGCCGACATCGACACTCGGACTCTTGTCGTCGGGATTGATCACCCCATGGATATGGTCGGTCTCCTTGGTTGGCGTCTTCGCGTCGACGACGATCTCCAGCGTGACCATCTTGTACTTCTTCTGAATTGCCGGCAGCTTGGCCCGCACATCCTTGGGCGAGAGCTTCTTGTCTTTCAACAGCGCGTACGCTTCACCGATCCCCAGTTTCAGGTCGGCCGCCTTCTGCTGCGGCGTGCGCTCGTCCTTCTGGTCCTTGCCGAACGCCTTGGCGAACAGCTTCTTGGCCATCTTGACGATCCAGGCGATCAGCGCGTCAAGCGCCTTGTCGATCGTCGCGCGCACCTTGCCGATCACGCCCATCACCTTGTCGGCCACCTTGCCCAGCCCAATGAAGCCGGCCAGGAAGTTGATCGCCAGCGACAGCAGGCCGGCCAGAATGGATTCGACCTTGCTGGCCGCCGCACCGATGGCGCCGCCGGCGATCGCGACGATCGAATCGATGAAGCCCTTGACCACCTGGATGATCTTGGCGATCTTCTCGACGAACACCATCACCGTCTCGTAGATCGACATGATGGCCGAGATGAAGCCGGCGCCCGGAATGAACATCGCAACCAGCTTCGGCACCGCCTTCTTGACCACCATGTCGATCACGAAGTCGACAATGCCGCCGATGATTTTTTCCTGCAGCTCGGCCAGCTGGTCCTTGATCTTGTCCCAGGCCGCCGCCGGGCCTTCGGTGACGAGTGTCTTGACGATGTCGAAGCCGGCTTCCATCGCCGCCACCGCCGGTTCGCCGACCGCCTTCACCAGCTTCTGGCGGATGTTCTGCCAGCTGATGCCGAGTACCGAAAAGGCGAATTTGACGATTTCGCCGAGTGTGAACGCTTTCGGAATGTAGACCCCGGGCAGGGCGCCGAGCAGCCAGTCCATCAGGCCGGCCTTCAGGTGGCCGAGGAAGTTGCCGGCGAAATTGAGGAAGCCCATCTTGGCCGCCTTGACCAGGTTGCCGACAAAGGGCAGCGGGTTTTTCAGGATGCTCTTGAGCGCGGCGCCGGTCTTCTTGATGTAGCCGAACGCGCCGGGACTGATCGAATCGGCGACGATTTCGAGCAGGGTCCAGAGCGCGTTGCCGGCCCAGTCGATGAACTGGCCGACGAAGGAACCGAACACCGCGCCGATCTTGACGAAGGCGCGCGGCAGCAGCACGATGTCTTCGAGCGTCAGCGCTTTCAGAGCGCTCATCGCCAGCGCCGGCAGCTGGCCGACAAAGCCGAGCAGGGCGCCCAGCGCGCCCTGGAACCAGGCCCACACGCGCGGCACCGCGCCGGCCTTTTGCATATTCGCCCAGACCTCCTCCTGGCCGATCAGCTTGAGGAAGCCGCCGATCAGGGTGTCGGCAGTGCGCGGCACGGCTTCGCCGCTGATCGGGTCCTTGCCCAGCACCGCCGTCAGCAGCGGCCAGCTGGGCAGTTTTGCGGCCAGTTTGGCGAGCGGCAGCAGCAGCGCGTCCTTGACGAAGGTGATCACGTCGGCCACCAACGTTTTGCCGAACTCGATGATGCGGTCGATCGGCGCGGTGAAGATGCGCTTGGCGCGTTCCCACACGCCGCCCAGGTTCAGCAGGTCGCTCGCACTGAGGCTGTCAATGAAGGCGTCGATGGCGCGCTTGAGGGTGCCGGCGGCCATGCCCAGGGTCGCCAGGCGCTGCTCGATCCAGGCGCCGACCTTCTCGAAAATGCCGCTGTTGTTGAGCGCATTGGTGAGCAGCGCGCCGCCGGGCAGCATTTCGAGCAGGGCGCGCAGCACATTGGCCGCGCTGCGATCGACCTTGCCCATGTTGATCGGGTTGAAGCCGAGGATGATCGTCAGCATGCGAAAGCCGGGAATCAAATTTGCCTTGTCCGCCGCGTATTCGAGCGGGCTTGGAAGCCAGTCGCGCTGCACCTGTTCGGTCGACACGTTGCGCACTTCCGGCGCCGCGCTGCGCTGCACCGCCGCGCCTTGTTGGATGGTGTGGGTGAGCTCGTGGGCGATCAGCTCCTGGCCTTCCGGGCTGTCCGGCTTGAATTTGTCCTTTCCAAAGAAGATATTGTTCCCGACCGTGAACGCCTGCGCGTGCAGCTGGGCGCTCAGCTGCGCGGCCTGCTGGCCGGTGTGGATACGCACCCGGCTGAAATCGGCCTTGAAGCGCGGCTCCATAAAATTGATCACCTTCGCCGGCAGCGGTGAGCCGGAGCCGGTGCTGCTGGCGATCGAGGACGAGATATTGGGACTGACGGTGGGCGGGTCGCCGGCCTTGCGGGCAATGCCGCCGCCGGCGCCGGACGACACGCTCGGTGCGGACGTCGCGCGCATGACCTTTTTCGCGGTTGCTTCGGCCTCCAGTTCGGCCGGCTCGCCCGGCGATGACACCTTGGTCGCGCCGCGCATCGCCACGGCGACGGCGGCGCGCTGCTGCACCAGCGCCTGCGCACCCTGGTTGCCCACGCGCCGCTGCAGCGACTGCGCCACGCTCAGGCCCACGCTGGCGTGGCGCGGCG
>JBDSTZ010000629.1:0-12561 GCA_039927975.1 Massilia sp. | reverse complement strand
CCGGCCCAGGTCGGCGGCCACCCGCAGCTGGGCGATCATGGCTTCGGCCAGCGCGGCTTTTTCCTCGCTGTCGATGTCGGCCTGTTCGGCCAGCGCGCGGCAGGCGTCCAGTTCGGCGCGCTGCGCTTCCTCGATGCGGCGTTCGGCCTCGGCCTGGCGGCGCAGCAGCGCGGCCTGGGCCTGTTCGGTTTCGGCGCGCGCGAACGCCGCCGCAGCCGCTTCGCGTTCGGCGTCCAGCTTTTCCTGCAGCTGTTCCAGGGCGGCCTGCTCGCCGATCGCGCGTTTGTGCTCGGCCTGCGCCAGCAGCGCCGCCTGTTCGGCCTTCTGGGTGGCCAGCGCGGCGCTGCGGCGCTGCAGCTCGACCTGTTCGGCGATGCTGGCCACCACGGCCTGCTCGGCATCGTTCTGCGCGGCGGCGGCGGCGGCGGCGGCCTGCGCCAGCGCGGCGCGCTCCTCGCACAGGGCGCGCGCGCGCTGCTGCTGTTCGGCTTCGAGCAGCGCGGCGGCGGCGGCGGCCTGCTCGGCCAGTTCGCGTTCGCGCGCCTTTTCGGTGGCCACGGCCTCCGCCTCGACCCGCGCGTGCACCTGCAGGCCGGCGTCCTGCTCGGCCTGGGCGCGCACCAGCGCCACTTCGCGCAGCTTGCGGTCGACCTCGATGCGCGCCTCGGTGGCGGTCAGGATGCGCGCTTCGGCGTCGCGCCGCGCTTCGGCGCTGGCGGCGGCCATCTGCTCGACGCGCTCGCGGTGGATGGCGGCGTCGCGCAATTCCTTTTCGGACTGCAGGCGCAGGTGGATCGACTTGGCCGCCACCCGCTCCGACTCGGCCTGGGCGATGGCGATGGCTTCGCGTTCTTGTTCAATATGGGCCAGCGCGCGGGCTTCTTCCAGCGCGCGCGCTTCGGCCACCGCGCGCGCGAAGGCGGCGGCCAGCGCCACCTGGTCGGCTTTTTCGCGCTGCACCGTCAGTTCCAGCGCTTCCGATTCGGCTTCGGCCAGCAGTTCGGCGGTCTGGCGCGCGCCCTTGGCCTGGCGCTCGCGTTCGCGCGCCAGCGTGGCCACGCGCGCTTCGGCGGTGGCGATGTGCAGCACTTCTTCCTTGGCCGCGTGGACGGCGGCGACCCGCTCGACCGCCTGCAGGCGCGCCTGCTCGGTGTGCACCAGCAGTTCTTCGGCAGCGCGCGCGGCCATGGCGGCCATTTCGGCTTCGGCCTGGATCTGGCCGGCGGCCCGCTTGCGGGCTTCTTCTTCACTCTTGGCGCGCGCTTCGGCGGCCAGTTTGATCTGGGTGTCGGCTTCGACGCGGGCGCGCAGTTCGGCGGTCTCCTGGCGCACCGCTTCGAGCCGCTCCATGCTGGCGACGGCGGCTGCGCGCAGGGTTTCGAGGCGGTCGCGGTTAGCTTCGATGGCGTCTTCCGAGGCCTGGGCGTTTTGCAGGGCGGCGGCAGCGGCGGCAGCGTCCATCGCGGCGCGCTCTTCGGCCAGGCTGCGGGCGCGCGCTTCGGCGTGGGCCCGGCTCTCGGCCGCGCAGGACGCCTTGGCCTCGGCTTCGACCCGGGCGATGGCTTCGTGGATCGCGCGCATTTCCGACTTGGCCCGCCCCGGCGCGCCGGCCTGCGCCGGCAGGTCATTGCTGTGGTGTGGCTCGTCGTGCGGATGTGCGGTCGATGTCATCGTCGTTCTCGTCTGGTGTCAGCGCCCGAGAGGGAAGCTGTAGCCACCATTATCCGCGCACGGGAGAAAACCGGCGCGCGGATGAGACGGAGGAAAACGCGTCATTTCGCCGCTTTGAGCGCGCCGGGGAGGTGCTCAGGCCATTGTCACGCAGTCACTATTTGTTATCAGGCCGGCCACAATGGTGGCTCGTCCATCAAGGCGATCTGCTCGCGCAGTTCGAGTATCCGGTCCTGCCAATAACGTTGGGTGTTAAACCACGGGAAGGCGGCGGGAAAGGCCGGATCGTCCCAGCGCCGCGCCAGCCAGGCCGAATAGTGGATCAGGCGCAGGGTGCGCAAGGCTTCGACCAGGTACAGCTGGCGCGGGTCGAATTCGCAAAAATCTTCGTAGCCGGCCAGGATGTCGCCCATCTGCCGCACCATCTCGGGCCGCTCGCCCGACATCAGCATCCACAGGTCCTGCACGGCCGGCCCGGTGCGGCTGTCGTCGAAGTCGACGAAGTGCGGGCCGTCGCCGGTCCACAGCACGTTGCCGGCATGGCAATCGCCGTGCAGGCGCAGCACCGGCTGGTCGCCGGCCCGCTCGAAGCAGCGCGCCACGCCATCCAGCGCCTGCGCCACCACGCTGGTCCAGGCGGCCAGCAGCTCGGGCGGAATGAAGTCGTTGGCGAGCAGGTAGTCGCGCGGCTCGCGGCCGAAGGTGTCCAGCGTGAGCGCCGGCCGGTGGCGATACGGCGCCAGCGCGCCGACCGCGTGGATGCGGCCGACGAAGCGGCCGATCCATTCGAGCGTGGCGGGGTCGCTCAACTCGGGCGCGCGCCCTCCCCGGCTGGGAAACACGGCAAACTTGAAGCCGCCGAAGGCTTGCAGGGTGCGCTCGCCGATGGTCATGGCCGGCACCACCGGGATCTCGCGCTCGACCAGCTCGGCCACCAGCGCGTGTTCTTCAAGGATGGCGTCGTCGCTCCAGCGTTCGGGCCGGTAAAACTTCACCACCACGGGGGCGCCGTCTTCGCGGCCGACCTGGTAGACCCGGTTTTCGTAGCTGTTGAGCGCCAGCAGGCGGCCGTCGCCGTAGATGCCAACCGATTCGAGCGCGTCGAGCACGCACTCGGGCGAGAGCGCGGCGAACGGGTGGATGGCGGGTGTGTCGCCGGCGACGAGGGGATTTTCCATGCCCGTATTGTAAGGCGCGCCGCATATTCCCGTGCGCCCACCTGTCATGCCGGTTAAACTAACGCCTTCCTCCAGATAAAGAGCACGCCATGCAATACGACCAGCCACTCAGCGAAAAAGAATTTAACGAACTCGACCAGTTCCTCCTGTCGGACCGCAGCCCGGACGACGCGATGACCATGGACACCCTGCACGGCTACCTGACGGCGATCGCGATCGGTCCGGAAACCATCATGCCGTCCGAGTGGCTGCTCAAGGTCTGGGGCGACGAGCCGGACAGCGAGCCGACATGGAAGAATCCCAAGGAAGCTGAGCGCATCATCGAATTGATCATGCGCTTCATGAACGAGGTGCTGGTCACTTTCGAAGTGGCGCCGAAGGAGTTCGAGCCGTTGTTCTGCGAAGCCGAGCACGAGGGCGAGAGCCTGATCGACGCCGAGGCCTGGTGCTGGGGATTCTGGGAAGGCATGGAGTTGCGTCCAGGTTCGTGGGACCCGATCTGGGAGTCGGACCTGGCGCCGCTGATGCGGCCGATCTACCTGCTTGGCGCCGACGAGATCGAAGAGGCCGAGCTGGCCGAGGTGGACAACCCGGTCAAGGGCCACAAGCTGGCGCTCGAGATCGAGGCGAACCTGCCGGCGATTCACAAGTTCTGGATCCCGCTGCGCAAGGCGGCGGTGGAGACGGTCAAGCGCGACGGTCCGAAGGTCGGCCGCAATGACGACTGCCCTTGCGGCAGCGGCAAGAAGTACAAGAAGTGCTGCGGGGCTGACGCCACCTGAGGCGCGTCGGCGCCAGCCCGGCCGCCGTCAGATCGATTCTGTGGCGGCGGCGCGCCGCGCTAATCCGGGCAGTGCTTGGGTGCGCCCGGGTATTGCCCGTTGTTGTAAGTGTCAAGCATGCCGGCCCAGCTGATCTGCGGCGCGCATGCGCCCGGCGTGCAACTGGCCGGTGTGGTGCCTCCCAAGAAGAAGACCTTGGCATTGTCGATCACGGTTTGCACGCTCGACGGCGCCGATGCCCCGGCGGCCATATTGAGCACGGCGGCAATATACTGATGCGCAAGTATCAGGTAGGCACTGCCGCGCGGCGGTGTGTCGAGCACTTGTTGCCAAGTGAGTCCGCTTGAAAAAAACATCGCGGTGCGGCTGTAGGCGGCCGGCCAGACAACGCCCGGCTTGTTGCCCCAGTAGCCCTGGGTCCGCACGCATCCCTTGATGACAGGACAGCCACAGATGGCTTCGACGACCGGCGCACTGGCCGACACCGTCTGCGCCGGCGCACCCGACAGATCGGTGATCACCACGCGCGACAGGGCGCGTAGCGTGCCCAGCACGAGCGGCGCCGCCTCCACGCTATAGGCCAGCACTTTCGTCCGCGGGTCGTCGCTGGCGCTGACGGCGCTCGCCCCGCTCGTCGCGTACACGTCGAGGTAATCGGTGCCAACTACTTTGTTCTGGATGCGCTGGTCGAGCCCGAGCGCCGTGCCGCTGGCCGCCCGATCATCCGTCACCGCAACAACACCCGAATAGCGCCACTGTCCGCTCGCGGCATTTTCGCACACGTCGATGGTCGCCTCGGCCGCCGGCGCCGCGTGGGCGGGCGCAGGTACCGCGTGCATCGTGATAAGCAAAGGCAACATGCAAAAGGCGCGCTTGATTGCGCGGGAAAGCGGTGAGTTGAAATTCATAATTCCTCCGGCGGTTGGCACCATGGCGAAAAAGTTCGCGTCGGTGGGCCGATTGTGGCGCGGGACGGTCGAGGCCGGTTGAGTTAGCTCATCGGATGCCAAGCTATAATTCTGGCAATAATTTGGTGGCCTGCGTGTGCAGAAGCCCGTGTGCGGCGGCGCGGAAATTAGCGCCTGCCCTCCCACTCAGGACGCTAGCGCGTCGTCAAGTACTCGATCACACTTTCGTCCGACCAGCTCGGGTCGTCCAGCGCAATGGTGGCCACGTTGCCGTCGGCGCTGACCGCGCGCGTGTCGTTGCGTTCGCTGCGCGCGCCGTCGCGCATGACGAAGCCCAGGTAGCGCCGGGCCACGCCGGCCGGCAGCACCACATCCATGCTCTTGCACAGCGCGGCAATGCTGAGGAAGCGCCGCTCAAACAGCGACATGGCGTCACGCTTCATCGCCCCCGCCACCTGGCATTGCAGGCGCAGGTCGCCCAGCCGCCGAACGCCTGGCGCCAGGCCCGCGCTGATCACGGCCGGCTGCAAGGTCACCGCGTCCTTCCTGCGATTGACGATCAGACTCGCCCTGTCGGCCAACGCCGCCTCGTTGCGCTCCACGGTCAATTTGCCGACGCCGTCGACTTGCAGCGGCAGGCGCAGGGTGGGGCCGACCAGTTCGGCCTGGAGTCCGACGAAGCTGACGGTGGGCCGTGTCTTTACGATCCTGAAATACAGCGTGCTGGCGGGCGCCATGGCGCGTTCGCGCGCATACGCATCCATGCCGGCGACCAGCGTTTTGTAGCTGGCGAGCGTGGTGGAGAACAGGCCGTTCACTTCCACCGTCGCAATGGGCGCCGCGTCGATGTCGGCGACATCCTGCGCCGCCACTGTGGACGCGTTGACGGCCAGGCAGCTTGTCAGCAGCATGGGGGCCAGGTGAAGCGAACGCGCCAAGGTCATCGCCGGATTACGCAGGAGTCAAAAGTATAGGCGACGCTGCGGGATCGGGCTAGCTTGCCGGAGCAGGATTGACTCCAACCGGCGTCGTCGGCGCGAGTGTGACCGGGGGCGTGCGCTGGTAATCGATCAGGGTGTCATCCGACCAGCTCAAATCGTCGAGCCGCACTTTGACCATCTTGCCGTCGGAGCTGATGGTGGCGGCGCCGCCGCTTTCGACCCGCGCGCCGTCGCGCATCACCACGCCGGTGTAGCGCCGGGCCACCCACGGCGACATGTAGACGCGCATCTCATTGCATTGGGTGACTTCGGGCGTGAAGACGCGGGCCATGAAGGACTTGCGTTCACGCGCGATCGCGTGGCCCACCATGCATTGCAGGCGCATGTCGCCAAGGCGTCGGGCGACCTCTTTCACGCTCTTGCTGATGACCGCCGGCTCCAGTCGCAGCGCATCGTGGACCCGGTTGACGACCAGGTCCGCCTGGTCGGCCTGCGCCGCCGCGTCGCGCTGGAGCGTCAGATAATTGTTGGCGGCGATCGTGACCGGCAGGCGCAGCTTCTGGCCGACCAGTTCGGCCGTCAAGCCTTTCATGCTGACGCTGGCGCGGTTGCGCACCATGTTGAAATAAAGGGCGCTGTCCGGCGCCTTTGCCTTGTGGCGCTCGTAAGCGTCCATGCCCGCCAACAGCGCCTTGTAGCTGATCAGCGCCGAGGAACCTTGACCGGTGATTTCCACCGTTTGCATCGGCGGCTCGGCGCCGTCGTCGGTTTCCTGCGCCACCGCGCTGCCCAGCACGGCGCAGAGTATGGCGAGGGCCGCGCATCGCGGCGCACATCGGATCAAGCGGGTCACGTCCACTCCAAAAAAATCGGGTGGAAACATTATACGATTGTCAAGCGCTTTGAGCGGAATGTGCCTTCACTCTGATTCGTTCGATCACCTCGAATACCAGCATCCCGGCCAGCATCGCGATGAAAAACAGCCAGGGCTTGGCGCCGCCAAGGGTCAGCGACACCAGCGCAGGTCCAGGGCAGTATCCCGCCAATCCCCAGCCGATGCCGAAGACCGTGCTGCCGATCACAAGGCGCCGGTCGATCGTGTTTGACGTCGGCAGGCGCATCGACTCGCCCAGCAGGGACAACGGCCGCTTGAGCGCGAACGGGAAACTCAGCATGCCGACGAGGAGCGCGCCGCCCATGACGAAGGCGAGCGAAGGGTCCCAGCGCCCCGCCAGGTCGAGGAAGCCCTGCACTTTCGACGGGTTGGTCATCCCCGAGACAATCAGGCCGAGGCCGAAGACCAGGCCGGCCAGCAGCGCCATGACGATTTTCATCGCGTCCTCCTCAAGCGAACAGGTGGCGCGCGACGTACACGGTCGCAAAGCCGGCGGCCATGAAGGCGAGCGTCGCCACCAGCGAGCGCGGCGAGCGGCGCGACAGCCCGCAGATGCCGTGGCCACTGGTGCAGCCGGCGCCGTAGCGCGTGCCGACGCCCACCAGCAGACCGGCGAAGATCAGCAGCGCGGGGCCGGCCTCGACCTCCACGGCGGGCAGCCGCGCCGCCAGGCCATACACCAGCGGCACGCCCAGCATGCCGGCGATGAAGGCGAGACGCCATCCGATGTCGCCGCCGGACGGCCGCAGCAAGCCGCCGACGATGCCGCTGATGCCCGCGATGCGGCCATTAAAAAACAGGAACAGCGCGGCCGCCAGGCCGATCATCAGGCCGCCGGCCAGCGAGGCCCACGGCGTGAAGTGAATAAAGTCGATCGTCATCTCATTGCTCCTCGTCGTTGGGGCAGTAGCACTGATACAGCACCTGCAACACCGCCAAGGCCTCGGCGCTGGCGACGCTGTAGAAAATGTGCTTGCCTTCGCGCCGTGTATTGACCAGACCTTCTTCGCGCAGCACGGTCAACTGCTGCGACAGCGTCGGCTGGCGGATGCCGCTCATGTCGGCCAGCGTGGCAACCGCGAATTCGCCTTGCGTCATCTGGCACAGCAGCAGCAGGCGGTCGCGGTTGGCGAGCGTCTTGAGCAGACCGCTGGCCTTGGCGGCCGCCGCTTGCAGCTTCACCACGTCGATTTGTTTGGGGGGCGTCATGCGAAAAAGTTCAATGTCGTTGTGCAGGCGATCATTATATACCGTGATAATATATTGGAAAATATATTGACAGGAGTCGCCATGATCTTCCGCCAGCTTTTTGAGCCGCTCTCAAGCACCTACACGTATTTGCTGGGCGACGAGCACAATGGCCAGGCCATCCTCATCGATCCGGTGGTCTCGGCGATGGAACGCGACCTGGCGGAAGTTCGCCGGCTCGGCTTGACGCTGGCGTACAGCATCGACACCCACATCCACGCCGACCACATCACCGCCGCGCTCGAACTCAAACGCGCGGTGGGCAGCCGGATCGCCATGCCGGCGCATGACAACCTGTTCTGCGCCGACATCGGCATCGCCGAAGGCACACCGCTCCAGGTGGGCGGCATCACGCTCGATCCGATCCATACGCCCGGCCACACCGACGGGCATTTCGCCTACCTGTGCGGGGATCGGATCTTCACGGGGGATGCGCTGCTGATCGATGGCTGCGGACGCACCGATTTCCAGAACGGCGATGCGGGCGCGCTGTACCACAGCGTGCGCGGCAAGCTGTTTGCGCTGCCGGACGAGACGCTGGTCTATCCCGGCCACGACTACCAGGGACGGCGCGTGTCGTCGATCGGACAGGAAAAGGCGCGCAATCCACGCCTTGGCGGCGACACGACACTGGCGCAATTCGCGCACTTGATGGCGAACCTGAACCTGCCCCATCCCGCATTTATTGACTACGCGGTACCGGGCAACCGGCAGTGCGGCGTGTGTCCGCCGCACCTGCCCGACAATATGGAAAAGTACTGCCGCCAGATGAGCCTCAGCCCGCAGGGTTGAGGTGCGGCGCGGCCGGCGCGCGGCTTATCCCCGGCACTCGGGACCGCTGGCGGCGCGCCGCAGATAGTCGATCAGCGCACGGCGTTCGGCCGGGTCCTTGACCCCGGCGTAGGTCATCGAGGTGCCTGGCACCGTGCGGCCCGGATCGGCCAGGAAGCGGTTCAGCGTCCTGGCGTCCCACACGATGCCGGCCCGCTTCATCGCTTCCGAATACGCGAAGCCGGGCACGCTGCCGGCGCGCCGGCCGAGCAGGCCGCAGTGGCGCGGGCCGGTGCGGTCGTAGGCCAGCGCGTGGCAGCCGAGGCAGCGCGCGTAGATCGCCTCGCCCGACAGGGCCGGCGCGGCCGCTTGCGCGCCCGGCGCCAATGTGACGGCAGCGATGGCGAGCGCCAGCGAGATGGCCGTCTTCATCGCTTACACCATGAACGCCGACGGCACCGGCGCTTCGCCCAGCGCATTGCGCAGCACCGCCCAGTGCATCGCTTCATCGCCGAGAATGCTGGCGGCAGCCTTGGCCAGATCGCGGTTGCCGAACAGCGGC
Organism: Massilia sp.; assembly: GCA_039927975.1. Classification (GTDB taxonomy): domain Bacteria; phylum Pseudomonadota; class Gammaproteobacteria; order Burkholderiales; family Burkholderiaceae_D; genus JBDSTZ01. Next base: position 3,605 of record JBDSTZ010000629.1, on the reverse strand, counting down.
ACTGCGCCGAGGTAGGCGCTGACGGCGCCTTTTTCCAGCATCGCCGCGAACCGCAGCACGTCGGTCTGGTTCTTCAGGGTCTCGACCGGGAACTGGTACTTGGCCTTGGCCGCGACCGCCGTGCCACCCAATTTCGCGATCGTCTTGGCCAGCACGTCAGCGTGTTCCTTGTGGTGCCCCTGGAATGTCACGGCCAGGTCGAGCACCGGCTTTTTCAGCAGGCCGCTCTCGGCCCCCACCTGGTAGGCGGCGATCGCTTCGAGTTCGGCGCCGAGCGCGGTGTTGAGGATGCGGACATCCTCGGCGGTGGCGTCGATGCCCTTGGTCGCGGCCAGCGCGTCGCGGCCTGCCATGAGCGCGACCGCAGCGCCGGACAGCAGCAGGCCCGAGCTGCCGAGGAACATGCGGCGTGGATGGACGGCGGATGGGTCGTTGGCGTTGATGAAAAATGACATGGTGATTCTCCTGGTTGGGTACTACGAAAAAGTCAGGCGTCGCCTGGCGGTGTGGATGTCAGGCGCGCCAGCACGCCATTGACGATGCGGTCGCAGCGTTCGCCGTCGAACGCAAAGGCTTGTTCGAGCGCGACGTCGATGTCGCGCGCCAGCGCCGCGCGCAGCAGTGCGCGGGCGCGGAAGAAGCGGCTGCGCACCGTCGCTTCGGGAATCGCCAGGCAGGCGGCGACTTCCTCGCCGCTCATTTCCTCGACCGCGCGCAGCACGAAGACGGTGCGGAAGACGTCGGGCAGCTCGTCGATCGCGCGTTCGAGCAGCTGGCGCGTCTGCGCCCGCATGGCCCCGGTTTCGGGCGACTCGCCCGCGCCTGATGTCATCTCGCTCTCCTCATCATGTTCGTCGCTGTTGGCCGCCGCGTGCAGGTGCATGACCTGTGCGCGCCGGCTCGATTTGCGCGCCCGCGCCACCGCCTCGTTGACCACGATGCGGGTCAGCCAGGTCGACAATTTGGCGTCGCCGCGAAACTGGCCGATGGCGCGGTAGGCCTGCATGTAGGCGTCCTGCAGGGCGTCCTCGGCCTCGGTGTCGTCGCGCAGGATGGCGCGCGCGGTGCGGTACAGCAGCTGGTTGTAGCGGCGCATCAGCAGGACGAAGGCGGCCTGGTCGCCGCCGGCGATCCGCTGCGCGAGGGTGTTGTCGTCGGTGGTGTTGTGAAGCGGTGTCATGGTCTGGTGCCTGGTGAGTGTGGTGCCTGGGTGGGCGTTGTGCGGCATTAGATGAAGCTCGATCGAAGCGCGTTCCCGTTTTTTTGCGACGCAAAAACATTTTTATTTCAACAACACAGATTGTTGTCGCGTCCACGCCTCTACGCAACATGACGTATGTGCAGCGATGTTGGCAATGGTTAATCTCCAATCAAGTCAGACGCGGCAGCTAGTTGCTTAAGCCGCGCACGGCGCCTGTTCCGCAACGTTTGATTGAAGTCCAAAAAAAAGGGGTTAACGATGAGTTTCAAATTGAGAAGCGGTCTTATGCTTGCCGTCCTTGCGGCCATCAGCGCGATGTCCAGCGCCACCGCCGGCGCCACCGTCGCCTTCGGTGAGGACAAGTCGGTCAGCGTCGGCTTCGGCATGCGCAGCAGCTACGCCAGTGTCGAAGACGGCGCGCCGAACGGCACATCGCGCTCAAGCGACTTCCACCTCGACAGCGCGCGCCTGTTCTTCGGCGCCTCGCTCAACAAGAACATCAAGGGCATGCTCAACACCGAATGGGACGGCGAGCAGATCCGCATCATGGACGCCGCCGGCCAGTTCGCCATCTCGCCGGAACTGAACGTCTGGGCCGGCCGCCTGCTCTCGCCGAGCGACCGCGCCAACATGGCCGGCCCCTACTACTCGCTGGGCGGCGGCTACTGGGCCGGCGTGTCCTCGCGCTACGGCTACAACGGCGGCATCTTCCGCGGCCGCGATGACGGCGTGGTCGCCTGGGGCAATGTCGCCGACGGCAAGCTCGGCTACTCGTTCGGCGCCTTCGAGGGCCACACCTTCGGCATCGGTTCGCTGACCCAGAGCCAGGCGGGCGCGCTGGTCAACAAGCCGTCCGACTCGCTGATGTACGCCGGCCGCGTGCAGTACGACTTCTGGGACGCCGAACCTGGCTACTACGGCACCGGCAACTACCTCGGCAGCAAGGACATCCTGGCCATCGGCATCGCCGCCCGCACCCAGAAAAACGGCGTGCTGACGGTTGCCAAGAACGGCGACTACATGGCCTGGAACGTCGACTTCCTGCTGGAGAAAAAAGTGCCGACCGGCGCCTTCTCGCTCGAAGCGGCCTACTACCACTACGACACCGACGGCGTGATCAAGGCCGAACAGGGCAAGGCATTCTCGACCGGCGCCGCCTTCATCTTCGGTGAAGCGATGGGCATGGGCAAGCTGCAACCATTCGTCCGCTACCAGAAGTTTTCGCCAGACACCAACATCGATTCGAAGCAGACCGATGTGGGCGTGAACTACATCATCGAAGGCTACAACGCCCAGGTCAGCGCGACCTACACCAAGAACACCTTCGGCAGCGCCGACACGTCCAAGTTTGTGGTCGGTCTCCAGCTCCAGTATTGAGCCTTCATTTTAAGCATTCATTTTTAGCGCCGTTTTCCCCACATCCAATATAGAGGGTAATTCATATGCAAAATCGTCGCACATTCGCCGTCACCCTGACCCGCATCGCCACCGGTGCGGCCCTGCTGATGGCCGGCCTGTCGGCCCACGCCGCCGATACCATCAAGGTCGGCATCCTGCACTCGCTGTCGGGCACCATGGCCATTTCCGAGACCTCGCTCAAGGACGTCGCCCTGATGACCATCGATGAAATCAACGCCAAAGGCGGCGTGATGGGCAAGAAGCTCGAAGCGGTGGTCGTCGACCCAGCCTCGAACTGGCCGCTGTTCGCTGAAAAAGCGCGCCAGCTGATCTCGAACGACAAGGTGTCGGTGGTGTTCGGTTGCTGGACCTCGGTGTCGCGCAAGTCGGTGCTGCCGGTCTTCAAGGAACTCAACAGCGTGCTGTTCTACCCGGTCCAGTACGAAGGTGAAGAACTCGAAAAGAACGTGTTCTACACCGGCGCGGCGCCTAACCAGCAAGCGATTCCGGCCGTCGAATACCTGATGAGCAAGGACGGCGGCGCCGCCAAGCGCTTCGTGCTGCTCGGTACCGACTACGTTTATCCACGCACCACCAACAAGATCCTGCGCGCTTTCCTGAAAAGCAAAGGCGTGAAGGAATCGGACATCGACGAGGTGTACACCCCGTTCGGCCACTCCGATTACCAGACCATCGTCGCCAACATCAAGAAGTTCGCGGCCGGCGGCAAGACCGCGGTGATCTCGACGATCAACGGCGACTCCAACGTGCCGTTCTACAAAGAGCTGGGCAACGCCGGCTTGAAGGCGACCGACGTGCCGGTGGTGGCGTTCTCGGTGGGTGAGGAAGAACTGCGCGGCGTCGACACCAAGCCGCTGCTGGGCCACCTGGCTGCGTGGAACTACTTCGAATCGGTGAAGAACCCGGTCAACACCGACTTGTGCAGGTGGTGGTTCTTCGGGTCCATCACCGAGGTGATGCCGCTCGGCGCCGGGAAGGTCTGGCC
>JBDSTZ010000628.1:0-6077 GCA_039927975.1 Massilia sp. | reverse complement strand
CAGCGTTAAAGAACGAGGTGCCGAAGTGACGGTCGGTCAGGGTCATGGTGATGGCGCCGGCCAGTACTGGCATCACGGCGATCAGCAGGTAGGCGGTGATCAGCCAGGTCCAGCAGAACATCGGCATCTTCATCAGGGTCATGCCGGGAGCGCGCATGTTCAGGATGGTGACGACGATGTTGATCGAACCCATGATCGACGAGGCGCCCATCAGGTGCATCGCGAAAATCGCCATGTCCATGCCGGGTCCCATCTGGGTCGACAGCGGCGCGTACAGGGTCCAGCCAGCGGCGGTGGCGCCGCCAGGCACGAAGAACGAGGTCGCCAGCAGGGTCGCCGCGGGCGGCAGCAGCCAGAACGAGAAGTTGTTCATGCGGGCGAACGCCATGTCGGAGGCGCCCACTTGCAGCGGGATCATCCAGTTGGCGAAGCCGACGAAGGCCGGCATGATGGCGCCGAACACCATCACCAGGCCGTGCATGGTGGTGAGCTGGTTAAAGAATTCCGGCTGGAAGAATTGCAGGCCAGGACGGAACAGCTCGCTGCGGATCATCAGCGCCAGCACGCCGCCGGACAGCAGCATGATGAGCGAGAACCACAGGTAGAGGGTACCGATGTCTTTATGGTTGGTCGCGAACAACCAGCGCGACAGGCCGTGCGGGTGGTCGTGGCTATGGTCGTGATCGTGACCGTGCGCGTGATCGAGTGTGCTTGAGCTCATGATGTCTTCCTATTCCCGCAATCTATTATTTACGTGCAGCCAGGATATCGGCTGGTTGAACGATGTTTTCCGCCGCCTTGTTCGACCAGTTATTGCGGGTGTAGGTGATCACCGCCGCGATATCCGAATCCGACAATTGCTTCCATGCTGGCATTTCGGACGGGAACTTGCCGCTCTTCTTGCCGTGCAGGAGCACGTCGATTTGTTCAGCCTTCGGACCGTTCACGACCGGCGAACCGTCGAGCGAGGCGAACGCGCCCGGCACGCCCTTGCCGGTGGCCTGGTGGCAGACCACGCAATTGCTGGCGTAGACTTTCTCGCCCTTGGTTTTGAGTTCGTCGATGGTCCAGACCTTGGCCGGATCGTCGGCCAGGGCCGCCATTTCCTTCTGCTTGCCAGCCACCCATGCGGTGTAATCCTCGGCCGAAACGACTTTCACGACGATTGGCATGAAGGCGTGTTCCTTGCCGCACAGCTCGGCGCAATTGCCGCGGAAGGTGCCGATTTTCTCGGCGCGGAACCAGGTGTCGCGCACGAAGCCGGGAATCGCATCCTGCTTGACGCCGAAGGCCGGAATCCACCAGGCGTGGATGACGTCGTTGGCGGTGAGGACGATGCGCACCTTCTTGTTGACCGGAACCACGACTTCATTGTCGACTTCGATCAGGTAGTTCTCGCCGCGTTTTTCGGTCGGCTCGGCGCCAGGGGAACCCACTTGCGCGCGCGGGGTCGACAGGTTCGACAGGAAGGAAATGCCCTCGCCTTCGCCCTTGAGGTAGTCGTAGCCCCATTTCCACTGCATACCGGTGGCCTTGATGGTCAGGTCGGCGTTCGAGGTGTCTTTCATGGCGACCACGGTCTTGGTGGCCGGCAGCGCCATCCCGATGACGATCAGGAAAGGCACGACGGTCCAGGCGATTTCCACCGCGGTCGATTCGTGGAAGGTGGCCGGCTTGTGGCCGAGCGAGCGGCGGTGCTTGAACACCGAGTAGAACATCACGCCGAACACGGCGACGAAGATGACGACGCAGACGACCATCATCCAGGTGTGCAAGTCGTAGATTTCGCTGGCAATCTTGGTGACTGGCGTTTGCAGGTTCATCTGGTGCGGTACCGAGCGGCCCAATACTTCCGGCTCAGCCATCGCCGGGAGGCTGGCCGTCACTGCCAGACCGAGCATCAAGGCTTGAAGTCGCTTTGCATATGTCATGTTTTCCCCAACCACCCAAAAAAATGAAAATTTTCTTTTAATCGTCCAGCGCCCCCAGCCTGCGAACCCCGGCGCTACCAAACCATCGCACAAAAAGGCCCCACCCCGGACCTGCGCGCGCACGCGGCAAACCCGGCTGGAACCATGACATCGACCATTGGTGAGCAAAGCACACTGATGAACGCTGACTTGCGTACTACCCCGCCACCGGCGCTGAGAAGACGGGCTTGAGACCCTGTTTTCAACCCGTCGCGGCCGGTGCCGACAAAATTAGTCGTTGATTATACTCATTGTGTATCGCTCCCATCAAGGAAAATGAGCGCGCCGCCCCTTGATATCGGGCCGCTCGTCCCCTGTGGCGCCCGGCTGTTGACGAGGCAAGGCGCCCCGCGCCCGCCCCGGCCGGCGCAGTCCCGCCGCTACCAAGTTCGACCTTGCCGAGCCGGGCGAGTTCGCGCGCGCGGCAAATTGGCCGCGCGCGCGAACCCACCCGACGCGGCGGACGCGATCGATCCGGCGCCGCCGACGACTCGCGTTGCTTATCGAGCAAGCTTGCCGCGATCAGGGCTTGCGCGGCTGAAAACGCACGATGGCTTCACCGGCGGCGGTCACGCGCGGCGCCGGCCGGAAGGCGTGGCCGTAGATCACCTCGAAACTCAAGGCGAGCTTGCCGTCCGCGCGGCGCTGCCCTTCCAGCGCGGCGAGCACGCGCTGCCAGGCGGCGCGCCCGATCAGGCCGCGACGGCGGGTGGCCAGCGGATTGCCGCCGAGCGCGCGCGCATCGGCCAGCAAGGCCTCGGGCGTGTCATAAGTTACCGTGATGAGCTCCATATCCATCACGGGGGTCGAGAACCCGGCCTCGACCAGCTGGTCGCCGAAATCGTGCATGTCGACAAAGGGCAAGGCGTGGGGCGACTCGTCGAGCACGGCGAAAGCGGCGCGCAGCTCGCGGAACGTATCCGGACCGAAATTGGAGAACATCAGCAAGCCATCCACGCGCAGCACCCGTCGCCATTCCGTAAATACACGGTCGGGCTGCGGATGCCAGTGCAGCGCCAGGTTCGACCACACCAGGTCGACCGAGTTCGGCGCGAACGGCAAGTTGCCGAAATCGGCGCACAGCAGGTCGACCCCGGCCTTGGCCGGCAGCAAGCGGCTGAGCATGGCGTTGAGAGATTTCAGGGCCGGGGCTGCGGCTTTGGCCGCCTCCAGCATGGCCGGCGCGGCGTCGAGCCCGATGATCAGCGCCGCGGGATAATCTTTTTGCAACAAGGCCAGGTCGGCGCCGGCGCCGCAACCGGCGTCGAGCACGCGGCGCGGGGCGATCTTTACCAGCGCCAGGCGCTCGTGCATGCGGGCCGCGATTTCGCGCCGCAGGAAGTCGGACGGGGCGATACGGTCGGGCCGCGCGAACAGCCGGCGCACGCGCGCCAGGTCGATCGGCGCGCTCATTTTTGACGGGGATGACGGAGAAGACATGGAAGCGGGCGAATGAACCGTCGCCAAATGCGATAATGGCAGCAGTGTACCCTTTTTGTTGGAGTGAGCCCATGAGCCGCCGCCCGTGGCCGAGGCGCTGGCCGATGGCGCTGGCCCGATCGCTGACCAGTTCGCTGCTGCCCTGCTCGTGCGCGCTGTGCGCTCTGGGCTGCGACGGCGCCGTGTGCGCGCCCTGCGCCGCCCAGTTCCTGGCGCCGCGCGCGGCGCGCTGCCGGCGCTGCGCCAACCCGCTGGGCGCGGCCGACGCGCACCTGGAATGCGGCGCCTGCCAGGCCGGGCAGCCCGCCTACGACGCCACCATCGCCGCGGCCGACTACGCCAGCCCGCTCGACCAGCTGGTGCTCCAGCTCAAGTTCGGCGGCGCCCTGGCGCTGGCGCCCTGGTTCGGGCAGGCCGTGCGCGGCGCGGTGGCGGCGCGCGCCGGGTTCGACCTGCCCAGCGTGCTGTGCCCGGTGCCGCTGGGGCCGCGCCGGCTGGTCGAGCGCGGTTTCAACCAGGCGCTGGAAATCGCGCGCCCGCTGTCGAAGGCGCTCGGCATTCCGCTGCGCGCCGCGCTGGCGATCCGCACGCTGGACACGGCGGCCCAGTCGGGGGTGGCGCCGGCCCAGCGCAAAAAGAACATCCGCAACGCCTTCATCGTGGCGCCCGATGCGCTGGCGATGGTGCGCGGGCAGCACATCGGCGTGGTCGACGACGTGATGACCAGCGGCGCCACCCTGAACGAGCTGGCGGCCACCCTCAAGCGCTTTGGCGCGGCGCGCGTGAGCAACTTCGTGTTCGCGCGCACTCCGCCCCATTAAACATCCGTTAATCGTCACCGCTCACCACCACAGGAGAAGCACCTTGTTCCACGTCGTACTGGTAGAACCCGAAATCCCGCCCAACACCGGCAACATCATCCGCCTGTGCGCCAACACCGGGGCCCAGCTGCACCTGATCGAGCCGCTCGGCTTTCCGCTGGACGACGCCAAGATGAAGCGCGCCGGGCTCGACTACCACGACTACGCCACCATGAAGGTGCACAAGAACTGGGACGCCTACATCGCCGCCTGCCGGCCCGACCCGGCGCGCATGTTCGCGCTCACCACCCACGGCTCGGCCCCGTTTGCCGACGCCCGCTTCCTGCCGGGCGATGTGTTCGTGTTCGGCGCCGAAACGCGCGGCCTGGCGCCCGAACTGCGCGAATCGTTTCCGGCCAGCCAGCGCATCCGGCTGCCGATGCGTCCCGACAACCGCAGCCTGAACCTGTCGAACACGGTGGCCGTGGTGGTATTCGAGGCATGGCGCCAGAACGGCTATGCCGGCGGGGCCTGACAAGGGCGCGCGGCGGGTGTAGAGTGTGGTTACGCGGCATCCCCCCTTTACAGCCCTGCGCCCACCATGGATCAGTTGCCCACCAATGCATGTCTGGCCGAAATTCATCAGCTCTGGCTCGATGCGAAGCAGGATCTGCGGCCGCCCAGCGTCTGGATTGCCGAACATGCCCCCGTCAGCGCCTCCACCGACGACCCCGAAACGCCGGTCGTGAATGCGTGGTTCATGGATGCCAGCGGCATAGCGGCGCGCCGGGCCATCGATTTCGTGCGCTTCATCACCGCCCATTCCGGACTGCCGGGGGCCTCGGGCGCGTGCATCCCGCCCGCCATCGGCATCTTCAACAACCGCTCGAGCCGGATCCACACCATCGGGCTGGCGGCCTTCGCGCCGATCCGCGATTCGGAGCTGATTTACCTGCATCACATCTGGGGCGGCACGTCCGGGCGCGGCGGCAAGTATTTGTTCGACAGCGAAAAGCACACCCTGGCATGCGTGCAGAACGTGTGGCTGTCGTAGGCGCGCCGCCGCACAATTGGGCTTGCCTCGCGCAAAATGCCGGGAAGCTTTATTATCGCTTCAACATCCACCTTGCGCGCGCGGCTCCATGATCAAGCTTCAATTACTGCTGCGCCATCCCGGCGCCGAACCGGAGCTGGACCCGGCGCTGCGCGCGCTGCTGGAGTCGCACGGGCTGGCGGTCACCTGCAGCGGGCGCGCGTCGGTCTCGGCCACGGTGCCGGAGGCCGATTTCGCGCGCCTGTTCGGCCCGCCGCCGGCGCTCAGCGCCGGGTTCGCGGAGAGCCCGCTGGCGGCGCCCGCGCTGCCCGTGCCGCCGGCGCTGCAGGATGCCATCAGCCTCATCACCATTGCACCGCGCCATGCGGTCATGCATCAACAGCCTGGAAAATAAGAAAATGCAGCCATTCAAACTCAGCCACCGCCACGCGCCCCTCGACGAGCCGGCCCCGGCCGACGCCATCCTGCGCATCGCCGTCACCTTCAAGGGCCGCAGCCGCACCGGGCCGACCAAGGTGCCGGCGCGCCTGTCGTCCAGCAGCATCGCAAGCTTCGAGCCGGAACCGGGCGAGATGGAAACGGCCATCGAGGCGCTGCGCGCGCGCGGCTTCGTGGTGTCGGGGCGCGGGCGCATGACGCTGTCGGTGCGCGGCACCGCCGAGCAGTTCGAGCGCACCTTCGGCACCCGCCTGGCCACCATCGCGCTCGACCAGTCGCTGTGCTACTCGGCCCCGTGCGTGTACTACCCGCCCGACGGCGCGCCGTGGAACCCGGATCCGGGCCTGGCGCAGCTGATCGACGACGCCTACATCC
>JBDSTZ010000627.1:0-3198 GCA_039927975.1 Massilia sp. | reverse complement strand
GTATGGCGCAGCCACAGGCCGGCCGCCTGGCGTTGGGGGATCTGCCACTCGGCCGGCAGGATCGGCATCAGGTGCAGAAGCGGCGGCGCGCCCGACGCCGGCAGCAGGGTGGCGGCGGCGTCGCCCGCAAGGTCGGCGGCCACGCCGGTGGCCAGCGTCAGGGCGCGCCATTGCTGCTCGTCGAAGCGCACCGCAGCCATGCCGTTGGCCGCCAGCCAGGCGTCGATGTCGTGCCGCAGGACGGGGTCGTCGGCCTCGGGGTGACGCGCCGTCATGACCGGAAAACCGTCGGCGTCGACCAGCGCCGGGTCAAGGTCGGTGCGCGCCTTGTGGTCGGCGATGGCGGCGGCCAGTTCTTCGGGCGAGGCGCCGTGGGGCGCGCGCACGGCGGCCGAAATGATGGCCAGCGGCGGTGCGGCAGGGGGCGGCGGCGGGGCGGCGGCCGGCGCCTCGGTCTGCGCGGCGGCGACGGCCGGCAACGCGCTGGCCGCGATCAGTTTGCGGCCGAGCCAGAGCGCCAGCAGCAGGGCGAGCGGCAGCACCAGCATCAACATCAGCAGGTCGCCGCCACCCGGCATGCGGTTGGTGGCGCGCCAGTACCACACGGCGCCGCCCCAGCAGGCGCCGAAGACCAGCGTGAGCATCAGGGAGCCCTTGATCCAGCGCGGCATCAGGCGAGCACCGTCGGAAGATTTGATTGCAGCATGCGGGCCCGGTCAGATGTTGTCGACGCTGGCCTGCTGGCCGGCGATGAGGACCGCGCCGCAGGCGGTTTTGTCGCCATGCCGGGCGACCGGTTTGCCGTCGACGATCATGGTGGCGTCGCCGGTGACGATGGGGGCGATGCCGTGCATCGGGCAGCTCACCTTGTCGCCCTGGCGCGCGATGCCGACGCCGCCGCTGTCGCTGTGCGGCGAGGCTTCGATGACGACGCCGCCATGCGTGGTCTTGTCGCCCAATCTGATCAGTGGTCCTGCCATATGTTCTCCGCTTTGCTTATTGAATAGGTGCGCGTGCATGTCATTGGCGCCGCATGACGCCGGCGCGCCGCAGTTCGGTGTGGCCGAAGTCCATCATCTTCCAGCGCCCGCCCCAGGTCAGGCCGAGCGACTCGGCCACTTCGCCGTACAACTGGTAACCGCGCAGCGCCCAAGGGTCTTTTTCCGAGATCACGATGCGGCCTTCGCGCAGGAACGCGCAGTCGGCCGCCATGCCGTACTGGTGCCAGCTCTGGAAGGCGGCGGCGTTGGTCACGCCCGGCCCCATCGCAGCGAGCAGGTTCTGGCGCTCGGGGCTGCGATACCCTTCGAGCAGCGCCATGTCGTAGCCGTGGCGCTCCTTCATGATCTTGAAGACCATCAGCAGGCGCTGGGCGTACTGCGGGTCCATCAGCTGCCACTCGCGGCTGGCCGAGGCCAGCATCGGGCGCTCCTGCTGCAGTTCGGCGGTGGTAAACGCCAGCGGCGGCAGGGCCGGTGGCGGCACCAGCTGTTCGCCTTCGAGCAGTTGCGCGACCTGGGGATTGATCTCGCGCGCCGGGCTGTCGAAGCCGTCGAGCAGGCTGCCGCCCGACAGCACGGCCAGCAGGGCCGGCGCCAAAAGCAGCACCGCGCAGGCGGCCAGCAGCAGGCGGTGCGCGCCAGCCAGCGCGCCGATCTGGCGCAGGCCGGCGCCGCCCAACTGGCCCAGATGCGCCGCGCCGCGGCCCTGGCGCTGGGCCGCGCGCAGCACGCGGTCCTGCCAGCGCTGGCCAGCGCCGGCCAGGGCGTGCAGGAAGAATTCGCGCCCGGAGGGGAACAAAATCAGCCAGCTGACAAAGCACGCCAGAACAAAATATGCAGCAAGCGCTACCAGGAACACGTCAACCTCTCGACTGCGGAAATGATCAAATGGAAACTTTCCGCGAAGTATAACTTGAGTTTCTGATAATCTTGCGCGCGATTGAACTTTGCTTATTTGGCAACGCTGCGCACAATTGAAATCAGCTCGACAGCAGATTTCTTGTGAATCGCGTAAAGTTATGTAGAAATCAACAAGGAGCGCATTTTGCACAAGAGCGATGACCGTCCGTCGACGTCGGGCCGGCCCAGTCTTTTATCTCCCGAGCAACAAGCCGAGGTGGATCGCCAGCGTGTTTCAAGTTCGGATGGCACATCAGCCGCCAGGGTGGCGGGCGTCGAGACGCCTGCGCGCCGGCGCCGCCTGTGGCCAATCGCCGCCGCGCTGGTGGTGGCGGCCGGGGTCGCTCTCTGGTTCACACTCGACGCCGAACCGGAGTTTGTCGCTGCGGTGCCGGCGCCGGCTGCCGCTCCTGCTCCCGTTTCCGCTCCCGCTTCCGCCGCCATTGCTGCGGCCGACGCGCTGCCACCCAAGCCGGACGAGGTAAAGCCGGAGGCGGAGGAAGTGTCGACCGCCGCCATCCTCGACGATGCGCCCAAGGCGGCCAGCGAGCCTGAAGCCAGGCCAAAAGGCGATGAGCTGGCCAAGCTGCTGGCGCCCACGGCGGTGGCAGCAACGCCGGCTCCGGTCATCAAGAAGGCGCCCGCCAAGCCGGCGCCGGTGAAGCTCGCGCACAAAAAACCGGCCGCCAAAGTGGCGGAGGCGGCGCCGCGCAAGAAACCGGCGGCGCCGCCCGAGGCCGAGCCGGCGTTCGACAACGACGTCTCGCTGCTCGCCGCGCTGATCGCCCACTCCAAGGCGCAAGCAAAGAAGGCGCCGGCCAGCGAGAAGCTCAGGCAGTGCAAGACGCTCGGCTCGGTCGCGGAAGCCGAGCAGTGCCGCGCCAAACTGTGCGCCGGCAGCGCGCGCAATGACGCCGAGTGCAAGGGGCCGGCGGTGGCTAAAGTCGCCAAGGCCGCATGAGCGTCGCGCTGATCGAACAGGTCACCACCGCGCTGGCGCAATTTTCGAGCGCAAGCCGCCTGTATGAGCTGCGCATCGGAGAGGCGCGCGAGGACGACCTGCGCGCCGGCCTCGGCTCGGGCGGCCTGCTGGTCGAGGCCTTTGCCGCCGACGACACCGTGCAGGAGACCGGCGCGCGCGACGTCATCGCGGTGTCGACCAGCGCGCACGTCGACCTGGCCTCGCTGCTGGGCCAGGCCGCCAGCTTGCAAGTGAGCCTGGCCGACGGCAGCCGCGCCAGCTTCACCGGCGACATCTGCGAGGCGGCCATGCTGGGCAGCGAAGGCGGCCTCGCGC
>JBDSTZ010000626.1:0-11705 GCA_039927975.1 Massilia sp. | reverse complement strand
GGTCACGGCTGAACAGCGGGCGTAGCAGTCCGGCGGCCGGGGCATTGTAGGAGACCGGCTATGCTAGCCGTCCGCTGCGCCAGTCGACCCGCTGCGCTAGCCGGCCTGCCGCACTAGCCGGCCCGCTGCACTAGTAGCGGGCCTGCTGCGCTTGCTACCCGCTGCGCTAGCCGACCCGCTGTGCTAGCCGACCCGCTGCATAGTTGCCGGCCTGCTGCGCTTGCCCCGCCGCGCTAGCCGGCCTGCTGCGCTTGCCCCGCTGCGCTAGCCGACCTGCTGCGCTTGTAGCCGGCCTGCTGCGCTTGCCCCGCTGCGCTTGCCGACCCGCTGCGCTAGCCGACCCGCTGCGCTAGCCGACCTGCCACGCTGCGGAAAATCGTACCGCACCTGGAAACGTCAAAAGGCCGGTTAGCCGGACGAGGCGGGCCGCTGACCTCTCGATCACCCCGGGCCCGGCTGGCGCGACGCTTGGGCTGCAAGTACTGGTCAATGACGTATGGCGATGCGCAGGTTCGACCTTAGTGCGGATGCTGCGCCGGGTCATGATCGGTGGCGCGGCGCGGCGACACCCAGTCGATACGGTTACTTTGCCTCGGCGTCACACCCAGCGCCGCCTGGACCGCATCATCCACCGTGGTCAACAAGACGATCTTGAGCCGCTCTCGCGCCGACGGCGGTATGTCTTCCAGATCTTTCTCGTTGCGCGCAGGGATTAACACGGTGCTGATGCCGGCTCTGAGCGCCGCCAGCAATTTTTCCTTGACGCCGCCGACGGGCAGGACCAGGCCGCGCAGGCTGATTTCGCCGGTCATGGCGCAATCGTGCCGCACGGGCGTGCCGAGCGCCAGCGAGGCGAGCGCGACAAACATGGCCACGCCGGCGCTCGGCCCGTCTTTCGGAATCGCGCCGGCCGGCACGTGCACATGGACGTCGCTGCGCCGGAACACGTCGGCTTCCAGGCCGATGCCGGCGCCGCGCGCCTTGACCAGGGTCAGCGCTGCCTGTGCGCTTTCTTTCATGACGTCGCCAAGTTGCCCGGTGAGGATCAGTTTGCCGCTGCCGGCCACCCGGCTCGCTTCGACAAACAGAATGTCGCCGCCGACCGGCGTCCAGGCCAGGCCGGTCGCCACGCCGGGCAGGCTGGTGCGCATGGCGGTTTCGTTTTCAAAGCGGCGCGGCTCCAGAATGGCGGCCAGCGCGTCGACGTCGATGACGAGGGGATCGTTCCAGCCCTCGGCGATGCGCATGGCGGCGTGCCGGAATACGCTGCCGATTTCTCGTTCGAGCTGGCGCACCCCGGCTTCGCGCGTGTAGTCCTCGATGATGGCGGCGATGGCGGCGTCGGTGAGATCGACTTGATGGGCTTGTACGCCGTTGGCCTCGCGCTGGCGCGGCACCAGGTAACGGCGGGCGATCTGGCTTTTTTCGTCGCCCGTGTAACCGAGCAGCGAAATGATTTCGAGGCGATCGCGCAAGGGGCCGGGCATGGTGTCGAGCACGTTGGCGGTGCAAATGAACATGACCTTGGACAGGTCGAAGGGCACGGCCAGGTAGTTGTCGCGAAAGGTTGCGTTCTGTTCGGGGTCGAGCACTTCGAGCATGGCGGCGGCCGGGTCGCCGTGAAAGCCGGCGCCGAGCTTGTCGACTTCGTCGAGCATCATGACGCAGTTGCGGCTGCTCGTCTTGCGCAGCGCCTGGATGATGTTGCCGGGCAGGGCGCCGACGTAGGTGCGGCGGTGGCCACGGATCTCGGCTTCGTCGTGCACGCCGCCGAGGCTGACGCGGGCGAACTTGCGGCCGGTGGCGCGGGCGATGCTCTGGCCGAGCGAGGTCTTGCCGACGCCCGGCGGGCCGACGAAGCACAGGATGGGGCTCTTGCCGTGCGGGTTGAGCTTGCGCACGGCGAGGTATTCGAGGATGCGGCGCTTGATCTTGTCGAGCCCGAAATGGTCTTCGTCGAGGATGGCGCGGGCCTGGGCGAGGTTGATTTCGCCGACCGCTTCGTCGCGCCATGGCAATTCGGACAGCCACTCGAGGTAGGTGCGCAGCATCGAATATTCAACTGAACCGTCGGCCATCTTGTCGAGCCGGCGCATTTCCTTGCGCGCATGGCTGTCGACTTCTTCAGGCATGCCCGCCTTGTCGATGGCTTCGCGCAGGTCGGCCAGTTCGGTCTTGTCCTGGTCTTCGTCGCCGAGTTCGGACTGGATGGTTTTCAATTGTTCGCGCAGCATGAATTCGCGCTGGCGCTCGTCCATGCGCTGCTTGGTTTGCTGGTTGATCTGTTGCGACAGGCGCAGTACGTCGATGCGGTGCAACAGCAGCGTGAGCACTTTGCCCAGCCGCAGGCGCAGGTCGACGGTGGCGAGGATTTCCTGCTTTTCCTCGACGCTGATGTCCATCAGGCCGGCGATAAAATCGGCATAGGCCGATGCCGAGTTGATGGCTTGGACGGCGCGCGCCAGTTCAGGCGGGACCTGGGGCAGCAGGCCGAGGATTTCGGTGGAGCGGTGTTTCAGTTCGATCAGCAAGGCTTCGACTTCGGCGTGGTGCTCCGAGGTGTCGGGCAGTAGTTGCACGCGCGCCGCGTGGAATGGGTAGTCGCTCAGGAATTCGACGATACGGAAGCGCTTCTGGCCCTGGCAGACGATGTGATGGCTGTTGTCCGCCGAGGTGACGTAGCGCATGATGTTGGCAACGGTGCCGATGTGATGCAATTGCGCCGGCGCGGGCAGGTCGGCGTTGCCGTCGCGCTGCAGCAGGACGCCGATCTGGCGCTCGCTGCGGGTGGCCTCCTGCGCGGCGGCGATGGAGCGCTCGCGGCCGATGTTTATTGGGGCGACCAGTCCGGGAAAGAGGACCATATTTCGCACCGGGAGAATGATGAGGCCGTCGGGTGGCAAGGGCCGCGACGGCGGCGCCGAGCTTGACGGCGATGCCGGGCCGGGGGCGCCGGACGGCTGGTGCGGGGAATGAGCGTCCGTCATGGCGCCACCGCGCGATCGGGCGCGGGCCCCTTGTCGAGGACGACGAACAGGCAACCGTTGCGGCATTCCTGGAGCGACAGGGCGAGCGCGCTGGATGGCAGCGCGATGCGCCGTTCAAAGCGGCCGTAAGGTATTTCGAGGCAATGGATGAGGGCGTCCTGGGCCAGCGCTGGCAGCCGGCGCTGGCCTTTGACAATCAGCAGCGGGCCATCGAGGGCGATCACGAGCTGTTCGGTCTCGACGCCGGGCAGGGCGACTACCACGACCATTTGGGCGCCGGTGTCGAAGAGGTCGATCGGCGGTTCCCAGCAGGGCATGTTGCCTTCCTGCGCGGCCGGCTGGAAAAACTGGCGGTGCATGCGGTCGGCGCGTTCGAGCAGTTCGAGCGCCTCGCCCCACATCCACCCGGTTGGATCGCGAAATTTCATGGGCCGCCTTTGTCACGTCGTTGTCCCGTCAGTTGGACAGCGCGATGCGATGGAAGTTTCGGCCTGCGCGTTCAGCTGAGGTTTTCGCGATGGAAGCGCAGGTGTTCTTCCATGAAGGTGGCGATGAAATAGTAGCCGTGATCGTAGCCGGCGTGGCGGCGCAGGGCCAGGCGCTGGCCGGCTTGATGGCAGGCGGCCTCGAAGACTTCGGGGCGCAGCTGGGTGGGGAGGAATTTGTCGGCCAGGCCCTGGTCGATCAGGATGCCGTTGGGGAAGGGGGCGCGCAGTTGCGCCATCAGGACGCTGGCGTCGTAGCGCTGCCATTGCTGCTGGTCGGCGCCGAGATAGCGGGTGAACGCCTTTTCTCCCCACGGGCACAGCGAGGGCGCGGCGATCGGCGCGAACGCCGAGACCGAGCGAAACAGGGTGGGATTGCGCAGCGCCATCACGAGGGCGCCATGGCCGCCCATCGAATGGCCGAAAATACCGATCCGCTCGGCGTCGACGGGCAAGGTGGCGATGACCAGTTCGCGCAGTTCGAGCAGGTAGCTGTACATGCGGTAATTGCGGTGCCACGGTTCCTGGGTGGCGTCGAGGTAGAAGCCGGCGCCGACGCCGACATCCCACTCTGCATCCTCGCCTTCGATGCCGGCGCCGCGCGGACTGGTGTCGGGCGCGATCAGGATCAAGCCTTCGCGCGCGGCGACGCGCTGGGCGCCGGCCTTGATCATGAAGGTTTCTTCGGTGCAGGTCAGGCCCGCCAGGTAGAACAGGGCGGGCATGGGCGAGCCGTTGGCCGCTGGCGGAATGAAGACCGAAAAGCGCATGGGCAAGCCGATGCTGTCGGACTGGTGACGGTACAAGCGCTGCACGCCGCCGAAGCAAGCGTGTTCACTGAGCAGTTCTAACATGATGCACATCCGGTGGAGGGGAACAGGCGGAGTATGCCCTGTCGGCGGAATTCTTGCCAACGGCTGCGGCTTGAGGCGGCGCGCGGTGGCGGTCGCTGGCTCAGACCAGTTGCAGCGCGCCCAGCGTGGCGCCGAGCAAGAGGACCCACAGCATGTGCAGGCGGGTGCGCCAGAGGATCAAGCCGGCGACGATCACCAGCAGCCATTGGCGCCAGGCGATATCGGTCTGGGCGAGTCCTTCGGCCAAGATCCAGCTGGTCGCCAGCAACAGGGCGATGACGACCGGCGCCAGCCCTTGTTTAAAGGCACGCACGGCGCGCAGGTCGCGGTTGCGGTGGCCCCATTGGGCCGCGCCATAGGTGAGCACGCTCGACGGGATGATGATGCCGAGCATGGTCGTGGCCACGCCGAGCAGGGCGGCGAAGGTGCTGCCGGTGTTCATGCCGACATGCCAGCCCATCAGGGCGACGAAGAGCACGTTCGGTCCCGGCGCGGCCTGCGCCAGCGCGATCGATTCGGCAAATTGCGCTTGGGTCAGCCAATGGTGCTGGTCGACCAGGTAGCGATGCATTTCGGACGAGGTGGAAATGGCGCCGCCGACCGACATGAGCGACAGCAACAGGAAGTGGGCGAACAGGTCGAGCCATTCGCTCCAGCCGAGCACCAGGTGCAGTTGCTCGCTCATGGGGCCAGCCGGCGGTAGCACAGCACGCAACCGAGGCCGCCAATGCCGAAGAGTACGTAGGCCAGCGGCGCGCGCAGCAGCGCCACCAGCACGAAGCCGAGCGTGCTCAGGCCGATACACCAGGACAAGGGCATGGGGCTCTTCTTGAGCGATAGCAGCAGCTTGAGGCCGGCGGCGCCAATCATGCCGGCCGAGACCGCCGCCATGCCGCGCAGGGCGCCGGCGACGGCCGGGTAGGCGCCTATGCGCGCGTGCAACACGGCCAGCAGCAGCACCAGCAAGAGAGGCGCCGACAGCATGCCGGCGAGCGCGACCAGCGCGCCGCGAAGGCCGAAATAGCGGCCGCCGATCATCAGCGACAGATTGACGACGTTCGGACCCGGCATAATTTGCGCGACGGCCCAGTCTTCGACGAATTCCTCCGGCGTGAGCCATTGCTTGCGCTCGACCAATTCGCGCTGGACGACCGCCAGCACGCCGCCGAAGCCTTGCAGGGCCAGCAGGGTGAACGAGACGAACAAATCGGTCAGGGACTGCGGGCGAGGGCGTTGGCCGGGAACGGGCGAGGGCGGCGCTTGTTTCATGCCGTCATTATCGCTTGCCGCGCCGCTGGTGTCTAACTGGCGTCCATGTGCGGCAGCGCTGTCTCAGCGCCGCCGTGCCCAGTCCTGCCTGTTTGACCGGCGCCGCTCGGCGCCATGCCTCGTTAGCCGCCGCCGATGCCGCGCATCACGCGTCCGGTGCCGGCGCACTCGAGGCATTCGGCGCCGTTGCCGAGTTTGCCGCTGCCGCTGCACATGTCGCAGATGTCTTCGGCCGCGCCTGGCGTACCGGGACGCGCCTCGTCGCCCGGGTTGAGCGGTTGTTCGGTGGGGGTGACTGTTTCGATGGAAATGGCCATGATTGCCTCGGCTGCGGGTAGGGGATGGAGCCCATTCTAGGCGCGCCGACGGGCGGACGGCGCGCCGTTTGCGGGTGCGCCGGAGCGGGCCGTTCGTCTTGGTGGCGACGGTGAAAGTTGGCGGGTTGCGCTGAAAAAGCGTCCTTGACTTTGCGGGTTATTGTTGGATACTCCTAAGCGCTGAACCACCCTTTTCCTCTTCGGTATGGAATCGCGATGACACAATCTACCCACCAGCAAACGGCGCTGCTGCTCCAGGCGGCGCCTCAATATGAACGGCGCGACGGGCGGCGCCGGGACATCGTCAATCACGGCATCTCGGTGCAGGAAAGTGGGAACACCCGCTCCGCGCTCGAATATCTCAAGGCGCACGATATCGATCCGCAGGTGATCGAACGGGTGCTGCTCGAGCCGAACCGGCGCCGCACACCATCGGCGATCTGACGCGCCACCTTTCGCATTTGGCCGGGTGACCCGTTTTGCGGGCGGATCGAATCGCCCCGCGCACGGGCCATTCGATGTCGAAAAGATATCGAATCAGGCACCTTGCATAACTCTGCCGTTTAGTGGTTATTCACAAAAAATGCGCGAAAGATTTTTCGACGGATTTTTTTGGTGCATCCCGTTACGGTTTTCAAGTGACTGATTTTAAAGGCTTATTTTATTGCCTCAGTAATGGGCATTTTGTTGAAACCCGCATCAGTACAGGCTTGCGCTGTGTCAAGCGGGGCTTATCCACAAAGTTATCCACACTGATTGTGGATATCTGAAAAAGCGCTTTAAATACGGCTACTTAGCGCCGTTTCGGGTCAAGCTATCACAATTCGCAGGCACGCTTGCGCCATTTCCGTGCGGGAAATTGTGCGGAAACGCGGGAATGTTCTTGCCATCGAATACTGGGTAAATGTACAGTAATGGCTTCCTTCATTTGAATGCCATCGATGTCTGTTGTTGCCGAGCCAATTGCCGCTGCCGACCCCTTCGCCAGCCTGAACACCGAACAGCGCGCCGCGGTCGAGCACGACATCGGCTTGCCGCAGGGCGACGCGCGGCCGCTGCTGGTGATCGCCGGGGCAGGGTCGGGCAAGACCAACACGCTGGCGCACCGGGTGGCACGCCTGATCATGAGCGGGGCCGATCCGCAGCGGATGCTGCTGCTGACATTTTCCCGCCGCGCGGCGATCGAGATGAGCAACCGTTCTGGCGGCGTGTTGCAGCGGATTATGGGCAATGGCCACAGCAGCCAGGCGATTACCAGCCTGCCGTGGGCGGGAACCTTCCACAGCATCGGCGCGCGCCTGCTGCGCGAATACGCGGGGCGGATCGGGCTGGAAGAATCGTTCACGATTCACGATCGCGGCGATTCGGAGGACCTGATGGGCCTGGTGCGGCACGAGATCGGCCTGACCCAGACCCAGAAGCGATTTCCGCTCAAGGGCACTTGCCTGTCGATTTATTCGCGCGTGGTCAACAGCCAGGAGCCCTTGTCGCTG
Source organism: Massilia sp. (assembly GCA_039927975.1). Lineage (GTDB taxonomy): Bacteria > Pseudomonadota > Gammaproteobacteria > Burkholderiales > Burkholderiaceae_D > JBDSTZ01. The sequence continues at coordinate 4,300 of JBDSTZ010000626.1, read as the reverse complement.
GTGCTGCAGAGTACATTTCCGTGGTGTAGCGAATGGGAGGCCGAGCTGAAGACTCTGTTCGGCGCCTATGTCGATGCCAAGCAAGAGCAGAACGTGCTCGATTACGACGACCTGCTGCTGTTCTGGTCCGAGATGGCGGCCGATCCTGAACTGGGGGCTGAAATCGGCGGCATGTTCGACCACGTGCTGGTCGATGAATACCAGGATACGAATCGGCTGCAGGCGGCCATCATCACCGGCATGAAGCCGGACGGCAGGGGCGTGATGGTGGTGGGGGACGATGCCCAGTCGATTTATTCGTTTCGCGGGGCCACAGTACGCAACATTCTCGATTTCCCCAAGCAGTTTTCGCAGCCTGTGCAGACGATTACGCTGGACCGCAATTACCGTTCGACCCAGCCGATTCTGGACGCGTCGAACGCGGTGATCGCGGCTGCGCTGGAGCGCCATGCGAAGACCCTCTGGACCGACAAGGTGTCGACCGCGCTGCCGCAACTGGTGCTGATTCCTGACGAGGCCGAGCAGGCGCGCTGGGTGTGCAATCGCATCCTCGAGCACCGCGAAAGCGGCATCGCGCTCATCTCGCAGGCGGTGTTGTTTCGGGCGGCCAGCCATAGTGCGGCGCTGGAACTTGAACTCATGCGGCGCAATATTCCCTTCGTCAAATTCGGTGGTCTGAAGTTTCTGGAAGCGTCGCATATCAAGGACGTGCTGGCGGTGTTGCGCTTCGCGCAGAACCCGAACGGGCGGATGGCGGGGTTTCGCGTTGCCCAGTTAATTCCTGGCATTGGACCGGCGACGGCGAGCAAGTTGCTGGACGCGGTGAGTGAGGCGGCGGAGCCGGTGATGGCGGTCGAACAGTTCGCGGCGCCGGGCAAGAGTGGAGGCGACTGGCAAGAATTCGTGACCTTGTACCGCGCCCTGCGCACCCCGGGTTTGCGCTGGCCGGCCGATATCGAGCTGGTCAAGAACTGGTATCTGCCGCATTTGGAACGCATGCACGATGACGCGCAAGTGCGCGTGGCGGATGTCGAGCAATTGGCGCAGCTGGCGGGCGGCTACGGCTCGCGTGAAACCTTTCTGGCCGAGATCACGCTGGATCCGCCGGAAGCGACCAGCGACCGCGCCGGGCCGCCGCTGCTGGACGAGGATTACGTGATCCTGTCGACCATCCATTCGTCAAAAGGGCAGGAGTGGAAGTCGGTGCACGTGCTCAATGTGGTCGATGGGTGCATTCCGTCGGACATGGCGACGGGGAATGCGGCCGATATCGAGGAAGAGCGGCGCTTGCTGTACGTGGCCATGACGCGTGCCAAGGAGCACTTGCACCTGGTGGTGCCGAACCGATTCTTCATCAAGCAACAGGCGCAGATGGGCGACCGTCACGTGTATGCGGCGCGCTCGCGCTTCATCAGCCCGGCGATGCTCAAGCATTTTGACGAGACGGTATGGATGGACGCGGAGACAGCCAAAAGCAAGAAGCCGATGCCGGACAGCATACGGATGCTGGTGCGCGACCGGGCAAGGAATGCCTGGAAGTAGCCCGTTGGCAGCGTTTTGTCGACAGTTGTGGGCAGAGGATCGCGATTTTAGGCGCAGGAAGACAAGGTTATCCCCCGCGAGGCGAATTTGTAGGATTTTTCTGATGTGGTGTCGAAATCCACTTGCACGGGTTAGCCTAAGTGATTGATTTCGTTCATATAATTTTTTGCCTCTAGAACGGGCAAAATGTCGAAACCCGCGCAAATACTGGGCTTCCGGCTTGTCAAGAGTGCCTTATCCACAAAGTTATCCACAGTTCTTGGGGATATCGGGAAAAGGTGAATGAAATCCGTGGGTTAGGTGGGTTCGGTGTGGGGCGCTTGACTTCGGGTTGGTTAATGCGGATGCGCTGGAGCGGGACCGAAATCCATGAAACCTTGTCGCCGACTTGGCATGTTCCCTTCCAGCAGTAACCGAGCGTGCAAAGTGGGCCCGGGCTTACGTCCGCCCCGCAGATCTTACCTTGTTAGTGCTGTTGGCAGGGGCGGGTCAACATACCCTTCGTCGATCGGAATTCCTAGCGCCCGCACTTCAGCTTCTCGCTTTGCTCGCTCTTCGGCCTCAGGGACCAGCGCTGAAGCTAGTTTACTAAGCCACTCCGTCCGAAATTCATTCTCGACAAAGCCCCTGTAATAATTGTTCTCGTTCTGAAAATTATAGAAAATCATATAGGCGTCTGGAGTCGACTTGACAGCTTTTGGTTGATAACGATCGATACGAATGGATAGAAAGACCCCGTTTGCATAGAGTTCCCAAGAGGTATTGTTGCGAAGTTTCAACCATTCTTCAGCTGTGGGTATATAGTTGGCATCCAGGGTAACAAAAGTGTCGTTGGAAAACTGATATTGCAACATATCTTGACCATGTATTCGCGGAAGGTACCTGGGAATGACTTCTCTCCAGCCATGACTAAGAGCGTTTTTCAAATGTCCTTCAAATAAATGCCTTGCTTGCTCGTGTTGCAGCAAATCGGTCGTCGCTAGTACGCAATTAACGTCGATTTCCGAAATTCCTTCTTTTGAGAAAACCTCATCTTGAGATGCGAGCAAACTCAGGCAGTGGTCGATTTTTAGCGATGATTTTCCATGTTCGAAGGTGACAGTTTGTGAGTTTTTTATGCCCCAGTTCATCTTGTAAAAATGGATGCCAGCGGGATGGGCGTCCAATTTGATCTTAGGTTGTAGTCTTTTTTGCAGTTCGGCGCCACTTTCGCCTATTTTCACGATATTGGGTTCGGTGCTCCTAATATTCTCTTCATTGGTTTTTGTGCATGCCGAAACTGATAGCAGGAATGATACTGAGAAGACTATTGTTTTCATGGTTACTCGCATGCGGAATGTATCGTGCACTCAATTTAGGATCGGGAATTTCAACCAAATATTTTGTGTCGCGGGATTGATCTTGTGGTTTAGCTGGGGCGGATGTTGTGTAGCTGACGCCGCTTCGCTCGATGTATTTGCACTGGGCGGGGCCGATAGCCATGAGCCCTTATCGCCCACTTGCCACGGTTCCTCGCATCGACGGCTGGCGTACAAATTAAGCTGGCGAAGGCGCGTTCCATCCTCATAGACTTCACCTTGATACCGTTGTTGGCAGCGTCGGGTCAACATACTCTTCATCGACCGGAATTCCTAGCGCCCGCACTTCAGCTTCTCGCTTTGCTCGCTGTTCGGCTACGGTGACAAGCGATGAAGCCAATTTGCTAAGCCACTTCGTCCGGAATTCATCCGCGACATTGCCCCTGTAATAGTTGTTCTCGCTCTGAAAATTATAGGAAATTAGATAGACGTCTGGGGTCGACTTGTCCGCTTTTGATTGGTGACGATCGATATTAATGGATAGAAAAACGCGGTCTGCATAGAGTTCCCATGTTGTATTGCCGGGAAGTTGCAACCATTCTTCAGCTGTGGGTACATAGTTGGCATCTTGGGGAACATAGGAGTGGGTCGAAAATTGATATTGGTACAGGTCTCGAGCATGTATGCGAGGAAGATGCCTGGGGATGACCGCTCTCGAGCCATGTCTGAGTGCGTTTTTCAACGGATTCGTTAACAAGAGCCTTGCTTGCTCATGTTCAAGAAAGTCGGTTGCCGATAGTGTGCAACTAACGTTGATTTCGAAAATTCCCTCTATTGCGAAATCGTGATCTTGAGTTGCTAAAACACTAAGAAACTTGTCTATTCTTAGCGATGATTTTCCATGTTCAAACGTAACGGTTTGTGGGTTTTTTATGCTCCAATCCAGCGTTAAAAAATCGATTCCGGCGGGATGCGCTTCCAGTTTTACCTTGGGCGCTAGTCGTTTTTTTAGCGTAGAGCCAGATTCGCCGAGTTTGACCATATTGGGATTGATGTTGATGGTATCCGTTTCATTGGTGTTTGTGCACCCCGGAAGTGATAGGAGAAATGAAACTGAGAAGGCTATAGTTTTCAGGGGTTTCTCGCGCGCGGTATGTATCGTGGAGCGGATTGAGGATCCGGCTTTTCAACCAAGGTGGAAAGGTTTGTAGCGGGGTATTCATCCCGTGGGTTAGGTGGGGACGATGTTGCGCCGCTGATTTTGCATCGGTTGATGTTGTTGCACTGCGGTGGGACGGAAATCCAAGCAACCTTATCGTCCCCTTGGTTCCTCGGTAACTATTCAGCCTGAGTGAACAGGTCAATCAACAGTTGTAAACAATTGGCAATTACCGCATCATGTCGTCATGCCGCCGAAACCCCCCCGTCTCAATCTCACGCAACTGTCCCACGAGGACAAG